>NZ_JBEZOK010000005.1:0-122758 GCF_040706515.1 Streptomyces sp. NPDC047880 | reverse complement strand
CGACACCCACGGCCAAGCGGACATCTGGAACAATCTCGGCATGGCGCTCCAGGAGCTCCGGCGCTACCCCGAAGCACTCGAGGCCCACCAAACAGCACTCGACCTACACCGGCAGACCGGCAACACCCACCGCCAAGCAGACGCCTGGAACGCCCTTGGCACCGCACTCAAAGACCTCCGGCGCCACCCCGAAGCACTCGACGCCCACCGCACCGCACTCGACCTGCACCAGCAGACCGGCAACACCAGCGGCCAGGCCAGCGCCTGGAACAACCTCGGCACGGTACTGATGGAACTCCAGCGCCACCCCGAAGCACTCGACGCCTACCGCACCGCACTCGACCTGGACGAGCAGACCGGCGACACCCACAGCCAAGCGGTCGCCTGGAACAACCTCGGCACCGCTTGTCGCAGCCTGGAGCGATACGCGGAGGCGATCGCAGCCGGGGAGAAGGCGATCGAGATGCTGACCCAGGAGGAGGACTGGGCACGCACCGGGGAGGCCTGGGCGGAGTTCGCCGCCACCCTGAACGCGTCCGGTGCCGAAGCGTCTCAAGTTCGGGAAGCATGGGAACGGTCCGCCACTGCCTACGCCCGTGCGGGCGACGATGAAGCAGCAGCCACATCCCGCGCGCATGCCGAGTGCCCACCAGGTACAGGACCATAGCCCCCGCCACCACACCCGCTGACGACAAGACCCCAGCTCAGAGCGCATCTGAGCTGGGGTTTCAGCAGAGCCCTCTGCCGGATTCGAACCGACGACCTACGCATTACAAGTTGTCGGATCTTGGTCCGGGGGTGTCTCCGGTGCAGTCCGTCCGGTGAGAGAAGGGTGAGGTCACCGCTCCTCATGTACGTCGACAGACGCCAGCGGACTCCCTCAAGCTGAGGGGTTACCGAGACCACGACAAAGACCGATTCGTGATCGTCTGGCTGTCCACGCGACACCAGGACGCCGGGCCGGGCAGTGGACTAGTCTGCGGCCATGTCGCACGAACAGGACTCAGCCTCAACCCCCGGTGGGCTTGGGCATGCTGGCCTGACGGCGACGTCCAACTACATGGGTCTCGGCCGCGCGAATCGGCACTTGCAGATCACGCTTCGGGCTGACCACGTCCTCACGGCGATCAAAGATCTCACTCGCCTCGTCACCGACGATTCGCAGACCGCCCTAACACTCACGGAGGACCTCCTCGCTGGCGCTGAGCGAGACACCCGGCTCCCCTCCGTAACATCCGGGATCATTTACGGGCTCGACCCGCGCCCCTGCCCTATCGCGTTTTTGAGGGATGCCTGGGGCCTCCCCTTCGCCGGCGTTGGACAGCAGCTACTCCGCGATCTCTGGGATTCCTGGCGGTCCGTGCGACACCTCTCGCCGGTCGAGCGCCACCAAGCCCTTGAGACTCTTGGGCGAGCCGAGAGCACGGTCCGCGGCATCAAGGCTGCCGCTCAACGTGCTCTTAACCAGCACGTCAGCTCTCAATACAGATTCCTGGGCTGCGTCCCTCCGCACGACACTTCACCCTGCGGCGTACTAGGGCTCGCCTCCCCGATTGTCCCAGGAGCACCCTCCTCTCGGCCGACTCTCCAGCAGGAAGTCATGGCCACTGCCGCTTAGCCCTTCGAGATGGGGCTGCGGCCCCACTATGAGGATGATCGTGCAGGCGTTCGGCTCACTGGACTGGAACTCAGTCACTAGATTCATCATCGAAGGTTTCAGCCTTCTGGCTCTCTTCGTCATCCTGCTCATCGGGTTCTTGCGCCAGCTGCCCGAACTGGCCCGTGAGTGGCGAAAGGTTTCCAGGTCTTTCCGGAGGTCATCCGGCGACGACCCGGATGACTCACGGCGAGCGATCCGCCGCGACTGAGGGCAAACACGTCAGCCGGCTCCGCCGACAGCTCCTGTGCGGCGCCCGGCTGACGTTATGTAGCCACCTCCGCGGCGTCGGGCACCTTGAACTCGTACTCGCGCCCTTGCGGCGTGAGGCCGAGTGGATACCGACGGCCGGCCAAGACGGGCTGTCACCCGCTGGACAGGGCGCGCTGCCTCCGCGACATGGGCGAGTTCTTCGTACCCGCGCCCACCACCGCGGATCCGGGACCCACTGAGACCAGAACTGAGACCCCCGACACCCGCGCGACCCGCGCCCGACACCGGGACCACACCCACTGACGACAAAACCCCAGGTCAGAACACATCCGACCTGGGGTTTCAGCAGAGCCCCCTGTCGGATTCGAACCGACGACCTACGCATTACAAGTGCGTTGCTCTGGCCAGCTGAGCTAAGGAGGCGGGTGCCGTGACGCGCGTTGCCGCGCGTGAGGGGCGGCACCACTGTACACAGAGCCCGTTACGCCGAGCCACGAGGTTCCGTGCGGCCGGTGCGCTCCTCCAGGTCGTAGGCGAACCGGTACGCCACTGCCGTCTCGCCGTGCCGTGCGGTGAAGTCTCCCTCCCCCGCGAGGCCTGTCAGCTCACCGCTGCCCGAGCCCGGTACCACCTCGAAGGTGCAGTGCACCGTTCCGTCCTCGCCGAACCACCCCCGCTCCTCCACCGCGAAGCTTCCCTCACGGCCTTCGACACGTCCGGTGAGAAGCTCCATGCCGCTGAAGGAGCCGGTCTTCGCGGTGACGTAGACGATCGCGTACTCACAGGTCGTCCCGGCCGCCTCGACGCCGCCCGTGAAGGTGTTCCGGACGGACGCGTGCGCGAGGCGGGGGGTCGCGTCCTCGGCGGGACCGATCACGCGTTCCTGCCAGTCGGCGAAGGTGAAGTGTCCGGTGGTGGTGCGGGTGCCGGGCATGGGTGGTGGTCCTTTCGGTCGGCCGGATGTCGATGTGCTCCACCAGCCTGGACGCCATACCTGACATCTCCTGTCAGGTATGCCTCGTACGCCGCGACAATGGCCCCCATGCGCGCCGACCGGCTCCTCTCCCTGCTCCTGCTGCTCCAGAACCGCGGGCGGATGACCGCACCCCAGCTCGCCGCCGAGCTGGAGGTGTCGGTGCGGACGGTCTACCGGGACGTCGAGGCCCTGGGAGCGGCCGGTGTGCCCGTGTGCGCCGACCGGGGGCCCGAGGGCGGCTACCGGCTCATCGACGGGTACCGGACCCGGCTGACCGGTCTCACCGACGCCGAGGCCGGTTCACTGTTCCTCGCCGGGATGCCCGGGCCCGCCCGGGACCTGGGGCTGGGAGCGGTCCTGGCCAGCGCCCAGCTGAAGGTCCAGGCGGCCCTGCCGGCGGAGCTGTCCGGGCAGGCGCGGCGGGTCCAGGAGCGGTTCCACCTGGACGCGCCCGCCTGGTTCCGGGAGGCCGACCCCGTGCCGTGCCTGGAGGCCGTGGCGGTGGCCGTGTGGGAGCGGCGGGTGCTGCGGATGCACTACCGGCGCTGGCGCGGCGAGGTCCACCGGGAGGTGCGGCCGCTGGGGCTCGTTCTGAAGGGCGGCATCTGGTACCTGGTCGCCCTGGCGGAGGAGGCCGTACGGACCTACCGGGTCTCGCGCGTGCTGTCCGTGGCGGAGACGGGCGAGCTCTTCGACCGCCCCGCCGGGTTCGACCTGGCCGCCTACTGGGAGGCGTCCTCCCGGCACCTGGAGGCCGCGCTGCGGCACGGGGTCGCCCGGGTCCGGCTCTCACCGCGCGGGCGGAAACTGCTGCCGATGCAGTTCGGGGCGGCGGGGGTACGCGCCCTGGAGGGTGCGGGCGCGCCGGACGCGGACGGCTGGACCGAGGTGGAGCTGAGCGTGGAGACGGAGGCCGTGGCCGTCGGCGATCTGCTGCGGCTGGGCCCGGAGGCCGAGGTGCTCGGCCCGCCCGAGCTGCGCCGGGCCGTCGCCCGGACGGTGGCGGCACTGGCCCGCCGGTACGGGCAGGAGTGACAGCCGTGCGCCGTTACGGAGTCCGGCCGTGGCGCCACAGGCCTGCCCGTACGGGCAGAAGCGACGGGCACGGCACGGCGCGGCATGCGAGCCGCTTCGAAAATTTCCGCGAAGTTCACAGGGCCGGAACTACTGACAGACGTGTGAACGCCAGGTACCGTCCTGAGCCAGTTCACACGCGTGGACTACACCACAACGGAAATCACCGTCGTGGCACCACCTTCCTACTCGGATCGTCCGGCACGTTCCTGCCGGTAGAAGGGGTTCATTCACCATGGCCACTGTGCAGTTCGACAAGGCGACCCGGATCTACCCGGGTTCCACCAAGCCCGCCGTCGACGCTCTGGAGATCGACATCGAGGACGGCGAGTTCCTCGTCCTCGTCGGCCCCTCCGGCTGCGGCAAGTCCACCTCGCTCCGCATGCTCGCGGGGCTCGAGGACGTCAACGCAGGCGCCATCCGCATCGGCGACCGCGACGTCACCCACCTGCCGCCCAAGGACCGGGACATCGCCATGGTGTTCCAGAACTACGCGCTCTACCCGCACATGACGGTCGCCGACAACATGGGCTTCGCGCTCAAGATCGCCGGCGTCAACAAGGCGGAGATCCGGCAGAAGGTCGAGGAGGCCGCGAAGATCCTCGACCTCACCGAGTACCTGGACCGCAAGCCGAAGGCCCTCTCCGGTGGTCAGCGCCAGCGTGTCGCCATGGGCCGCGCCATCGTCCGTGAGCCCCAGGTGTTCCTCATGGACGAGCCACTGTCCAACCTGGACGCCAAGCTCCGCGTGTCCACCCGTACGCAGATCGCGAGCCTCCAGCGCCGTCTGGGCATCACCACCGTCTACGTCACCCACGACCAGGTCGAGGCCATGACGATGGGCGACCGCGTGGCGGTCCTCAAGGACGGTCTGCTCCAGCAGATCGACACCCCGCGCAACATGTACGACAAGCCCGCCAACCTCTTCGTGGCCGGCTTCATCGGCTCCCCGGCGATGAACCTCGTCGAGGTGCCGATCACCGACGGCGGCGTGAAGTTCGGCAAGTCGGTCGTGCCGGTGCAGCGCGACGCGATCGCCGCCGCCACCGACAAGACCGTCACCGTCGGCGTCCGCCCCGAGCACTTCGAGGTGGCCGGCGCGGACGCCGAGCTGGGCCTCGCGGTCACGGTGAACGTCGTCGAGGAGCTCGGCGCCGACGCGTATGTCTACGGCACCGCCAAGGTCGGCGACGACTCCAAGGACCTCGTCGTCCGTGTCAGCGGCCGTGACGTCCCGGAGAAGGGCAGCCAGCTGCACGTCGTGCCCCGCTCCGGCGAGACCCACGTCTTCTCGACCTCGACCGGTGCGCGCCTGTCCGACTGATCAACCAGCAGGCACACAACCCCGGGTGAATCACCCAGGTTGACGAAGAGGGCCCCGCGGCGTGCTGCGGGGCCCTTCTCGTTGTCGACAAATACCCCGACAGACCGGACGTTTCGAGCGTTGTGCGTCAACGCACTACCCGGATAGTGGCACTCTCTCATCCCCCGAACCGGTGACTAAATGTCTACAAACCATTACCGGGCGCTACCCTCACACGCGTGAAGCACTCCATGAACCAACAGACGCGACGCGGCCGGGGCCCCGCCCACCGGATCGGCCGCACCCTCGCATTCGTCCTGCCCGTCGTCCTGGTGCTCTGCGGGACCCTCGCGGTCACCCGGGTCAACTGGTCGGGGAACTCCACGGACCCGGTGCTCACCGCCGCGGACACCTCCGTGGGCACCCCGCAGGCCGCCAAGCGCGCCCCCCAGGACGTCCTGCGCGACAAGCTGCTGACCGAGCTGCAGGAGGAGGACCCGGGCGTCGCCCTCACCCACCTCCAGCAGGCCGTGAACGGCCGCCCGACCCTGGCGAAGCACTGCGCGTCCATCGCCCGCGCCCTCGGCCAGGCCGCCGTCCGGGTCTACGGCCCGACCCGCGCGCAGTCCTACGCGCGCCCGGTCTGTGACACCGCCTTCGCCACCGGCGTCGCCGCCGCGCACAGCTGAGCGCACCGCCCTGCCGGCGCACACCGCCCCGCCAGCGGGCGGGACGTCCACAACGGCTGACACGGTAAAGATCGTCAGCTGCTGCCCCCGGCGGGACGCCACGTACAGTTCGTTCTCATGAGCGATCCGAGCGCCGCGTCCCGCCCCGTTCAAGCCGTCGTTCTGGCCGGTGGCCAGGGCTCCCGGCTGCGTCCGTACACCGACGACCGGCCCAAGCCGATGGTCGAGATCCCCGGGACGGGGACGCCGATCATCGGCCATCAGCTGTCCTGGCTCGCCGACGAGGGTGTGACGGACGTCGTGGTGTCCTGCGGACATCTCGCCGAGGTGCTGCAGAAGTGGCTCGAGACGGCCGAGCTGCCCGTCTCCGTCACCACGGTCGTCGAGCCGGAGCCGCTCGGGCGCGGCGGCGGCCTCAAGTACGCCGCGGCGCACCTCCCGCACCCCGACCAGCCTTGGTACGCGACGAACGGCGACATCTGGACGCGGTTCTCGCTGCGGGACATGGCCGATTTCCACGCCGAGCGGGACGCCGTCGCGACGCTGGCGCTGGCGCGGCCCCGGCTGCCGTGGGGTGCGGTGCAGACCGACGGCTTCGGGCGCATCACCGACTTCATCGAGGCACCGCCGTCGACCTTCGAGATCAACGCCGGTGTGTACGTCTTCTCCCCCGAGTTCGCCGGGCTGCTGCCGCACCGGGGAGACCATGAGCGGACGACGTTCCCGCATCTGGCCCGTGAGCGGCGGCTGGCCGGGTTCACGATCCCGCAGGGGGCGTACTGGCGGGCCATCGACACGGCGAAGGATCTGACCGAGGCGGCGAAGGAGCTGGCGGCGCTGGGGCGCTGAGAGCTCCGCCGGTCGCACCGATCGGTGAGGGCCTGACTCCCGTCGAGGAGTTGGTGTCGTCGGGGTGCTGACGCCGAGAGCTCGGCCGGTTGCTTGCCGTCGGCGGCTGACCGCTCGTCGTGGCTTGTCGCGCAGTTCCCCGTGCCCCTTGAGCGGTTTGCCTCAGCGCCCGTCGCTCCGTGAAGCCCTTTGTCCTCGCGACCCTTGGGGCCCTGCCCGCACGCGTGAGAAGGCCCCGCAGCTGCGTGCTGCGGGGCCTTCTGACGTGCTGGTGAGCTACTAGCCCAGCAGCCCGCCCACCAGGCCCGGGCGGCCCGTGGAGGAGGACTCTCCACCGCCCGTGCCGCCGGTCGAACCCGTGCCGCCCGTCGCCGTGCCGCCGCCTGAGGTGGGGCCGGTCGTGGTGCTGGGGGCCTGGCCGGCCGGGGAGGTCTGCTGGGGCGGCGCCTGGCCCGCGGTCCCCTGGGTCTGGCTGGGGGATCCGCCGGTGACGGTGCCGGTGTCACGGGTGGCACCGGGCCGGGTCGTGGTGCCCGCGCTGGGGCTCGCCGAGCCGGCCGTGGCGCCCTGGGTGGGCGGCGAGGAGGCCGACGGGGTCCGCTTCTCCTGGCGCTTGCCGGGCTCGCCCGGGAGCGGGGAGCCGGGCAGCTCGTTGCGCGGGGCCTCGCCGGGGCCCGGGACGACGACCCGGTCGGCGTCCCGCACGGCACCGCCGAGCAGCGAGCCGACGAGCAGGGTGATGCCGGTGACGATCGCGGTGACGAGGGCGCCGCGCCGCAGCACGTAGCGGCGCAGGTCCCAGATGTCGGTGCGAGGCCCGAGACGGCGCCAGGCGCCGCCGGCGAGGCGGCCGTCGACCGAGTAGACGGGGGCGCCGGCGATGATCAGCGGCGACCAGGCGGCGAGGTAGATGATGTCGGGGGTCTCGTAGGCCGGGACGCTCTTCCAGCTGACCGTCACCAGCAGCGCGGCCGACAGCAGGGCACCCAGGCAGGCGGCGACGCGCTGCCAGCAGCCCAGCACCGTCAGGACGCCGACGATGACCTGCGCGAAGGCGATGACCAGGCCGGCGCCGACCGGGTGCTCCAGGGCGAACTGGCGCAGGGGCTCGGCCACTTCCCACGGGTGCAGGGTGTTGAGCCACTTGACCATGGAGCCGCGCTTGCCGCCTTCGAAGTAGACGGGGTCGCACAGCTTGCCCATGCCGGCGTAGATGGAGATGAAGCCGAGGAAGACGCGCAGCGGGAGCAGGACGACACCGAGGTTCATCCGGCGCCCGGGGTAGTAGGCGTGCCGGGCCGGGTCGTCACTGTGCCGCTTGGCCCGGCGTCCGGTGTCGTCCGTCTCGGTCGCGGACTCCTCGAACTCGTCGTCCTCGTAGTCCTCGTAGTCCGGTTCGCCGTAGGCCTGTTCGTCGTAGGCGCTGCCGACGGTGCGCATGGGCGGCAGCAGCCGGGTGCCGTCGGCGGGCTCGTGGGTGCGCTGCGGGCCGACGACGGGCGTCTCGACGGTCTGGGCGAGGTCGCCCTCATAGCCGTCGCCCTCGTAGCCGTCGCCGCCGTAGCCCACGCCCTGGTATCCGGGGGTGTCGTAGCCCGGGCCCATGCGGGAGATGACCTGGGTGGCACCGGCGTCGGCGGCGGGCTCGTCGGCGTGTCGGACGCTCTCGTGCCGCACGGCCTGAAGGAGCCGGTGTGCTCCGGTGTCGTCGGGGGCGGATCTGCCGCTCCAGACGACGGGTCGGCGGCGGGCGGTGGCCCCGTCCGTCCCTCCCCCCATCTGGGGGATGCGGGCGGTGTCCTCGGTGGCGGTCAGATGCCGTGCGACCCGGGGGGACTGGACGCGACGCGTCGATGCGCCCAACTGCACGCGGAAACTCGCGTGGTTGACGATGACCTGCGCCGGGTCGCTCGGCACCTTCACCATGCTCAGCGCGGGAGCGTCGTCGAGTCCCGACGAGCGGTCCCCCGTGGGTGTGCGGGGTGTTCTGGTGTCCACACTCATCTAACCGAGTGACGTCGCGTTAGGACACTGCTTTGACCCGCCGGATCTGTCCGGACCCCGTCAAGCTTGTCCTCGTCGCCCCGATGACACCGGAATCACCCCGTACAGGTGAAGTTCCGGACGCTTGTTCAGCGGCGTCGGCGGGCCGCCTCGTACAGCACGATCCCCGCCGCCACACCGGCGTTGAGCGACTCCGCGCCGCCCGGCATCGGGATCCGCACCCGGACGTCACAGGTCTCCCCGACCAGCCGGGACAGGCCCTTGCCCTCGCTGCCGACGACGATGACGAGCGGGCCGTCCAGGGCGGCGAGCTCACCGAGATCGGCCTCGCCGTCGGCGGCCAGGCCGACGACGGTGATGCCGGCCTTCTTGTACGCCTCCAGGGCCCGGGTCAGGTTGGTGGCGCGGGCGACCGGGGTGCGGGCCGCCGTACCGGCGGACGTCTTCCAGGCGCCGGCCGTCATGCCGGCCGCGCGGCGCTCGGGGACCACGACGCCGTGACCGCCGAAGGCGGAGACGGAGCGGACGACCGCGCCGAGGTTGCGCGGGTCGGTGACGCCGTCCAGGGCGACGATCAGCGGGTCCTCGCCGTCGTCGTAGGCGGCGGCCGCCAGGTCCTCGGGGTGCGCGTACTCGTACGGCGGGACCTGGAGCACCAGGCCCTGGTGGTTGAGGCCGTTGGTCATCCGGTCCAGCTCGGGACGCGGGGCCTCCATGAGGTTGATGCCGCCGCGCTCGGCGGCGACCTGGAGGGCCTCGCGCACCCGCTCGTCGTTGTCGATGAACTGCTGGACGTAGAGCGTGGAGGCGGGGACGCCCTCGCGCAGCGCCTCCAGGACCGGGTTGCGTCCGACGACCAGCTCGGAGGTGCCCTTGCCGCCGCGGCCGCGGGCCACGGGCCGGCGCACGGCCTGCTTCGCCTTGACGTTGGCGATGCGGTTCTTCTTGTGTCCCTTGCGCATCTCGGCGGGCGGGGTGGGGCCCTTGCCCTCGAGGCCCTTGCGTCGCTGGCCGCCGCTGCCGACCTGCGCGCCCTTCTTGCCGGACATGCGGCGGTTGTTGGCTGCCATGACCTACCTGTCTCTGCTGTCGCCGTGAGGCGGTGAAGTGCGTACGTCTATGAAGTGTGCCGCCCAGGGGCCCGGGCGGCACAATCGATCTTCCGGCCGCGGCTGGGACGGGTCCGTTGCGCACGTGGCGTCGTCGCCCGAAGGGCGGCCGTGCGGCGTCCGGTCAGAGTGCTGCCGGGCGTCGTACCGCAGGCGCCACGGTCACCACAGACCCTAACGCGGGCCGAGACTCCAGCGCGGGCCCTGCGGGCTGTCCTCGATGACCAGGCCGGACTGGCCGAGCTGGTCGCGGATGGCGTCGGCGGTGGGCCAGTCCTTGCGGGCCCGGGCGGCCTCGCGCTGGTCGAGGACCATGCGCACGAGCGTGTCCACCACGCCGTGCAGGTCCTCGCCACGGTCACCCTCCCCCGCCCACTGCGGGTCCAGCGGGTCGAGGCCGAGCACGCCGAGCATCGCGCGGACCTCGGCGAGCCGGGCCACGGCCGCTTCCTTGTCGTCGGCGGCCAGCGCGCTGTTGCCCTGCCGGACCGTGGTGTGCACGACGGCGAGGGCCTGCGGCACGCCCAGGTCGTCGTCCATCGCCTCGGCGAAGGCCAGCGGCACCTCGGCGGCGGGCTCGACGACGCCGGCCTTCTCCACCACGCGCTGCACGAAGCCCTCGATCCGCGCGAACGCCGACTCGGCCTCGCGCAGCGCCTCCTCGCTGTACTCGATCATCGAGCGGTAGTGCGGGGTGCCGAGGTAGTAGCGCAGCACGATGGGCCGCCAGCGCTTGACCATCTCGCTGACCAGGACCGAGTTGCCGAGCGACTTGGACATCTTCTCGCCGCTCATGGTGACCCAGGCGTTGTGCACCCAGTACCGGGCGAACTCGTCGCCGTAGGCCTTGGCCTGGGCGATCTCGTTCTCGTGGTGCGGGAAGATCAGGTCCAGGCCGCCGCCGTGGATGTCGAAGGCGGACCCCAGGTACTTGTGCGCCATGGCCGAGCACTCCAGGTGCCAGCCGGGCCGGCCGCGTCCCCACGGCGTCTCCCAGTCGGGCTCGCCGGGCTTGGTGGCCTTCCACATGGCGAAGTCGCGCGGGTCGCGCTTGCCGGTGATGCCCTCCTCGGCGGGCTGCCGCATCTCGTCGAGGTCCTGCCGGGACAGCTCCAGGTAGGAGGGCCAGGAGCGGACGTCGAAGTAGACGCTGCCGTCGGCCTCGTAGGCGTGCCCGCGCTCGATGAGGCCGCGCATCATCTCGACCATCTCGGTGATGTGGCCGGTGGCCCGCGGCTCGTAGGTGGGCGGCAGGCAACCGAGCACGGTGTAGCCGTCGTTGAAGGCCCGCTCGTTCTCGTAGCCGATGGCCCACCAGGGGCGGTTCTGGTCGGCCGACTTCGCGATGATCTTGTCGTCGATGTCCGTCACGTTCCGCACGAACGTGACGTCGTAGCCGCGGTACTCGAACCAGCGGCGCATGATGTCGAAGTTCAGCCCGGAGCGGATGTGCCCGATGTGCGGGGCCGCCTGCACGGTGGCACCGCACAGGTAGATCGAGACACAACCCGGCAGGAGCGGGGAGAAGTCACGGATCTGCCGGGCGCTGGTGTCGTACAGGCGAATAGTCACCACTCCAGGGTAGTGGGCCCCGGGGTGTGCCTCAGGACCTTCACCACGGGACGCACACATTCGTGACACAGGCAACGGGAACGCCCGGCGCCCGTCCTCAGCCGGCGCGCACCACCAGGGCCGTGGCCACCGCCATCAGCCCTTCCTCCCGGCCCGGGAAGCCGAGCCCGTCCGTCGTTGCGCCCGACACCGAAACGGGGGCTCCGGCCGCCTCCGACAGCAGCTTCTGCGCCTCGTCCCGGCGCTTGCCGATCTTCGGACGGGGGCCCACCACCTGTACGGCGATGTTGCCGATGCGGAATCCGGCCTCGCGCACGATGCGCGCGGCCTCCGTCAGCAGCGTGACCCCGGAGGCGCCCGACCACTCGGGGCGGCCGGTGCCGAAGTGCTGCCCGAGGTCGCCGAGGCCGGCGGCGGAGAACAGGGCGTTGCAGGCGGCGTGGGCGACGACGTCCGCGTCGGAGTGTCCGGCCAGGCCCGGGCCCGCGTCCTCCCACTTCAGGCCGGCGCACCACAGCTCGCGGCCCTCCTCGAAGGCGTGGATGTCGGTGCCGATGCCGACCTGGGGCAGCACGGGCAGGTCAGAAGCCATCGTTGAGCCTCCTGCGGGCCAGGACCGCCTCGGCGAGGACCAGGTCCAGGGGACGGGTGACCTTGAAGGCCTCCTCGTGGCCGGGGACGGCCACGACCGTGAGGCCGAGCTGCTCGACCATGCCGGCGTCGTCGGTGACCTCGCCGGTCACCGTCTCGTGCGCCCTGACCAGGGTGGTCCGGTCGAAGCCCTGCGGGGTCTGCACCGCCCGCAGCAGGGCGCGCTCCGGCGTGGCGACGACCGGCTCCGGCTCGCCGGGGGTGCCGGCGGGCTCGACCTGCTTGACGGTGTCGGCGAGCGGCAGCGCCGGCACCACGGCCGGGGCGCCGTCCCGTACGGCCTCGATCACGGCGTCGACGGTGTCCACCGGTACCAGCGGCCGGGCCGCGTCGTGGACCAGCACGATGTCGTGGCCCGGCGGCAGCGCGTCGAGGCCGAGCTTCACGGACTCCTGGCGGGTCCGCCCGCCCGGGACGACGAGGAAGTCCGTCCGTTCGGGCAGGGCGTGCGCGTCGAGCAGCGATCGGACCTCGGCGGCACCGTCGGGCGGGGCCACGACGACGACCGTGCCGACGGCGCGGGAGGCGGCCATCGCGCGGACGGCGTGGATCAGCATGGGGGTACCGCCGAGCGCGCGGAGCGCCTTGGGGGCGCCCGGGCCCAGCCGGACACCGCGGCCGGCGGCGGGGATCACGGCCGCCGTGCGGGCCGCGGAGTGGCCGGCGGGCGGCGAGGGACGCGAATCGTCAGACATCGGTTCCTGTCAGGTTTGTGTGCTGGCCCGGCGTGGGTATGGCCTGGAGGAGTGCCGGGCGCGACGCGCTCGACCGGACCCTTCCGTGACGCCGGTCGAGCCGGCTGCCCGGGCCCGGCACCCCGAACACCGGGGCGTGAGTGATAACACATCTCGGAGTGACGGCGCATCGGCTTCGGAGTACGAACATGCCGCAGCGCCCGGCGACAAGTAATTCGTCATCGGGCACCGCGGCATTTCAATGTGCAGGCGCGCGCTCGACCAGCCTCGGCTGATCAGCCTCGACCAGCAGCCTTGATCAGCGGCCTCGAAAAGCGCAGAGCGCTGTGCGACGGGTTTCGCCTCAGGAGGCGAGCACCTCGTCGAGCAGGGCCTCGGCCTTGTCCTCGTTGGTGTTCTCCGCGAGGGCGAGCTCGCTCACCAGAATCTGGCGGGCCTTGGCGAGCATGCGCTTCTCACCGGCGGAGAGTCCGCGCTCGCGCTCACGACGCCACAGGTCACGCACCACTTCCGCGACCTTGATGACATCGCCCGAGGCGAGCTTCTCCAGGTTTGCCTTGTACCGACGGGACCAGTTCGTGGGCTCCTCGGCGTACGGTGCGCGCAGCACCTCGAAGACCCGGTCCAGCCCGTCCTGACCGACCACATCACGCACGCCGACGAACTCCGCATTGTCCGCTGGCACACGTACCGTCAGGTCGCCCTGGGCGACCTTCAGCACCAAGTAGGTCTTGTCCACGCCTTTGATCTGGCGAGTTTCGATGGCCTCGATCAGCGCGGCCCCGTGATGGGGATAGACCACGGTGTCGCCAACCTTGAACGTCATGTGACAGGTACCCCTTCCGTGGCTATCCAGGGTAACACGGAAACTGCGGGTACTGAATGGCGTTTTCGCAGGTCAGGGCATATCTCGGGGCTTGACAACTCCGACAGGAACGTGCTTCGGACAGGGATCGGAAGAAGGTATTCGCAGGTGGGAGCGGCTCTTCGGGGCGAGCGAAACGCGTACGTTACACACATCCGGAGCATCCTCCAGAAGGCCGAACATCCCCATATGTCCGGTTCCGTATGATCGACTTCCGCTACTCCGTTCGGCGGCCCGGGCGGGTTCACGTCGAATCCGGAATTGATCACGGGGTACCCCGGCGAGCCGCCGGTGATCAATTCCCAGGCGGCCCGCGCATTCCTTCACGGAACATTTGCGGTGCCGCGCGGGTCTCTTATGTGAATGCCGGACGGCGACCATGCCAATGTGACCCGGGAGTCACATGAGACTCAGGTGGGATCAGCGGTGCCGGGGGGTCGGGTGCGGCCGGACGAGGACGGCTCGGTAACCTAAGGCCCGCTGACAGACACTTAGGGCGGCTTTATCGGCCGCTCCGCTCGAGTCAAGGAGTTGCCGCCGCCGTGAGCAGCAGCCTTCGACGCGGTGCCCTCGCCGCCGCCGTCACCGCGTTCTCGATCGCCTCGCTCGCCGCATGCGGCGCCGGCAACGACGCCCAGACCCTGGAGATCAAGCCGGACAACGCGGCGACGAGCGTCGGCGACATCAAGGTCCAGAACGCGATCGTGATCACACAGCCCGACCTCGAGTCGACCGGCCCGGCCGCGATCTCCGCCACCCTCTTCAACTCGGGCCGCAGCGCCGAGACGCTGGAGTCCATCACCCTGCCCGGCACCGGCAAGACCGCCGAGCTCAAGCCCGCCAAGGGCGGCAGCCTCAGCATCCCGCCCGGCGGCTCGCTGATCCTGGGCGGCAAGGACAACGCCACCGCGATGCTGCCGAGCAGCCGCGAGGCCGTGCAGGACGGCAACGCCCAGAAGGTCACCTTCACCTTCAGCAAGACCGGTGCCGTGAGCCTGTCCGCGTTCGTCGTCCCCGCCGAGCACTACTTCAAGGAGTGGGGCCCCACCGAGGTCCCGGCCGCGCCGGGCGCCTCGTCGTCCCCGTCGGGTTCGCCGTCCGGCTCTCCCGCCGAGGGCGAGCCGGGCGCGCCGGAGAGCCCCGCGGCCGGTGAGACGCCGGGCGGCCACGACGCGTCCGGCACGCCGAGCGACGCGGCCTCGGCGAGCGCGAGCGCCGGTCACTGAGCAGACGCGGCAAGGGCGGGCCCCCTCCGAGGAGGGGGCCCGCCCTTCGTGCTGCCGTCGCCGTCCGCCGGCCTACGGCTCGAACTTGTAGCCGAGGCCGCGGACCGTCACCAGGTAGCGCGGGGCCCCCGGGTCCGGCTCGATCTTGGCGCGCAGCCGCTTGACGTGGACGTCGAGGGTCTTGGTGTCACCGACGTAGTCGGCGCCCCAGACGCGGTCGATGAGCTGCATGCGGGTCAGGACGCGGCCGGCGTTGCGCAGCAGCATCTCCAGCAGGTCGAACTCCTTCAGCGGCAGGTCGATCTTGGTGCCGCCGACGGTGACCACGTGCCGGTCGACGTCCATGCGGACCGGGCCGGCCTCCAGGGCCGCCGGGGTGACCTCCTCGGGCTCGCCGCGGCGCCGCAGCACGGCACGGATCCGCGCGACCAGCTCGCGCGAGGAGAACGGCTTGGTGACGTAGTCGTCGGCTCCTATCTCCAGCCCGACGACCTTGTCGATCTCACTGTCCTTGGCGGTCACCATGATGACGGGGACGTTGGAACGGCCGCGCAGCTGGCGGCACACCTCGGTGCCCGGCAGGCCGGGCAGCATCAGGTCGAGGAGGACGAGGTCGGCGCCGTTGCGCTCGAACTCGTCGAGTCCGTCGGGCCCGGTGGTCGCGACGGCGACCTCGAAGCCCTCCTTGCGGAGCATGTACGACAGGGCGTCGGAGAAGGACTCCTCGTCCTCGACGACGAGCACTCGGGTCACGGAAGGACCTCCGGGGCGGGAAGCGTTGCGTACGCGGTTGATTCGGGGGATGTGGGGGTCGACCGCCCGGCCTCCTCGTCGAGGCCCGCGCCTCCTGCGCGCGTCTCTCGGGCGGGCTGCTGATGTGCGCCGCGGGCCGCACCGGCCTCCGGCAGGCGCAGGGTGAAGGTGGAGCCCTGGCCTTCGGCGCTCCACACCGTGACCTCCCCGCCGTGCGAGGCGGCCACGTGCTTGACGATGGCCAGTCCCAGTCCCGTACCGCCGGTGGCGCGGGAGCGGGCCGGGTCGACGCGGTAGAAGCGCTCGAAGATGCGCTCCTTGTCCTTGTCGGAGATGCCGATGCCCTGGTCGGTGACGGCGATCTCGATGTGGTCCCCGCCGGGGGCGTTCACACTGCGGGCCGCTATGCCGACGCGGGTGCGGGCGGGCGAATAGTTGACCGCGTTCTCGACGAGGTTGCCGAGAGCGGCGGCGAGCTGGCCGCGGTTTCCCCACACGCGCAGGTCGGCGGCTCCCCCCGCGGCCATGGTGATCTGCTTGGCGCCGGCCTGGTGCCGGCAGCGGTCGATGGCCTCGGCGACGAGCTCGTCCACGCGGACCGGCTCGGCGTCCTCCAGCGGGTCGTCGTTCTGCACGCGCGAGAGGTCGATGAGCTCCTGCACCAGGCTGGTGAGCCGGGTGGCCTCGATCTGCATGCGCCCGGCGAACCGCTGCACGGCCTCGGGGTCGTCGGAGGCGTCCATCACGGCCTCGGAGAGCAGCGAGAGGGCACCGACCGGCGTCTTCAGCTCATGGCTCACGTTGGCGACGAAGTCGCGCCGGACCGCCTCGATGCGGCGGGCCTCGGTCAGGTCCTCCACCAGCAGCAGCACCAGCCGGGAGCCGAGCGGCGCGACCCGCGCGGAGACGGCCAGGGCCTCTCCGCGTCCGGTGCCGCGCCGGGGCAGGTCCAGTTCGACCTGGCGTATCTCGCCGTCCCGCCGGGTGTCCCGGGCCATCTGCATCATCGGCTCGACGGCGAGCTTGCCACCGCGGACCAGGCCGAGCGCGTACGCCGCCGAGCTGGCCTTGACCACGGCGTCGGCCTCGTCGAGGACGACGGCGGACGACCTGAGGACCGACAGGACCGTGTCCACGCCGGGCGGGAGCACGGCGTCGGTGTGCAGGGAGCTACGGGTGGGGCGCTTCTGCTCGCGCTCACTCCAGCGGAACGCGAGCATGGCGATGACACCGGTGAGAACCCCGGCGATCGCTGCCGCTGCGGCGACCGCCGCGTTCACGTCCATGCACCCAGGTTAGGCATGGCTCGGGCACCCTCCACAGCCGTCGGGCTGCGAGCTCGAACACTCGTCGCCCAGAGTTCACCTTGGAGCCAGTATTGGTTCATTTGGGATGACGGAAACAGACGCGTACGGGGCGGAACGTGGGAGCGTGGGGTTCGGACCGCCGGTCATACGACGGTCGTACCGCCGGTTGTCCGGTGGGCCCCGGCCCTTGGACCCCCGACTGAGACGCACGAGAGGGAAGCCTGATGCGGGACGCGTACCACGAGGAACTGGACTCGATCGGCGACGGTCTGGTGGAGATGGCCCGGCTGGTCGGGTCGGCGATCGGGCGCGCCACGACCGCCATGCTCGACTCCGACCTGAAGCTGGCCGAGAACGTCATCGAGGCCGACCAGAGGGTCGACGAACTCCAGCACGAACTGGAGGCCCGGGCCATAGCCCTGCTGGCGCGCCAGCAGCCGGTGGCGACGGACCTGCGCATCGTCGTCACCTCGCTGCGCATGTCGGCCGACCTGGAGCGCTCGGGCGACCTCGCCCAGCACGTGGCGAAGCTCGCGCGCCTGCGCTACCCCGACCGCGCCGTCCCGAGCGACCTGCACGCCACGATCCTGGAGATGGGCCAGCTCGCGCAGCGCCTGATGGCGAAGGCCGCCGAGGTGATCATCACCAAGGACGTCGACCTGGCGCTCCAGCTGGAGCAGGACGACGACGAGATGGACCTGCTGCACCGCACCCTCTTCCAGCACCTGATGGACGACCGCTGGAAGCACGGCATCGAGACGGCCGTGGACGTCACGCTGCTCGGCCGCTACTACGAGCGGTTCGCCGACCACGCGGTGTCGGTCGCCAAGCGCGTGGTGTACCTGGTGACGGGCGAGCACGCGGACGAGCTCCAGGCGGACGTGCAGCCGGAGATCCAGGCCGTTTCGCAGGCGGAGAGCGCCTGACGGACCCGGTCGGGGACGGGAGCCGGGGCGGTGCGGGCGGGAGCCGGGGGACGCTCGGGGGCGTGCCCAGGGGGCAGTCGGCGGCGGTCGGGGCGCGTGGGCGCCTCAGTGCGCCGTTGATGCGCCCAGCCGGACGGGCATCCAATGGGCACAGGCACCAGCCTCGAGGAGGGACCCATGGCCGAATCCCCCAGCACCACGCCCGACCCCGCCCGGCAGCGTGAGACCGAGCAGCCCGCCGAGATCAGGAGCCTGCCGCTGATCGCCGCGTGCGGCTGCGGCTCGGGCTGTGGCTGCGGGTGCCAGTCGGGCAGCCCCTGTCAGTGCGGCTGACGCCGACGCTTCGTTGTCCGTACCACCCGAGGGGCCCCGGCCGTACCGCCGGGGCCCCTCGGCGTGGGGTCGCCCGGGTGGCCGTACGGGCGGAGCATGAGAGGTAGGCAAGGCGGCGCGGGCGAGCACCGTGCCGGGAAGGAGGCGCGAGGCATGCCCAAGTTCATGGACGTCCATCGCGGCATGAAGGGCATCACGGAAGAGCAGTTGCGTGAAGCCCACAACGCGGACCTCGCCATAGAGAAGGACGAGCAGGTCCACTTCGAGATGGCCTGGGCGGACCCGGAGTCCGGCCACGTCTACTGCCTCTCCGAGGCCCCCTCGGCCGAAGCGGTCCAGCGCATTCACGAGCGCGCCGGGCACAAGGCGGACGAGGTGCACCCCGTGCCGTTGACGGTGCGGTGACCGGTTGAACTGGCTGAACGGGTCCCGGGGATCAGGCCGGTGACCCGTCGCACGCGGCCCGTCAGCGGCGCCGGCCGGCGTTGAGGCGGGCCGCCTGGCGGGTCAGGTAGTCGCGTTCGGCGAGGTCGGGGGCCTTGAGGGCCGCCTCGGCGTACAGGCGGGCCGCCGTCTCCGGGTCGCCGTCGCGTTCGTGGAGGACGGCTTCTCGACATCCCCGCGGAAGTTTTCTCCGGCGGTTTCGCGGGCGGCGCTTCGCAGGGCCCGGCCGGAGGTGCTCACTGCCCGACGCGGCCGTCGATCCGTTCGCGCAGGAGGTCGGCGTGGCCGCAGTGCCGGGCGTACTCCCCGATCAGCGCGAGCAGGACGTCGCGGAGCTGGAGCCGGCCGCCGGGCTCGGGGCCGAAGTCGGAGTGGCCGGCGTTGCCGGTGGTGAGGTCGGTGACGCCGGCCAGGTAGCGGTCGGTGCGTTCGACCTCGGTACGCCATTGGCGCCAGGCGGCGTCCACGACCGCCGGGTCGGCGATCGCCCCGTTGAAGTCACCGTCCCGGTCCTCGGCGGTGCGGTACAGCTTCGGCGTGTCCTCGCCCGTCATCACCCGGCGGACGTGCCGCTCCTCCTCGGTCACGTGCCGCACCAGTCCGAGCAGGGACATCGTGGACGGCGGAACGGACCGCCGGGCCATCTGCCCGGCGTCCAGGCCGGCGCACTTCATCTCCAGGGTGAGGCGGTAGCCGCGCAGGTGGTCGAGGAGGATGCCGCGTTCGTCGACGGGCCTGGCGCCCGTCTCGCGGGGGTCGTCGTCGGGGTCGACCCACATGTCGGGGTGGACGGTCGCCCGTGTCCACCGGGTCGTGTTTGTATCCGCTGACGTCACTGCTGCGCCGGTGTGTTCGCTCGAGACCATGCGGGCATGGTGTCCGGGGGCGGGGCGGCCCGCCACCGGATATCGGGGACGTTCTCGTACTGCGTTCTCTCTCCGAGGAGTTCGCCGTTCTCCCTCCGAGGAGTTCGCCGCCGTGGCCGCTCCGGCATGGCACGGGGCGCGGATGGGGACGAAACGCTCACCAAATGACCGCGATGCGCGATCCGCTCTGGCAGAGTCGATGCCTGTTCGAGGGGCGCCCGAAGCGCGTGCCCCAAGCGCCCAGTGACCCCGGGACATGCCATGAGCGACGCACGCAGCGACTCCGGACGGAACACTGACCGGACTCGCACCGCCGCCTTCCCGCCCGCGTGACGTCCACCGAGCAGCGCGCCGAGGGCGCGGGACCGTTCACCACCCGGCTCACCTGGCACACCCCCGGCGGCGGAACCGCCGTGTGGGAGTCACGGCTCGCCAGGCGGCGCGGCATCATCGCGGTCCGCCCGGCCGGGGCACCGGCCGGGCGGCACACCACGGCCGACGATCTCGCGCTCGCCCGGCTGCGCAGGCTCAACGCCATCGCCGCGACCGCCTTCGTCATCGGCGGCGCGCTCTTCGCGTTCGGCGGCGGTGTCGCCCAGTTCGGCTCGGGCGACGCCACCACCTGCGCCTCGATCTACTTCACCGGCGGCCTGTTCTTCAACACCGGCGGCTACGTCTCGCTGCTCCAGGTCGTCAACGCGCCCCGGCACGTCCCCGGGGGCGCCGGCCGCCTGGTCACGAGCGGCTGGCGCTGGTGGAGCTACGAGCCGACGCGGGTGGACTGGCTGAGCACGTTCGTCCTGTTCGCCGGCACACTGGTGTTCGGCGTCAACCTGCTGGACTCCTTCCTCCAAGGGCTGAGCGTCCAGCAGATCAACCGGCTGATCTGGGTGCCGGACGTGATCGGCTGCCTGTTGTTCCTGATCTCCGGCCACCTCGCCTTCGTCGAGATCTGCCACGGCCGGCGTCCGTGTGCGCGCTGGCGCAGTCTCGGCTGGTCGATCGTCGCCGTGAACCAGTTCGGCTCCGTCCTCTTCATGGTCTCCGCACTCGCCGCCTACACCCGCCCCGCCACGGCCGACCCGGCCAGCGCGGACATCGCCAACTGGGGCACCCTCCTGGGCGCCGCGTGCTTCTCCGTCGGCGGCCTCCTGCAGTTCGGCGAACGCCCTTGAACCGTGGTCGCCCTGATCAGGCATCAGCCGCCCGGCACAGCAAACCCTGTTGCCCGGAGCGTCACCTGTCGGATTCGATCGGAGCCATGACCGATGGCGCCGCAGTCGACATTGCCGATGAGCAGATCCTCAGCAACCAGATCATCCGGGGCATCAAAGCCCTCCGTGAGCATCTGGACTGTTCTCTCCATGAGGCTCTGGAGGCCTTCGCCGCCAGGTACGAGGTACTCAGGGCGGAGCGTCCAGGCGACTTCACATGCGGTCATGACGAGTACTGGACCGGCTTCTACTCGTGAGGGCTCCGACGCCGTGATCACACCGGGCCGGGGAGGCAGGGGGGTGGGGTCACGGCGCCACCGGGACCGCTACGCGCCGGGGGCCCGGTACTGGACTTGCCCGGCTTTGCGCAGGGCATCCATGGTTTCGTCGATGCTCAGGAGAACGGTCGTCTCGAACGAGCTGAGCGCGCCGCCTCCGCTGATCGCCAGGGCGACCGCGGCCATGGAGACGTTGTCGGGGGCCTCCCACAGGTTGTAGCCGTCGCGGGTGCCGAACGCGTACCAGAAGCCGTGCAGCTTGCCGCCGACGGACTCGATGTACGACTGAGCGGCCTGCGCACGGTCCTCGGGGTGGCCGATCAGTCTCGCCCAAGTCTCCGGCGTGTAGCTGAACCTCGACAGATAGAGCGGCATCATGTCTCCCTTTCGTCCCAGCAAGGGATGCCCCCGCAGGGTGCGATACGCCCCGAGGCCGCGCGCATCTCCCCCGAATGGCCGGGATGACGACCGCCATGGCCACGCCGTGAGCGGCTCCGCCCCCCTCGGGCCGGTGACCACTCGGCTGCTCCTCACCGGCCACGGCCCAAGCACAACAACAAGCCCCCTACCAGCGGCGAACCCGCGGGTAGGGGGCTTCTTCAGCTCGGGTTACTTCTTCTTGCCCTGGTTCTTGACCGCCTCGATCGCCGCTGCCGCTGCCTCGGGGTCGAGGTAGGTGCCGCCCGGGTTCAGGGGCTTGAAGTCGGCGTCGAGTTCGTAGGAGAGCGGGATGCCCGTGGGGATGTTGAGGCCCGCGATGTCCGCGTCGGAGATGCCGTCGAGGTGCTTGACCAGGGCGCGGAGCGAGTTGCCGTGGGCCGCGACCAGGACCGTGCGGCCGGTCAGGAGGTCCGGGACGATCGCGTCGAACCAGTACGGGAGCATGCGGACGACGACGTCCTTCAGGCACTCCGTGCGCGGCCGCAGCTCCGGCGGGAGGGTCGCGTAGCGCGGGTCGGCGAACTGGGAGTACTCGGCGTCGACGTCCAGCGGCGGGGGCGGGGTGTCGTAGGACCGGCGCCACAGCATGAACTGCTCCTCGCCGAACTCGGCGAGCGTCTGGGCCTTGTCCTTGCCCTGGAGGGCGCCGTAGTGGCGCTCGTTGAGCCGCCAGCTGCGGTGGACGGGGATCCAGTGGCGGTCAGCGGCCTCCAGAGCCAGCTGGGCCGTGCGGATCGCGCGCTTCTGGAGGGACGTGTGGACCACGTCGGGGAGAAGATCGGCGTCCTTCAGGAGCTCGCCACCGCGGACTGCCTCCTTCTCGCCCTTCTCGTTGAGGTTCACGTCCACCCAGCCGGTGAACAGGTTCTTCGCGTTCCACTCGCTCTCGCCGTGGCGGAGGAGGATCAGCTTGTACGGTGCGTCGGCCATGCCTCAGAGCGTAATCCACGCTTTCGCCCGTTCGCGTGGCTGCCCGACAGTCGGACGTTTGACGGGATCTGTTAATTGAGTGGCCCCCGACAACCGACGGCTCGTAATGTGCTCATGCCTTCAGCGCTACTTACACCCGCCACTCACGCCATGCTGCCCCCGGGGGATCCATGCCGTACGTCCTGCGTGCCCGACGTGCCGTCCGGGAGACGGTCTCCGGTCTCCCCCGCGAGTTCTGGTGGCTGTGGACCAGCACCCTCGTCAACCGGCTCGGCGCCTTCGTGGCCACGTTCATGGCGCTGTACCTGACCCTCGACCGCGGCTACTCCGCCTCGTACGCCGGTCTGGTCGCCGCCCTGCACGGGCTCGGCGGGGTGGTCTCCTCGCTGGGCGGCGGGGTGATGACCGACCGGGTGGGCCGGCGGCCGACCCTGCTGATCGCGCAGTCCTCGACCGCCGTGTTCGTCGCGTTGCTGGGCTTCGTGCACCATCCGGTCGCGATCGCCGGCGTCGCCTTCCTCGTCGGCATGGCGAGCAACGCCTCGCGGCCCGCCGTGCAGGCCATGATGGCCGACATCGTCCGGCCCGAGGACCGCATCCGCGCCTTCTCCCTCAACTACTGGGCCATCAACCTCGGCTTCGCCGTCTCCTCCATGGCCGCCGGTTTCATCGCCGAGGTCAGCTATCACGCCGGATTCCTGATCGAGGCGGGGATGACGATGGCCTGCGCGATCCTCGTGTTCCTGCGGCTGCCGGAGTCCAAGCCGGCCGAGCGGGTCGTGCCGGCGGGCGCCCGCGACGACTCCGTGAGCCTGCGCACCGTGCTGCGCGACGGACGGTTCATGAGCGTCGTCGGGCTGTCCTTCCTCATCGCGCTGATCTTCCAGCAGGGGTCGGTGGGGCTGCCGGTGGCCATGGGCGAGGCCGGCTTCACCCCGGCCGAGTACGGCATGGCCATCGCCGTCAACGGTGTGCTGATCGTCGTGCTCCAGATCCCGGTCACCCGCTTCATCGAACACCGCGATCCCCGCCGGCTGCTGGTCGTCTCGTCCGTCCTCGCCGGGTACGGCTTCGCCCTCACCGCCTTCGCGGGGTCCCTGGGGGTCATCGCGCTCACGGTGTGCGTGTGGACGCTGGCCGAGATCGTCAACGCGCCGACGCAGACCAGCCTGGTCGTACGGCTGTCCCCGGTGCACGGACGCGGGCGCTACCAGGGCATGTACACGATGTCCTGGTCGGTGGCCGGCCTCGTCGCCCCGCTGCTGTCGGGGCTCGTCATCGACCGGTTCGGGGCGGAGTGGCTGTGGGGGCTGTGCGCGGTGGTGGGGACGGTGGCCGGGGCGGGGTACGCCCTGCTGATGCGGCGCATGCCCGGGGAGGAGAAGGTGGTCGAGCCGTCGGTGGGGGTGCGGCCGCAGCCGGAGGTCGGCGCGGGGTGAGGCGGAACTGCCGTCACATCGGCAGTGAGCGCAGCCGCACCGGCCCGGCGGGCCAGCGCGCGTCGTCGCGCAGGGGCGTCACCATCGTGCGCAGCGGCATGGTCACCACGCGAGAGCCGGGTTGTCCGACGAGTACGTCCGTGTCGAGCGGCTGCCATCCGAGACGCCGGTACAGCGGCACGAGGGGTGGCCGGCAGAACAGCAGCGCGTGCCGGGGGCCCTGGGTGCGAGCGTGGTCGAGGGCCGCCGCGAGTACGAGCCGGGCCAATCCCCTGCCCCGTACGCCGGGCGCCACTGCCACTCCGCCCACGCCCATGACCTCCGTCTCCACCTCCCCGACCGCGACCGGAAGCCGCAGCAGACCGGCGTGGGCCACCAGCCGGCCATCGAGCCGGACGCCGAAGTGTTCCTCCTTGGGCAGCCAGGTCAGACCGGTTTCGGCCACACCGAACGGGTCGTCGCCGGCGCCGAGGATCTCGTCCTGTTCCGTCTTCGTGTAACGGGAGAGCCGGGTGACGGTCGGTGCACCGGGGGACTCGTCCGCGGTCCGGTGAGCGGACCCGTGAGCGGACTCATGAGCAGGCGGGTCAGCGGACCCGTGAGCAGGCCGGTCAGCGGACCCGTGAGCGGACTCATGAGCAGGCGGGTCAGCGGACCCGTGAGCAGGCGGGTCAGCGGACCCGTGAGCGGACCGGTCAGCGGACCCGTGAGCGGACCGGTCAGCGGACCCGTGAGCGGACCGGTCAGCGGACCCGTGAGCGGACCGGTCAGCGGAGTTGTTCGCAGGCATACCGGAATCATGATCCAGCGCTGGGCTGTCGACACCCTCTCCCCTGGCGACCGCCGCCCTACCCGTCCACGAAGCCGAGCTCCGTGTCCGGCCGGCACTGTGGGCAGGCCTTGACCCCTTCGGCGAGGGCCCGTCGGGCGTGGTCGCGGTCGACGCCCTTGCTGCGCCGGCCCGCGGTCCAGCAACCGCCGACGTGGACGTACACGGCCTCCCGTCCGGACAGGCCGCGTTCGATCAGCCAGTCCGGCGCGGGCGGCCGGGCCTGGAGGCCGCGCCGGTGTTCGGCCTGGCGGCGTTCCTCGTCCGCGATCCATCGGCGGGTGCGTGCCAGGTCGCGCACCTGCACGCGCTCCAGGAAGCGGAGCAGCGCGAGCCGCGACTCTGGATCGTTCATACGTTCGATTCTAGGAGGAGGTCACCCCCCGGGCCCACCCGGCCCTTCGTCCCTGCCCCGGGGGGGAGGCCGGACTACCTGAGAGGTAATCGACGTCCCCCGGCCCGCCCCGGCAGGCTGGGTGCCATGACGGCTGCCGACACGACACCCGCCGACACCGCCGAAGCCACCCGCTCCACCGTGCGGAAGTTCCTCGAGCTCCGGCTCGCCGGTGACACCGAAGGGCTCGCGGCCCTCTTCGCCGACAGCGTCGACTGGGTGCTCGCCGAGAACCCCGTCGTGCCCTGGATCCGGCCCCGGTCCACCGCCGCCGAGTGCGCGGCGCAGGCCGACGAGCTGGCCCGGCACACCGTCCCCGAGGACGCCCGCGCGTCCGTCCACACGTTCCTCGTCGACGGGACGGACGCCGTGCTCATGGGGCACGTCTCAGGAACCGTCCGGGCGACCGGCAAGCCCTTCTCGGGACCCTTCGCGCTGCGGCTCACCGTCGAGGGCGGGCGGATCACCCGGCACCACCTGTACGAGAACAGCGTGTCGATCGCCGAGGCCTGTACGCCTTGACGCCCCGGCGCGTGGCCGGGCCGGGGCCGTGGCACCTCAGGTCATCCGCCGGTCACCCCCCGCACGACCCGGACGTACTGCCGCCTGTCCTCGTCCCGTACGACCACCCCCAGCCGCAGCAGCTCCCCGTGCAGCTCCCGGGCCTCGGCGCCGTCCCCGTCCTTGCGGGCCTGCGCACGGGCCCGCAGCAGGGCGTCCGCACCCGTGGGCAGCCCGGGGGCGCCGGGGACCCAGCGGCGGAACTCGGCGTGGTGCGGATCCTGCTCCACCCAGGTGTAGCCGTGTGCGGTGAGGGTGTCGGCGAGGCGGCGCCAGTTCAGGCCGCTGCGCTCCCGCGCCCGTTCGAGGGTGTCTGGGCCGAGCAGGACGAGCTGTTTGCCGTCCCGGAAGAACACGGCGGCCTCCTCGCGGGTGAACTCCTGGACGCCGCCCCGGACGGCCAGGGTCACATGGGTGTCGCAGACTCGGACGGACAGCGACTCGTGCACCGCCGTGAAGCCGAGCAGCAGTCCGCCGAGCACACCCACCCCGGTCGTACCGAGGGTGAGGGCGGGTTCCGGGACCGAGGTCAGCAGTTCGGCCGGGCCTTCGAGGGGGGCCCACGGCAGGGCGAGCAGCAGGCGGGCGAGGAGCGGGAGCAGGGCGCCGGCCACGGCACCGCAGGCCACGCAGAAGAGCACGACCGCCCAGGCCGGTTCGGCGAGTTCGGTGGCCCCTGCCGTCCGTGGCTCCGGGCGCTTCCGCATGGGAACGTTCCTGGCTTCCTCCATACGGCCAGTCTCCTGAGCAGCCGCCCGCCCTGTCGTCAGCCGTTGGTCTACGCGCCCGCGACTTTGGTCTCCCACGGACTCCCCGTTCAGGGGTGCATCCGCGCCCCCTTCACCACCTTGTCCACCGCGTTCTTCGGGCCGTACACGGCGAGCCCCACGAGGTCCAGGTCCGCGGTCGGCACGGCTCGTACCGCGGCGCGGTTGTCGCGGTCGTTGCCCGTGGCGAAGAGGTCGGAGGTGAAGACCGCGCGGGGCAGGGCACGGGAGAGGGCACGGGTGTGGGCGGAGGTCAGGGTCTCCTTCGTGGCCTCGAAGACCATGACCGGCTGGCGGAACATGGGGAGGTAGGGCACGCCGTCCGCGTCCTCGTACGGTTCGCCGATCACCTCGGGGACCTGTGTTCCGAGGCCGCTGACCAGGAACGACGTCACGTTGAGGCGCTGCCAGGGCTCCAGGTCCGCGCGCAGCAGTACGGCGATCTTCGTGTCGAAGCGGATCGGTTCGGTGTTCATGGTCCGAGCGTGCCCGCCGGCCGCCGCCGGGGTCTTGTACGTTCTTTGCATGGCCTCCGAGTCCTCCCGGATCGTCTCCGCCTGGCGGCCCGCCGTCGAGGGTGTCGTCGAGGTCTTCCACGCGCGGTTCACCGAGTACGCGTATCCGATGCACGTCCACGACGCCTGGACGCTGCTGATCGTCGACACCGGGGCCGTGCGGTACGACCTCGACCGGCACGAGCACGGCACCCCGCAGGACACCGTGACGCTGCTGCCGCCGCACGTGCCGCACAACGGCTCCCCCGTCACCGCCGAGGGCTTTTGCAAGCGGGTGCTGTACCTCGACGGGACGTACCTGGGGGACGAGTTCATCGGGGCGGCCGTGGACCGGCCCGATCTGCGCGATCCGCTGCTGCGCCGGCGGGTGGGCCAGTTGCACGGCGCGCTGGGGCGGCCCGGTGAGGAACTGGAGGCCGAGAGCAGGCTGTTGTTCGTCGGGGAGCGGTTGCGCGGGCACCTGCGGGGCGATCCCGCCGCCGCTCGGCCGGCCGATCCCGTTCTCGCGCGGCGGCTGCGCGAGGTGCTGGACGAGCGGATCGTCGAGGGCGTCGTCCTGCGCGAGGCCGCCGGGCTGCTCGGCGCCCATCCCGCCCATCTCGTCCGGGCGTTCAGCGCGGCCTACGGCATCGCCCCGCACCAGTACCTGACGTCCCTGCGCGTGGGGCGCGCCCGGCGGCTGCTCCTGGAGGGGCATCCACCGGGCGAGGTGGCGGTGGCGGCCGGTTTCTACGACCAGTCACACCTCACCCGGCACTTCCGCAGGCTGGTGGGCGTACCGCCGGGGCGGTACCGGGCCGGTTAGGGCCTGTCGCCGCGCTCCGGGTGCGGCTGCCGGGCCGTACCGGGCCCGTCAGCGCTCGGGGCGCTGGGTGAGGTGGGTGAACGCGTCCAGGTTGCGGGTCGACTCCCCCCGGGAGACCCGCCATTCGTACTCCTTGCGGATCGCCGACGCGAAGCCCAGCTCCAGCAGGGTGTTGAAGGCGCCGTCGGAGGCCTCCAGGACCTGGCCGAGCAGACGGTCCAGCTCGTCGGGGGTGACGGCGGACAGGGAGAGGCGGCCGGTGACGTAGACGTCACCGTGCTGGTCGACGGCGTAACTCACCCCGTAGAGCTTGAGGTTGCGTTCCAGGAGCCAGCGGTGGACGCCCTGTTCGTTCTCGTCGGGGTGGCGGATGACGAAGGCGTTCAGCGACAGGGAGTGGCGGCCGACGATCAGGGAGATCGTCGTCTTCAGCTTGCGGGTGCCCGGGAGCTGGGCGACGTAGGTGCCGCGCTCGGGGCTCTCCCACTCCAGGTCGGCGTCCTTGAGCACTCCCTCGATGACCTGTGCCGCACGCTGTTCCTGATCGGTTTCACCCATGCAGCGAGCGTACGCGACGCCGGTGGGCCTGCATCGCGGCCGTGTAGACGTCCGCGGTGGCGGCGGCCGCCGTGTCCCAGCCGAAGGACTGGGCGTGGCGGGCGGCCTGGTCGCCCAGCCGGGGCGCGAGCTGCGGGTCGTCGGCGAAGTCGCGCAGCACGCGCGCGTAGTCGGCCGGGTCGTGGCCGCGGACGAGGAAGCCGGTGTGCCCGTCGCGCACGGCGACCGGCAGACCGCCGACCGAGGCCGCGAGCACCGGGGTACCGGCCGCCTGCGCCTCTATGGCGACCAGGCCGAAGGACTCGCTGTAGGAGGGCATGACCAGCACGGAGGCGGCGCGGAACCAGTCCGCCAGTTGTTCCTGGCCGACCGGCGGGCGGAACCGCACGACGTCCGCGATGCCCAGACGCGCGGCCAGCTTCTGCAGGCCCTCGGGCCTGGCGAGGCCGCTGCCGGAGGGGCCGCCGACGACGGGCACGAGGATGCGCGAGCGCAGTTCGGGGCGTTGGTCGAGGAGGACGGCGACGGCGCGCAGCAGTACGTCCGGGGCCTTCAGGGGCTGGATGCGGCCGGCGAAGAGCGGGATCAGCGCGTCCTGGGGCAGGCCGAGGCGGGCCCGGGCGGCGGCGCGGCCGTCGGCGGGCGAGAAGCGGCTGAGGTTCACGCCGGGGTGGACGACGGCGACCTTGTCGGGCTCGGCCGTGTAGTGCCGCACCAGCTCGTCGGCCTCCTCGGTGGTGTTGGCGATGAGGCGGTCGGCGGCGGCGACGATCTGGGTCTCGCCGATGACGCGGGCGGCCGGTTCGGGGGTGTCGCCGTCGGCCAGGTTGGCGTTCTTGACCTTGGCCATGGTGTGCATGGCGTGCACCAGGGGGACGCCCCAGCGCTGGGCGGCGAGCCAGCCGACGTGGCCGGAGAGCCAGTAGTGGGAGTGGACCAGGTCGTAGTGGCCGGGGCGGTGATGGGCCCAGGCCTGCATCACACCGTGGGTGAAGGCGCACAGCTGGGCGGGGAGGTCCTCCTTGTTGAGGCCCTCGTAGGGGCCGGCGTCGACGTGCCGGACGAGGACGCCGGGTGCCAGTTCGACGGTCGGCGGGAGCGCGGCGGCGGTCGCGCGCGTGAAGATCTCGACCTCCACGCCGTGCGCGGCGAGGCGCTGGGCCAGCTCCACGATGTAGACGTTCATGCCGCCCGCGTCGCCGGTGCCGGGCTGGTGGAGCGGCGAGGTGTGCACGGAGAGCATGGCGACGCGGCGGGGCCTGCGGTGCAGCCGCAGGCGCGCCGGCGACGACGCGGAGCGCCTGCCGAGCCTGCCGATGTACTGGCTCACGTGGCGTTCCTCCTCGCTCCGGGCATGCCTTCGCAGGGCGCACGGTGCCCTCCGACGGGGTGCAACACCGGAGGGGGGTGCTCCATTTCCCGATTCGGGAGTTTTACCGAATCATTACCACGTATCGCTCAACCGTTCGAGGATGGCCTTGCCCTGCCCACCACGCCTTCGCCCGAGGGACTCGTCGGAGCAGGACCGGCCCGACCCGATGCCCTCACCGCCCTGCACTACGGGCATCCCACGCACCGGCGGCGGCACCTCGGCCCCGACGGGCGCCGGAAGCCGCTTAACCTCGTAGGCATGACATCCCGCGCAGCGACCCGCCCCCTGGGCACGGTGACGCGCGGGACGACCAACCCCAACCGGCTGCGCCGCATGGACCGCTGGATCGCGGCCACGCACGGCGCCGAGCTGCGCCGCGCCGCCGACCCGGTGGCGGTCGACCTCGGGTACGGCGCGGCCCCCTGGACGGCCGTCGAGCTGCTGCAGCGCCTGCGCACGGCCGCTCCCCGCACGCGCGTGGTGGGCGTCGAGATCGAACCGGCCCGGGTCGCGGCGGCCCTGCCCTACGAGCGGCCGGGGCTCGCCTTCCGGCACGGCGGCTTCGAGATCCCGATCCCGCAGCGGCCCCTGCTCGTCCGTGCCGCCAACGTGCTGCGCCAGTACGAGGAGGGCGAGGTCGCGGCCGTGTGGCAGCGCCTGTGCGCACGGCTCGCACCGGCCGACCCGGCGGCCGGGTCGCGCGGCGGGCTGCTGGTCGAGGGAACCTGCGACGAGATCGGACGCCGGCACGTGTGGGTCGCGCTCGGCCCGGAGGGACCGCGCACGGTCACCTTCGCCACCCGGCTGGGCTCCCTGGAGCGCCCCTCCGACCTGGCGGAACGCCTGCCGAAGGCACTCATCCACCGCAACGTCCCGGGCGAGCCGGTGCACTCCTTCCTGCGCGACTTCGACCGCGCCTGGGCGGCCGCCGCCCCCTACGCCTCCTACGGCGCCCGGCAGCGCTGGATCCGCGCGGCAGGGGACCTGGCGGCCGACTGGCCGGTGGTGGACGGGCCCGCACGATGGCGACAGGGCGAAGTGACGGTGCACTGGGCGGCTTTGGCCCCGGGCGCCTGATTCCTCCCGTTCGGACAGGGGCCGTTGGAACGATCTCTTTGAGTCGTTCGTCACACAGACCGGGAGATCGCCTACCGGGGGGCATACCGGCGTGGGAGCTGCGGGAAGTACTACCCCTGTCGCTTTCCGGGCCGACATGGCAGCATCCCCAGGCGAGCCGTAAGTTACTGACGGTTAATCAGTTTGGGGGCGAGGTATGGGAACGGGCAAGCGTGGCCTGATCGCGACGGCGGTGGCCGTGGTCTGCGCGGTCACGGTGCTGGCGGCACCGGGCACGGCGTTCGCGAACCCCACCCCCTCCCCGACCCCGAGCGCGGCGCTCGCACCCGCCAAGGACCTCGAGGCCGTCCGCAAGAAGCTCGACAAGCTCTACCGCGCCGCCGGGCGCGCCACCGACGAGTACAACGCCGCCGACGAGAAGGCGGACAAGCAGTCCGCCGAGGTCGTCGCCCTGGCCAAGAAGATCGTCAAGGGCCAGGAGAAGCTCAGGAGACTCAAGGACCGCGCGGGCGCCGCGGCCGCCGCCCAGTACCGCGGGGGCGGACTGCCGCCCGAGGCCCACCTGGTGCTGAGCGACGACCCGCAGGACTTCCTCGACGGCGCGGGCCGGGTCCGCGAGGGCCACCACGCGACCAAGGGCCTCCTCGGCGAACTGACCCGCACCCAGGAGGACTTGGAGCAGTACGCCAAGGACGCCTCCGCGCAGCTGAAGAAGCTGGAGGCGGGCCGCAAGGCCAAGGCCGCCGCACAGAAGAAGATCGAGAAGCAGATCGAGCAGGCGGAGAAGCTCGAGTCCGAGTTGCAGAAGGAGGAGCAGGAGCGCCTCGCCGAGCTGGAGAAGGAAGCGGCGGACAAGGCGCAGACCGCCTGGCTCGACTCCGGCATCCTCGAAGAGATCGACGGCAAGGCCTCCGCGCAGGGCAAGAAGGCCGTGAAGTACGCCACGGCCCAGATCGGCAAGCCGTACCAGTGGGGCGCCGAGGGGCCGCGGACCTACGACTGCTCGGGGCTGACGTCACAGGCCTGGATGTCCGCCGGGCGCGGCATACCCCGCACCTCGCAGGAGCAGTGGAAGCGGCTGCGGCACATCGACATCCAGGACATGCGTCCCGGCGACCTCGTCATCTACTTCGGCGACGCCAGCCATGTCGCCATGTACATCGGCGACGGATCGATCGTGCACGCGCCGCGCCCCGGGCGGACGGTGACGATCGCGGGGGCCGGGACGATGCCCATCCTCGGGGTGGTACGGCCGGACGCGGGCGCCGACGCCGACTGAGCGCGGACGCACGCCGGCACCGACTCCGATGCCAGTGAGCGCGGACGCCGGGCCGGACCACGGCCCCGACGTGACCGAGCACGGGCCGGAGCGGGCACACCGGATAGCGGACGCCCTCGGTGACCTGGCCCACGTGACCCACCGCACGCCCCACCACAAGGGGTGCGTGCGCTGACGTGACGTTCGTCATCCCCGCAGCATCTCCGAGCTGTCCAACTGAGGTGCATATCGCGGCATATGACGCTGGCCGGTGGCGCAGCGGCGTGGCTCACACCATTCCAATGCGGCGCCGACACCCGCTATGGTCCCGCTCGGTGGGTCGAGGTCCCTCGCCCCACCGTGCCCTCGGGGGGAGGGAAGGAACCCAAGACGATGCCCGTACCCATACCGCGGCAGAGAGCGATCCCGGCCGCGGAGAGTGGTCAGGCGCAGGCCGCGTCCCCGCGCGGCGGCTCGGCCGAGGAGTCCGCGAAGGACGTCTCGCCCGCGACCCGCACGCCGGACACCGCCGGGAACACCACGGACAAGGTGGAGAACAACACCGCCCACACCAACCTGACGCTGCTGCTGATCGAGGACGACCCGGCCGGTTCGCCGATCGTGCCGGACATGCTCGACCAGGCAGGCAAGCCGATCCGCGTCCGCACGGCCCGCAACCTGACGGAGGCCGGCCGGCTGCTGACCGACGACGTCCACTGCATCCTGCTGGACCTGGCGCTGCCCGCGCCGGGCCACAGCGACTCGGCGGACGAGCTCGCCGTGCTCAAGCACGTGCTGGAGCTCGCGCCCCGGCACGCCGTCCTGGCGCTGACCGCGTCCGGTGACGCCGAGCGCGGCGCCGAGGCGGTGCGGGTGGGCGCCCAGGACTACCTCTTCCGCGACGAGCTGGACGGCAGGCTGCTGAGCCGCGCGATCCGCTACGCGGTGGAGCGCAAGCGGTCCGAGTCGGCGGAGCGCCGGCTCGCCGAGGGCCGGCTGCGCGCGCAGGAGAACCGCCGCCTGGAGCGCGGTCTGCTGCCGACGCCGCTGCTGGAGGGCTCGTCGCTGCGGTTCGCCGCCCGGTACCGCCCGGGCCGCTCGCGCGCGCTGCTCGGCGGCGACTTCTACGACGTGGTGCGCACGCCGGACGGCACGGTGCACGCCATGATCGGCGACGTCTGCGGGCACGGCCCGGACGAGGCCGCGCTCGGTGTGGAGCTGCGGATCGCGTGGCGGGCGCTGACCCTGGCGGGCCTGTGCGGCGACCAGCTGCTGGGCACCCTCCAGCAGGTGCTGGAGCACGAGCGGGCCGACGACGAGATCTTCGCGACCCTGTGCACGGTGGACATCGCGCCGGACGGCCGCCGGGCCGGGCTGTGCCTGGCGGGTCACCCGTCGCCGCTGCTGGCCCGCCCGGGCAAGCCGGCCCGCCTGCTGCCCTACGACAACAACGGCCCGGCCCTCGGGCTGCTGCCCGGCGCCCGCTGGCCGCGGATGCAGGTGGAGCTGGGCGCCGAGTGGAGCCTGATGCTCTACACCGACGGCCTGATCGAGGGCCACATCGGCCAGGGCCGGGAGCGGCTCGGTCAGGACGGCATGACGGAGATGATCCGCCGCCAGTTCGCCGAGGGCCTGCGGGGCGAGCAGCTGCTGCGGGCGGCGGTGAACGAGGTGCGTGACCTCAACGGCGGCGAGCTGACGGACGACGTGGCGGTGCTGCTGCTGGACCGGGTGCCGTAGCCCCGGGCTCTGCTGCTCCGGCCCTCGGCTCCGCTGTTCCCTGGGCCCTTACCTGTTGCAGGGGGCCTTACCCGTGGCGAAGGGCTTCAAGGGTTCCGAGGGCCCTTACCGGCCGCCGTTCCAGGGGCCGTAGGGGCCGTCGCTGCTGGAGCCGCGCCGGCTGCGGCCGCCGCCCGGGAGCGCCCGGATCGCGGGACGTACGTCGACCATGTACACGATCGTCGCGATGAGGCCGATGATCGGCAGGAACGACAGGATCGGGAAGAGCAGGTTCACCACGAAGGCGATCCCGAGGATGATCAGCCAGAAGGGCTTGGTCTTCTTGTCGGCCGCGCGGTAGGCGTCCTCCCGGCGCACGGCAGCGTCGAGCAGCGCGAAACCGCTGAAAACGATCAGGGCCATGCTCAGAAGCCACATAAACCCTGCGAAGCCCTGCATCAGCACAACGTCCACCACCTGACTCGGCTCGTCCTACGCGGTCACCGTACCCGTACAACGGGCCGGACACCCCCAGGGTGCCCGGCCCGTGTGGCCGCTCCGCCGTCCTACTTCGCGGGCGGGGTGGTCTTCTTGGCGGTGGCGGGCTTGCGCACCGGGGCCTTCTTGGCGGCCGGGGCCTTCTTCGCCTGGGCGGCGGCGGGCTTGGCCGGCTCCTCCGTGACCTCGACCGGCTGCGGCTTCGGCTTCGGCTCGACGGCCACGGCCAGCTCCTCGACGCCCTCGGCGACGTCCTCGATGCTGTCGGCGGCCTCGCCGCGCCAGGTCCGCACGGCCTGCTCGCCGTGCTCGGCGACCTTCTCGTAGGTCTCACGGGCCTTGACGGCGTACTCGGCGGCCACGCCGACGCCGCGCAGTGCGAAGTCCTGGGCGCTCTCGCCGATCTTCTTCAGGTCCGCGTCGATCGTGCTGCCGAGCTTCTTGATGTCGACGTCGATGGAGCCGATGAACTCCGTGACCTTGGTCTGGAGGGTCTCCTGCGTCTCCTTGACGCGGGCGGAGGCCTCCTTGGCCCGGGCGGACGCCTTCTCCTGGACGGCCTTGGTGTCGGTGTTGCGTACGGCCTCGAACCGCGCGGGGGCCTCGGAGCGCAGCTGCTCCACCAGGGCCGGCACCTTCTTGGCCTGCTGAAGGGCGAGGTCGGCGGTGCCTGCGGCGAAGTAGAGCGGCGTCGGGTCGCTGAAGGTCTTGCGCAGGTCGTCGGTGATGGCCATGGTGATGGTCCTCCCGGATTCTGTTTCGCTCGAGGGTTCGGCTGAGGGTTGTGTGATCCGCGGCGGGCGGCCCGTGCCCTGGTCCGGCTCAGCCGGCCGTCTGCTGCGGATCGGTGTCACTGCGGCCGCTGCCCTTGCGGGTGCGGCGGGTGGCGGTCGTACCGCCGTCGTTCGTGCTGTCGCTCTTGCCGGCGGTCTTACGGCTACGGCGCCGTGCGGGCTGACCGCCGTCGGCCGGGCCGGTCGGGGGTATCGCGGTGCCGGGAGCGTCCCCGTCGACGCTCACCGCACCGTCGGCCGTGACGACACCGACGACGCCCGCGCCGTCCGAGCCGTTCGCGTCGCCGCCGTCCCCGAATCCGTTCTCCTTGCGGAAGGACTCGTAGATCTGCAGCAGCACCTGCTTCTGCCGCTCGTTCAGCGTCGGGTCGGCGAGGATGACGGCACGCGTCTCCACCTCGTCCCGGTCTCGCTCGGCGTCGAGGATGCCGGCCCGGACGTACAGCGTCTCGGCGGAGATCCGCAGCGCCTTGGCGACCTGCTGCAGCACCTCCGCGCTCGGCTTGCGCAGCCCGCGCTCGATCTGGCTCAGATACGGATTGGACACCCCGGCGGCGTCGGCGAGCTGCCGCAACGACAGCTGCGCAGTGCGCCGCTGCTCGCGCAGATAGTCACCGAGATTGCCGACGTTGAGCGATGCCATGCCTCCACAGTGCAGCACCCCGCTAACTATTGCAAGCACCCGCTTGCAAAAGTGCGCCGCGCCACCCGGACGCCTCGAAGCGGGAGTGCGTCAGCGCGTCCGGGTCGGTGAGAACGGGGCTATGAGCGCGCGGGTTGGTTGGCGATCAGAAGAGTGCTGCCCGCAGGGCGAAAGCCCAGGCGCGCGTACATGCGAGCGACGGCGTCCTCCGCGTAGGCGAGGAAGACGGTGGTCACTCCGTGGTCACGCGCGTGACCGGCCAGGGCCGTCGTCACGGCGGCGGCGAGGCCCTGGCGGCGGGCGATGGGAAGGGTGCCTATGCCGCCGATCTCGGTGGTGGCGTTCGCCGGGTGGTAGTGGCCGGCGGCCAGTGGGGTGCCGTCCGGGGCGAAGGCGGCGATGAGCGTTTTGTGCCCGGCCCGGAGGGTGGGGCGGACCGTTGCCACCGTGCCGTCCCGCATGAGTTCCCCGGCCACCGCCGACAGCTCCTTGCGACCTGCCGGGCCCTCCTTGGCGAAGGCCAGGCGGGGAAGGGCGAGGACTGCGGCCAACGCGGGGTCATCGGCCGTCAGCACGCGCAGCGTCACTCCCTCCGGCAACGGCTGCGAGGGGAGTCGGTGGTGCGGATCCAGCACCATCAGCGGGCGTTCCGCCACGGGCAGGCCGACGGCCTCGACACAGGAGCGCAGCATCGGTGCCGCCTCGGCCAGCCACTCGAAAGCCTCCGGCACGCCGAGCTCGCGCTGCCGTGCCCGCACCCGGGCGATGTCGGCGGCGGTGACCGCCGACGCCCCCTCCGCGGTGGGCTGGGCGTGGCTGGGACCGCCGTAGTACGGGGCACCTGGCTTCCTCCGCACGAAAAGCCGTAAGGGACCGAACTCTTCGGCTTCGGAGAACAGCAACGGCACGGTGGAGTAGTACTGCTCGATACGAGCAGGCAGCGAGTCGCTCATGTGGCGCATCCCATCACGGAAGTGACGGCCGCTCTGCGGCACGGCTTCGAGCCACTGGGCGTACGCCGGGTAGCCGAGCGGGCTGTCCCCTGCGGCCTACTGCGGCTCGCCCGCCTCGACTGTGTCCTCGATCTCCGGCACGGGCACGCGCATCCCCCGGGACTCGGCGACCCGCAGCGCGTCGGTCAGGCACTCGGCGAGACGGACTCCGGCGAAACGGACCTCTGCGTACGGCGAGTTCGGGTCATCCAGCACCGTGCGGGCGAGACCGAGCACGTCGATGGCGGTGGCGAGCTGGACGGCTTCCAAGTCGTCGGCGAGACGGGAGAGGTAGCTGCCGTTGTCGTCGGTCACCACGGGATGGTCGCCGTACGCCCGCGTCGGGCTCAGGTGCTCGCCGTCGCCCACGTGGCCCGCCAGCATCAGCCGGCCCCCGGGCGCGAGGGTGCGGTGGAACTCGGCGAAGACGGTCGGCAGCCACTCCGGCGGGGTGTGGTGGGTGGAGAAGTACGCCAGGATGCCGCCGAGTTCGCCGCTGCCGATCTCCAGTGCGGTCATCGAGCCGACGGTGAAGCGGAGCTCCGGGTACGCCGCCCGGGCCAGTTCGACCATCGTCGGCGACATGTCCACGCCGAGGACCGGTACGCCCAGGGCGGCCAGGTGTGCCGTCACCTCGCCGGGACCGCAGCCCAGGTCGGCGACCGGCCCGAGAGGGGACGCGAGTTCGGCGAAGGCGGCCAGCATCGCGCGGGACACCGGGTCCAACTCGGCGGGCTCCGGGACGAGTCGGACGTAGGCGGCGGCGACGGTGTCGCAGTACTCGCGGATCGCGGTGAGGTGGGACGGCTCGGTCATGCCGCGAAGCCAGACGACGGCAGTGACACGCCCGTACTCCGACGTCGGTACGCCGGACTGCTCCCGCCGGGAGACGACCGCGCGGCCCCGGCCCGGCAGGGTGCCGGGCATGGACAGGGATACGGGACAGAAACCGCAGCCGGGCCCGCCCCGGAGGCTGGGCCGGTCCGCCCGCCGGGCCGCTCTCGTCGTGCACGTCACCGCCTCCGCCTGCTGGCTGGGGCTCTCGCTCGGGCTGCTCGCGCTCGGCACCACCGCGGCCTCCACCGGGTCCGCCGCGACCGTGGAGGCCTCCGTCCGGGCCATGAAGCTCTTCGCCGACTGGCTCCTGCTGCCTGTCGCGTTCCTCACGCTCCTCAGCGGCCTGCTGCTGTCGCTGGGCACGAAGTGGGGCCTGGCCAGGTACCGGTGGGTGTACACGAAGTTCTGGCTGACCCTCGCCACCACCACCGCCACGGTCCTCGCCCTGCGCCCCGGCGTGAACTCCGCGGTCACGGCCGTCGCCGCGGGCGGGCCGCTGCCGGACGCCGGTGACGTGCTGTTCGGGCCGGTCGTGTCGCTGTCCGCCTACGTCTTCATGACGGTGATCTCCGTCCTCAAGCCCTGGGGGAAGACCCGACGCGGCCACAGAAGGACACAGCCATTTGCCTAAAAGCTTTAGGTATGGGCACACTCTCTTCAGGCAGAAAGGAGAGCCCTCATGGCACGCGTGGGACTGACACCCGAGCGTCTGACCGAGGCCGGCGCCGAGCTCGCCGACGAGGTCGGCTTCGAGCAGGTCACCGTCTCGGCACTCGCCCGGCGGTTCGACGTCAAGGTCGCGAGCCTGTACTCGCACGTGCGGAACTCCCAGGACCTTAAGACGAGGATCGCCCTGCTCGCCCTCACCGAACTCGCCGACCGGGCCGCAGACGCCCTGGCCGGACGGGCCGGCAAGGACGCCCTGTCCGCCCTGGCGAACGTGTACCGCGACTACGCCCGGGAACACCCCGGCCGCTACGCCGCCGCCCAGCTGAGACTCGACCCGCAGACCGCGGCCGCGAGCGCCGGTGTCCGGCACGCGCAGATGACCAGGGCCCTGCTGCGCGGCTACGACCTGACGGAGCCGGACCAGACCCACGCGGTCCGGCTACTCGGCAGTGTCTTCCACGGCTACGTCAGCCTGGAGCTCGGCGGTGGTTTCAGCCACAGCGCCCCGGACACCGAGGAGACCTGGGCCCGGATCCTCGACGCCCTCGACACGCTGCTGCGGAACTGGCCCGCGGCCCCCACCGATCCCCGAGGCTGACACCCATGCACACCGAGCACGACTGGATCACCACGCCCCTCACGGCGGACCTCCTGCGCGGCGCCCTCGACGCGGAGCGCACCGAGCACGGCCTGCTCCCCCACCGTCTGCCCGCCCGGGCCCGCGCGCAGAACACCAACCCGCAGCTGGCGATGGCCGAGGCGCAGCCCTCCGGCGTACGGCTGGCGTTCCGCACCGCCGCGACCGTCGTCGAGCTGGACACGCTGCGCACCAAGCGCGACTACACCGGCTTCCCGTCGCGCCCGGACGGGCTGTACGACCTGCTCGTCGACGGCCGCCCGGCCGGCCAGGCCGCCGGGACCGACGGCAACGTCCTGACCGTCGACCTGGCCACCTGGGAGGGCGAGCTCACGTCCGGCCCGGTCGGCACGGTCCGCTTCACGGGCCTGCCCGCACGGGACAAGGACGTCGAGATCTGGCTGCCGCACAACGAGACCACCGAGCTGGTCGCCCTGCGCACGGACGCACCCGTGGCGCCCGCGCCGGACCGGGGACGCCGGGTGTGGCTGCACCACGGCAGCTCGATCAGCCACGGCTCCGACGCCGCGAGCCCCACGGCCATCTGGCCCGCGATCGCCGCGCTGCGGGGCGGTGTGGAGCTGGTCAACCTCGGCTTCGGTGGCAGCGCGATGCTCGACCCGTTCACCGCGCGCGCCATGCGGGACACCCCGGCCGACCTGATCAGCGTCAAGATGGGCATCAACATCGTCAACCAGGACGCGATGCGGCTGCGTGCGTTCGGTCCCGCCGTGCACGGCTTCCTCGACACGATCCGCGACGGGCACCCGGACACCCCGCTGCTGCTCGTCTCCCCCGTCCACTGCGCCATCCACGAGGACACACCTGGCCCCACCGCCCCGGACCGCGACGAGATCGGCAAGGGCCGCCTGGTCTTCGCCGCCATGGGCGACCCGGCGGAGACGCCCCTGGGCAAACTCACCCTCACCGTCATCCGCGAGGAACTGTCGCGCATCGTCGAACAGCGCGCCGCCGACGACCCCAACCTCCACTACCTGGACGGTCTCGACCTCTACGGCGAGAAGGACGCCGCCGCCCACCCCCTGCCCGACCACGTCCACCCGGACGCGGCCACCCACCGCCACATCGGCGACCGCTTCCACGAACTGGCCTTCACGAACGGAGGGCCCTTCGCCGCGGCGTAGCGACCGGCCGGCGGGGCAGGCCGGTCGGTCCTCGAAGCCCTGGTTCGCCAGGATCCCGTCGATGCGCGTGCGATGGGCCGGCTCCCAGGCGTCCAGGGTCTCGTCGGCCTCCTTGGCCGGCTTGGCCCGGGCCGCGGCCAGGACCTCCGCGCGGCGGGCCCCGGGGACCACCACCACGCCTTCCTCGTCGGCGACGACCGTGTCGCCCGCGTCGCCCGCGACCCCGCCGCAGCGCACCCGCTCGTTCAGCGGCCGGGCGGCCGACTTGGTGCCCGGGATGGGGATGACACCGCGTGCGAACACCGGGAAGCGCAGGTCCCGGACCTCACCGAGGTCGCGGATCAGCCCGTCGGCGACGAACGCGGCGATGCCCCGGCGCTGCGCAACGGCGCACACCCTGCCGCCGGCCAGGGCGTGGTCCAGGTCGCCGGACTGCACGACGACGACCGAGCCGGGGCCGGCCCGGTGGATCGCGGCGTGCAGCATCGTTGTCGCCGGGAGGGCAGTTGACGGTGAAGGCCGGTCCGGCCACCCGCGGGACGGGTCCCCACAGGGGCCGGATCCCGATGTCCATGACCTGCTCGCGGCCCAGCAGATCGGCCAGGGTGGTCGTGGGCAGGTCCGTGAACGCGTCGACGTCGGTCATGACACGGACCCCAACCACCCTCCCCTAGAAGGGCAGTGGCCTCCCCCGTACCACCTCGAGCCGGGAGACCGCCCTGGTCAGCACCACGTACAGCCGGTGCAGCCCCCGTGCCTCCGCCTCGGCGATCGCGGCCGGCTCGACGGCCACGACCTGGTCGTACTCCAGGCCCTTGACCACGCTCGCCGGCACCAGGGCGACCCGCGCGCCGAGTTCGTCGGGGCCCGCCGCCTCGATCCCGGCCGCGTCCAGTGCCGCCCGCAGCCGGGGAACGTCCGCGTCGGCCGCGACGACCCCCACCGAGCCCTCCCGGCCCAGCGCGTCCCGTACGGCCGCCACGACCGCCCCGGGCACGCCGTCCTCGGTCGTCTCGCGCAGCTTCAACTCGCCGTCCGAGCGCAGCGAACGGGCCGCCGGCACGTCCACGTCGAGGCGCTCCAGCAGCCGGTTGGCGAGCCCGACGACGGCCTGCGGCACCCGGAACCCCGTGGTCAGGGCGACCACGGCCGCGTCGGGTTTCCCCAGGTGTGCGAGAGCCGTGCGCCACGACCGGGCCGCCCACGGTGTCGTCCCCTGCGCCAGGTCACCGAGCACCGTCAGCGAACCGAAGCGGGCCCTGCGGGCGATCGCCCGGCATTCCATCGGGGACAGGTCCTGCGCCTCGTCGACGACGACGTGCCCGTACCCCTCCGGGTGCTCGATCAGCCCCGCCACTTCGTCGAGCAGCACGAGATCGGCGGCCGACCAGCGCGCCGACTTCCAGGACCTGGGCGGCCGCCGCCACAGCAGCGCCCGCTGCTCACCGGTGTCGAGGAGCCCCTCGGCGGCCGCCGCCAGCGCCTCCTCGTCGCCGAGCAGCCCGGCCACGACCTCCTCGGGCCGCACCCGCGGCCACACGGTGTCGACGTACGCCGACACCGGCCGTGCCCGCTCGATCCGCCGCACCCAGGCGTTCGGGGGCGGCCCGGCCCGCCGCTCGGCCTGCTCGCGCAGACACCGCACGATCCGCGCCCGCACCCGCTCCCGCCCGACCCCGTACGGCGGTTCCTCCTCCCGCACCCGTGCCACGATCTCCGCCAGCTCCCCCGCCGGGACCCGCCACCGGTACGACCCGTCCGGCACGGTGAGCGACGCGCCGCCGCCGTCGGCGCGCACCCGCGCGTACAGCGCCCGCCGCAGCACCTCGGCCATCCGGGCGTCGTGCTTCACGACCGCGGCCGGATCGTCGTCGGCGCCCCGGACCGGGCAGCGGGCGATCTCCTCGCCCAGGGTCGACTGCCGCACGCCGGTCTCGCCGAGGGCCGGCAGCACCTCGGCGATGTACGACAGGAAGGTGCGGTTGGGTCCGAGGATCAGCAGACCACCGCGCCGGATGCGCTGGGGGTGGGTGTAGAGCAGATAGGCCGCCCGGTGCAGCCCGACGGCGGTCTTGCCGGTGCCGGGCGCGCCCTGCACGCACACCGACACCGCCAGGTCCCCCCGTACGAGGTCGTCCTGTTCGGGCTGGATCGTCGCGGCGATGTCCCGCATGGGCCCGACCCGGGGCCGTTCGATCTCCCGGGCGACGATCTCGCTGTCGCGGGTCTCCCCCTGCTCCAGGTGCTCGTCCTCCAGGCCGGTGAGATCCCCCCGGTCGCCCCGGCTGCCGGGCGCCCACCCGAAGCGCCTGCGCACCGCCACGCCCTGCGGGTCACGGGCCGACGCCTGGTAGAAGGCGCGTGAGACGGGCGCACGCCAGTCGACGACGAGGGGCGGTTCGGCCGGGTGCTCCGAGATCCGCAGCCGTCCGATGTGCAACGGCCCGTCCCCGCTCTCCAGGGCTCCGAAGAACAGCGGCCCCTCGGGCAGTTCCCGCAGCGCCTTCGCCCGGCTGCGCAGCCGGTATCCGAGGACTTCGGCGTCGGCCCCGGATGCGGACACGTCCTCGCCGGTGACGACCTGTTCACCGGCGCCCTCCACCATCGCGGCGAGAGCGGTCCGGCAGCGCTCGTGGTGGGCGCGTTCCTGGTCGAGGGCGTGCTGGAGGGAGGGCTCGGTGGAGGTCATTCCCCCGAGCGTACGCGAAAATCTAACCGAGTTAAATAAATTACCGAGTCTCACCCAGGGGGCCGGGCCAGGGGCCGGAAGGCAGCACGGCGGCGAGCCGGCCGAAGGCCCGCTCCGCGGCCGCCACCGCGTCCGGCCGCACGTCGGCCGCCCGCTCCCCCGCGGCGATCCGCCGCCAGTTCTCCAGCGCCAGCACCCGCAGCACGGCCATGATCTGCCCGGCGGCCAGCCGCGCGTCCAGGTCACCTCCGAGCACCTCGGCGAGCGCCGCCTCCGAACGCTCCTGATGCGCGTGTGCCCGGGCCACCAGGGAGGGCGTCCCGTAGAGCAGGGTGTGGAAGGCCAGCACCTCGGGATGGTCGTTGAGCCCGGTCACCGGGTCTCCCCGCTCCAGCCCGTCCACGAAGTGCCGCCGCAGCGCGTCCACGGGCGCCGTCCCGGCCTCCGCCACCACCCGGGCCGCCTCCCCCTCGTGGTCGGCGATCCGGTACAGCACCAGATCCTCCTTGGCCGGGAAGTACCGGAACAGCGTCGGCTTCGAGATGTCGGCCGCCGCCGCGACCTCCGCGACGGACACCGCGTCGAACCCCTTCTCCAGGAAGAGCCGCACGGCGATGTCCGACACGGTCTCGTACATCCGCTGCTTCTTGCGCTCACGCAGGCCCGGCTTGGTCATACCGGGGAGCCTACGCAGCGGCGGGGTCAGGCCAGGGCGCGGGCGAGGTACGGGTTGGCCGTGGAGCGCACCGGAAGGCCGAGCGAACCCGTCGCGACGGCCAGCGTCACCGCGTAGGAGTCCACCGCCCGCCGGACGTTGGGCGCGTCCAGGCTCGCGCCCGTCACGATGCGGTCCAGGTCGACGTAGGCGGAGCGCACGATCTCCAGCCGGCGGTACACCCGCCAGTCCTTGCGCCAGTCGCGGGTGTACGCGGCGGGCAGCAGGCGCTCCCAGCGGCGGAACATGCGCTCCCTGATCTCCGGCCGGGTCGGCGTGAGGTGCATGTGCCGGACGAGGTCGTAGAGGGGGTCGCCGACGACGGCCATCTCCCAGTCGATGATGGTCAGCGCCAGATCGTCGTCACGGCGTACGAGGTTCCAGGGGTTCAGGTCGCCGTGCAGGAGCGCGGGCTCCCGGTCACTCACGCCGTGCCGGGAGAGGATCAGCTGCAACCGGTCCGGGTCGGGCAGCCCGAGGTGCCGCGCCAGCTGCCCGGACGCCTTCGGCAGGTCCCGTACCAGGGAGATCAGCTGTTCCCGCAGCCAGTCGTGGAACGCGCCCTGGCCGGCGAGCGGGTCGACCTGCTCGTACCTGACCTGCGTCAGGGCGCACAGCTGGTCCACCAGGCCGTCCGCCTCGTGCGGCAGCAGACCGTGGACCGGGTGGCTGGGGGGCCGGTCGACGTCCCGCGGCCCGCCGTAGGTGTGAAGGGCGATGGTGTCGCTCTGGTAGGTCTCGCCCAGGGCGAGCACCCGCGGCGCCGCCACCCGGGCGGACGACTCCTCGATCGCACGCAGCACGGCGTGCTCGCTGAGGAAGCCGCGCTCCCGGCGGCACACGTCGGGCAGCTTCCGCCGTACGACCACGGGCGAGCCGAAGCCCGGCACCGCCACCACGGTGTTCAGGTGCGCGGTGCCCTTGAACACCCGGCCCGCGGGCGCGGCCCCCTCCGCCAGCAGAGCCTCCCGGACCGCAGCGGAGGGGAAGTCGGAGCGCTCGGGCACCCGCCGGTCGGGCCGCCACTCGAACGCCTCCGCGATCCACGCCCGGCCGCTGATGTCCCCGTTCATCCGCGACACCAGCCACCGGAACAGGGCCCGCCGGATCTCGCCCTCCCGCGGCACACCGACGAGCCGCAGCGGTTCCGCCGCCGCCTCCAGGGCCCGGCGCACCTCGGCCGTCGCCTCGTCCAGGCTCGTCTGCGTGAACGATTCCTCCAGCGACCGGGCGGCCCTCATCACGTCCGGGAAGACGGACTGCGCCCGCTCGAACGCCAGATAGTGCCGCAGATCCCGCGCCAGACCGCTGACCGCGGCCGGACGGACCTGCTGCATGGCCTCGCCCCAGGCATCGACCACTTCGGCCCACTGGTGCGCCGGGTACCGCATCCGCACGAGGTGCGTCGCGAGGTCGTGCAGCGGGTCGCCGTAGGTGGCGAGCTCCCAGTCGACGCAGATCAGGGGCGGGTCGCTCGCGTACGACACGATCACGTTGTCGCGGTGCAGGTCGGCGTGGAGCAGGCTGTACGGCCGCCGGGCCATCGCGGGCACCCGCCCGGCCAGCCCGGCAAGCGCGTCCTCCGGGATGCCGAGCGCCGCGAACAGCCCACCGAAAGCAGCCCAGTTGGGCTGCCTGATCTGCCGGTCGGCCAAGTGGACCAGCGTCTGGAGGAAACCCTGGCTGTCCGTGTCGTTGCGGGGCCAGCCGGACGGCAGGGCGGGCAGCGCACCCCGCCGTACGTGTGCCATCTGGGCGAGCAGACCGGCCAGGGCCCGGATGAGCAGGGTGTCGACGGGCTTGCCGTTGGCGCAGACGCTGGACAGCGGTACGCCCTCCACAAAGCTGTGGACGGCGAAGTCCTCGCCCTTGACCAGACATTCCGGCGCGTGCGGCAGGACCCCCCGGACCGCGCCGAGGATCTCCGCCTCGTCCTCCCACGTCCGGATGACGACGGGCAGCGCGTCCGGACGCCGGATCCGGACCGTCACCGACGTCCCCGCCTCACGCCCGACCAGGCGGGCCATGCCCTCCGTGAGTGGAAGGACGTAGTTCCGGTTGTGGTGGCCGCTGGTCGCCACACCCAGCTCGGCGGCCCGTTGCACGAAGGCCCGGCAGGTGGCGTCGTGCGAGGCGCGCTCCCCGAGAAGAGGTCGGGAAGGAGAGGGTGCGCCCACGGGCCGCTCCGGAAGTACGAGAAGGGGGGACGGTCAGGCAAACGGTAGGTTCGCGGTCGGTGCCCCGCACGGCGGAGTGCGCCATCACGGGTGGTTTGCCACTCATCCGCATGAGCGTGCGCGAGCTTGTTCGATGGCGGCCGGTCGGCCCCTTCCCATACGAACGTGGACGAGCGTTTGACTCAATCGCTGCACGGTGCCGGAATGCTACACCCGGCCGCCCCCCGGCCCCCTCCTGTCGCCGTAGGGCCTTTTCCGCTACTCGGGCCCCTCGGACAACAGGTCCCACACGGAGCCGTACCACTTGCACATGGTGTCCACGAAGACGGTGCCGGCCGAGTCCGGATCGCCGTCCTGCACGTGGTGCGTCAGCGTGGCACCGAGGCCCAGGACGTCGAGGGCCCGCAACTGCTCCCCGCTGTCCAGGACCAGATCCCGCTCGACGATCTGGTAAAGGCCGTGCAGCACCTCGGCCCCGTTGATCACGTACAGCTTGAAGGTCGGCGTCAGGGGCGCGTGCCGGATGTGGAGCTCCACGGACGGAACCAGTGCCGCCGCCTTCAGGTCCCTCAGCACGTGGATCAGGGACTCGGTGCTCCGCCGGGTGATGGTCCGGAAGCGGTCCCTCAGGCGGGGGGCGTCGGCGGCGTCGAGGGCTCGTGGATAGGGCAGCTCCAGCGACTCCGACGGCAGGAGTATGCGCAGGACGATGCGCTCGGGCGCGATCTCGCCGGAGCGGATCCGCTCGGCCTGCAGCCGGATGTGGACATCCAGCGACTCGGACGTCAACGTGTAGACGTCCAGCGTGACTTCCTTCTGCTCGAACGCCGCGCTGATGAGCGGGCCGAGCCGTTGACTGCTCGTCGGCGAATGGATCCGCTGGGACTTGATCACCCGGGAGCCGCTCCCCTGACGGGATTCGATCCAGCGCTCGCTCTTCAGCTCCGCGAGGACCCGCTGCACGGTGTCCCGGGAGACGTTGAACTCATGGGCCAGCTCGCGCTGTGACGGCAGGCGCGAGTGCAGCGGGTAGCGGCCGCTGGCCAGCCGCGCCCGCAACTCGCCCGCGACGCGCTCGAATGATCTGCCGCCGCCTTCGCCGGTGTGCCCCTCACTCACACCGCGACCGTACCTCCTCCCCCAAGTGGTCAAACCGCCTTCGGTCAACTGGGGCAGTCAACTTGGTTGCTGGTTAAGGGATCAGCAGCCCAGGGCAGAACCACTTCGCGGCAACCAGTCCAATTTGACTGCAAGTTGATCGCTCATCGGGAAGTGGTTCCGGGGTGGTTCTGGGGGCGCCATGAAACTCGCACAACTGCTGTCCGCACTCTTCGGCTTGACCTTCGAGCGCGTGATCGAGACCCGCTACGGCCCGTCCGGCGTGCTCTGCCTGTTCCTCCTCGGAGCCGGCCTGCGCACCCGGAACCCGACCTGCCTGATCATCGCCACCGTCCTTCTGGGTCTGTTACTGGCCCGGTGCTAGTGCCGCGGGGCAGGCGGGACAGCACCCGCGATGTCCTGTCTCACTCGATCGAGTCGTTTTCTCAACGAACCGAGTCGTTCGGGCTTCTGTCTCGGCGAACCCAGTCACGGCTGAGTGTGCTGGCATTCGGAATGGCTGTACCGGCTGGCGTAGCTCGTGCACGGCTTGGTCGATTGGCTGGTCGCGCGGTGGGCGGCACTTCCGGGCTGGTACTGGCGCCTACGACCCGAACAGTGCCAGCACGTCGGCCATGAGTCGTGGTGGTAGCAGGATCGGTTGGTGCTGCTGGACTTCGATTCCTCGGGTTGGCGCGGCTTGTTTGCGCTGCCGGCCTGGTCTGCTCGACGGCTTCGCGGGGTCGTCCAGGCCGCGGCGTGACACCATCACGAAAATCTCAGGTGCGGTAGCGGGCCAGCTCCCAGGGGTCGTGCGCGGAGAAGATCTCGACCTGGTCACCATGGTCACGGACCAGTTCGCGCAGTCTGGCCTGAGTTCCGAGCCGCAGGTCGCGGTGCGCCTGTGCGTGCGTCTGGACGATGTCCAGCAGCGGGTGTGGTTCCTTCAATTCGCCGACTTCCCGGTGGTAGTAGTAGGCGTCGCCGCAGTGGAGGAGCCACCGATCGTCATTCAGCACGGCGACCCCGGTGTGGCCGACGGTGTGACCCCCGAGGGGGATGAGTTTGATCTCCGGTGGCAGTCCCTTCGGCTCCAACGCGGTGAAGCCGAACCACTGCTCGCCAAGCTCGTGATCGTAGGTGACCCATTCGGGCTCGTGTGCCCAGTGGGCCGGGCGGTAGCGGAAGCTGGGCGCCTCGGCGCGCGCCACGGCGAGTTCGGCGGCCATCACGTGGACCTGGGCGCCGGGGAAGTCGGGAAGGCCCCCGCTGTGGTCCACATCCAGGTGGGTCACGATGATATGGCGCACGTCGGATGGTGCATGGCCGAGCCTGACGACCTGCCGGATGGCCGTCTCCTCCTCGTCGAGCGCGGGCTGTGCCATCTCGACCCACTCGGTGCCGAGCGTGCCGCCCGGATCCCGGACGTTGCCGAGGCCCAGTCCGGTCTCGACCAGGACCAAGCCGTCGGCGTCGGTCTCGACCAGCAGGCAGTGATTCACGGCAGGTGTGGGCTGTGGGCCGTCGTAGGTGGCTTCGATCGTCCGGACCGATCCGCAGTTCAAGTGATGGATCTTCATGGCGACTAGGCTGCAACTTAAACTGCGGTTCAAGTCAAGGGACTTCGATGGATGAAGCGATGCTGGACATAGCCGAGGTCGCACGGCGCTCCGGTCTGACGCCCTCAGCCCTGCGGTTCTACGAGAAGAAGGGCTTGATCGCCCCCGCGGGCCGCAACGGCCTTCGCCGCACCTACCATCCGGACGTGCTGGAACGCCTGGGGCTGATCACATGCGCGCGCAGCGCCGGATTTTCGGTTGCTGAGATTGGCCGGTTCCTCGTGGCGCGGCCGTCCGACGCGGACCTGCGCGTCCGCATGGCCGCCAAGGCCCGCGACCTGGACGAGCAGATCGGCCAGCTCAAGCGGCTCCGCGACAGCCTCCGGCACGCCGCGGTCTGCGACTACGAGCTGATCGTTGACTGTCCCGGCTTCAAGCAGGCCGTCGGCAATGTGTCCGCACCGGCACCTGGCCCAGGCGGCTCCTTCTAGTCATGATCGCCGAGCAGCGGAGGAGTCGGCACCACGTCCGGCTTTGCGGTCAGACGTCTGACTCGACACCTGCGTGGCACAGGTGCCGGGTCCTGGCGGGGCGTCACAGCCGACCGGTCTGCCTTCAAGGAACCGAGTCCATGTGTCTCACCCGATCCAGTCCCCCCCAGGTCAGTGCTATGTGAACGACTGACTTCGTTGAGACAGCACCCGCGAGGTGTGATCCGGGCCGCCGTGCCCGCGCCCTGTCGGCTCACCGCCCCCTGGCCATCGCCGCGCCATTGGATAGACGCGACGACTCGTCTAGTCTCTAGATTAGACGCAACGGTAAGTCTCGGCATGCGCCGCGCCTTTCCGCACTCAACCGCTCACGAGAGGCCACTTCAGTGGGGAACTCGACCGTCCGCGCCGCCGACCGGACCGGCGCTCCAGAGAGGGCACGCGGCGGCGGCCTCGCCGTGTTCGGCGTGGCCTTCGCCTTCTGGATCACCATGGCGGGCACCACCGCGCCCACCCCGCTCTACCCGCTGTACGGCGAGGAGTTCGGCTTCACACCGTTCACCGTGACCGTCGTCTTCGCCGTCTACGCGCTCGGCGTCGTCCTCGGGCTGCTGGTCTTCGGCCGGCTCTCGGACCAGGTGGGACGCCGTCCCGTCCTGGTCGCGGCCACCCTGCTGTCCGTGATCGCCGCGGTGGTGTTCCTGCTGGCCCACAGCGTCGCCGCGATGCTCGTCGCCCGCGTCGTGTCCGGCTTCTCCGCGGCCCTGGTGACCGGCGCCGCCACCGCCTCCCTCACCGAGCGGCTCGGGCAGCACAGCCGCATCAAGCCCGCCACCCTCGCGTTATTCGCGAACATGGGCGGCCTCGCCTGCGGCACGCTGATCGCGGGGATCCTGGCGGACCTCGCGCCCTCCCCGCTGCGCACCCCCTGGGTCGTCATGCTCATCCTCGCCACCATCGGCACGCTCGGTGTCCTCGTGAACGGGGAGAGCTCCGCCCACCGTTCCGGTTTCTCGCTGCAGGTCCAGCCGCTGCACGTCCCCGCCGAGATCCGCTCGGACTTCCTGCGCTCCGCGATGGCGGCGGGCGCGGGCTTCGCCGTGCTCGGCGTCCTGACCGCCGTGACGGGCCTGTTCCTGGGGACGGTGCTGCACGAGTCCAGCCACGCCCTCACCGGACTCGTGGTCTTCATCGCCTTCGCCTGCACCGCCCTCGGCCAGCTCCTCGTCCGCACCCTCAAGCCCGCCACCGCCCTGCCCGCCTCGTGCCTGGGCCTGATCGCCGCGGCCGGTCTGATCGCCGCCGCGATGGCCACCCGCACCCTGGCTCCTCTGCTCGTCGGCGCCGCCGTCAACGGACTGGCGACGGGCATCGCCGTCGGTCACGGCATCGGCGGCATCACCACGCGCAGCGCCCCCCAGCACCGGGGCGCCTCGGTCTCCACCTTCTTCGCCATCCTGTACTCGATGCTGGCGGTGCCCGCGATCGGTGTGGGCGTCCTGATCCGCGAGACCAGCCTGCGCCCGGCCGGCGAGACGTTCAGCGCGGTGGTCGCCGCGCTCTCCCTCGGCGTCCTGCTCAGCCTGGTGCGGACCGGCCGGAAGGCCGCCTGAGCGGGCCTGCCGTGAACCGTTTCATGGCGGAGTCGCTGTGCCAGAATCACAGCGACGGACACGATGCGAAGGGTTGACGGAACCATCAGCGCCACGCGGAAACCACCACCGGCCTGCGAGAAGACCACGGTCGTCAGCCGAACCGGCCCACGCCGCAGCGAGAGCGTCCGGCTCGCGGTGCTGCACGCCGCGGACGACCTCCTGGTCGAGCGGGGGTTCGCCGCCCTGACCATCGAGGGCATCGCCCAGCGCGCGGGGGTGGCCAAGCAGACGATCTACCGCTGGTGGAAGTCGAAGGTCGACATCCTCCTCGACACCCTCACGGACGACGCCCGCGAGGCCCTGGAGTGGCGCGCGGACGAAAGTCGCGGCGTCGAGGAGACCCTCACCTCCCACCTGCAGCGAGTGGCCGACTTCTTCGAGGAGCCCGCCGGCCAGGTGCTGCTGGCCCTCCTGGGCCACGCCCATCTGGACAGCGAGACGGCCGCGTCGCTGCGGGCCGGGTTCCTGAAGGAGCAGCGGGAGCGCGACATTGCAGGCCTGCGAGATCTCCTCGCCCGCGACCAGGACCTGGCCCTCGACGACCGCGCCCTCGACCACCTCGTGGATCTGCTGCTCGGTCCGCTGTACCACCGGGTCCTGGTCTCCGGTTCCCCCATCGACAAGGAACTGGTGGAGACGACGTCCCGTCTCGTCCTCGCGCTCGCCCGCGAGCCGTCGCCCCGGAACCCCTGACCTCGGACCGACCTGCGGCAGTGGCCCCCCGACGCGTGTCGTCGGGGGGCCACTCGCACGCGGCGATCAGTCCGCGCACCGTGGCCGAGTCCACGGCGACGACGATCCGGTCGGCTGTGCCGACAGCGTCGCAGTGCTGCTGGCCGTGGGCCAGGAGCCGGTCCCCGGTGCCGTCTGCCGGCCAGCGGCGCAAGCGCGACCCCACACCGGAATCAGCGGCCGCACACCAGCCAGCCGCGTCACCAGCCTCTCCGGGCGGCACACCTAGGACCGGCGCAGGCGCAGCAGGCGCAGCAGCGGCTCCAGGGAGTCCAGGACCACGTCGGCCCCGGCGGCCTTCAGGAGCTTGGCCTTCCTTCCGTTGCGCGCGTACCCCAGGAAGGGCACCCCGGCCCCCTCGGCCGCCTCGCGGTCGGACGGCGTGTCACCGATCATCAGGGCATCGCCCGGCGCCACCCCCATCGCGTTCAGCGCCCGGTTCAGACAGTGCGGATGCGGCTTCAGGTGGTGCAGTTCCCGGGTCCGGCCGTAGATGTGCGGGGCGAAGCAGTCGGCGAGGCCGCGCCCCGCGAGGTACTTGCGGACCACCCGGGGCGAGTTGTTCGTGGTGATGGCCAGGCGCGAGCCCACGGCGGCCCAGGTGCGGATCAGCGGGTCGGCGTACGCGGTCGGCCAGGCCGAGGACGCGGCGCGCAGCTCCTCCTGGGTGAGACGTTCCTCCAGCTCGGCGACGAGGTCGCTGCCGGGGTGGCGGCGGTCCACGGCGCGCAGCACCACGTGCGGGTCGAGGGACTCCCGCTCGGTCTCGGTGAGCAGGCCGTGCAGGCCCCGGCTCTCCAGCCAGGAGACCAGGTCGCTCGCCACCTGCTCCGCCGAATGCCCGGCGAACAGGCGGCAGATGGGCCCGTCGAAGTCCCAGAGCACGACGCGCGCGCGTCCGGTCAGATCGCGGAGTTCGTACGGATCGTTCTCGGTCTCGATTGTCACCGCACCAGTCTGCGCCGTATCAGGAGTCACTAGGAGAGTGTCAGGTCGGTCGTGATGGTTTCCCAGAGGGCGTCGAACCACTTCTGGGATTCCTCCACGAACGCCGCGTCCCGCCGGCCGGCCCGCCGGGCGAAGGAGAACAGCAGGGACTTCGAGCCCAGGACGTCGTACATGTCCAGCGTCCGGCTCCCCCACTCCTCCTCGCGCCTGGTCAGCATGTAGTAGCCCATCAGGGCCTCTTCCGCGTTGAGGAGGTACAGCTTCACCGGCGGGGTGAACGGCAGTGCCCGGAAGCGGACCCGGACGTCCATGCCGTGGGTGGAGCGCAGCGCGAGCAGGTTGTGCTGCAGGACCTGGCCCTGGGCGTTGCGCATGGCCAGCCAGCGCTGGTGGACGGAGTCGTCCTCGCCGTGGGAATCGACCGGAACGGGGAAGGCGAGTTCGATGTCGCGGGACGGGACCAGGATGCGGACGTCGATCGACTCGGGGCGGATGCGGCCCTCGTGGATCAGGCGCAGCGGCTCGCCGAGGGCGACCATCAGCGTCTCGGCGGTGTGGCAGACGACGTCGGCACGCACGGCTCGCGCCGAGAACGCCTCCACCAGGCGCGGGGCCAGGCCCACCATGGTCGGCTGGGGCTCGCCCCGGGCGGGGGCCGGGGCCGCGATGCGCGGGGGGCTGCCCTTGCTGACGTTGGTGAGGAGACCGTCCTCCTGGAGGACCCGGAGGGCCTGGCGGACCGTGCCGCGCTCGACACCGAACTGCTCCGCGAGTTCCGCCTGGGTGGGCAGGCGGTCTCCCGGCTTGAGCTCACCGGCTCGGATGCGTTCCCGCAGGCTGTCGGCGATCTCCTGGGGCGATGACCTCTTGCTGCCGTTGACTGCCACGTTCTCCGCCACACTCTCCTGGGTCACGACCAAACGCTACAACTCTGATTTATCTGGCGGGAGTTGTTTGAAAGTTGTTTATGACTAGGGGCCAAGTGGGGACAACTTAATCAGAGTTGGTTGCCAACTTCTCGGAGTTGGCGGAAGTTTTGCTTCCGGACTTCCGAAGGGGGAACACCGATGCCCGCCCTCGCTCTCCTCTCCGCCGCCTTCGTCGTCGCCTTCGAGCAGCTCGTCCAGTGGAAGTACGGTCCGGCCGGCATCGTCGGCCTGATCCTCCTCACGGTGGGCGTCAAGGCCAAGAGCCCGGCCGTCAGCTCCGCCGGAGCGGTCGTGCTCGCACTGCTGATGACGGGGCCCGCCCGATGAGTCACCGCACCACCCCGGAACGACCCGTGGGAGACGTCAGCCCGTGAGCACCAGCTCCGAACTGATCGTCTCCCACAATGCGTTGAACCACAGGTGCGACTGCTCCACGAACGTCGTGTCACGCAGCCCCGCGCCCTGCCGGAAGGCGAACAGCATGGACCGGGTGCCCTGGGCGTCGTACAGCGCCGGCTGCTCGCGGTCGGTCTCGGCCTCCCGGCGCGTCAGCGTGTAGTACGCGAACAGCGCCTCCGTGCCGTTGAGCAGGTACAGCTTCACCGGCGGGGTGAAGGGCAGCGCCCGGAACGTGACGTGCACGTCGATGCCGTGCGTGGCGCGCAGGGCCAGCAGGTTGTGCTGGAGGACCTGCCCCTGGGCGTTGCGCATCGCCAGCCACCGTTCGTGCACCCAGTCGTCGCCACGCCCCTCGACCGGCACCGGGAAGGCCAGGTCGATGTCCCGGCTCGGCAGCAGCACCCGGACGTCGACCTTGGCCGGTTTCAGCCGCCCGGCGTGGATCTGCCGCAGCGGCTCGCCGATGGCGAGCGTGAGCGAGACGGACGTCAGGCACACGGCGTCGATCTCGACGTGCTCCGCCGCGAACGCCTTGGCTATCCGCGGAGCGAGGGCAACCGTCGTGGGCCGCGGCAGCGCTTGTGGGCCGGTCAGCGCACCGGCGGGGTCGGACGCGACGGTCGCCGGGCTGCCCTTGGACACGTTGGTGAGCAGCCGCTCGGACTGCAGGATCCGCAGCGCCTGCCGCACGGCACCGCGCTCGACCCCGAACTCGTGTGCCAGCTGGGCCTGGGTGGGCATGCGCTCACCCGGGCGCAGCGCCCCCGACCTGATCCGGGCACGCAGCTCCTCGGCCACCTCGTGATGGGTTCTCCGTGGCCGTCCTGACCTCTTCCGTCCTGGGACGGAGTCGTCTTCCGGGTCCGCTTCCGGGTCCACACCGGCACGGTACAACTTCCCGCCATCTTTGGGCAGTTCAGCGGAAGGTGGTTATGAGCCGCTTCCAGGCGGAGATAAGTACGGTGAAGTTGGTGGCCAACCTGAGGAACATGGTCACACCCTCAAGGCGGTTGGCCACCCGCCAGAGGACTCCCTTCCGGAGGGGAGCCGGGAGTCCCGCCCGGCCGGCACGGCCGCACGACAACACAACAGAACAGCTCGCTACGGATGCGGGTGCCAGCACACCAGCGGCCACCACCGGCACACCGGCAGGAGGGAGCGGCTCAGAACATGTCCGGGCACCACGGCCGCCTGGACGTACGCAGCAGGGCGTCGGCCTTCCGGGCGGCGCCCACTCGTTCCTCACGCACCCGTCCCAGCGCCGCCAGCCGCACCGCCGACTCGTCCCCGAGCCACAGCGCCGCCAACTCTCCCAGCCCCAGTGCGAGTTCCGCGCTCTGCGTGGTGGGCGTGCAGGACGCACCCTCGGGCGAGGCCTCCAGCCGGTACCGCCCGCCGGTCAGCCCGTCCACGCCGGCGACCTCCAGCACCAGCGTCCCCTGACCCTCGTACGTCCGCGCCTGAAGCGCCCGCTCGACGTCCAGGATGCGCACCCACAGCCAGTCGGCGAGCGTGGTGATCCGGGCCGCCCTCGGGTCGGGGAAGAGGTGCGGGAGCAGGTCGTCGGGCGCCCGCCAGCCGCTCTTCACCCGCACCACCCAGTCGATGGAGCACAGGTACTCCCACAGCGCGCGTTCCGCGGCCGGTGTCGTGCCGATCAGCCACCGCACGGTCGCCGTGTTCAACGGCTGCTTGGCCTCACCCCAGTTGTCGTCCACCTCGTAGGCGGCCATGCCCTCGACCTCGCCGGACGCCGAGCGGTACACGGCGAAGAAGGACGGCTTCCACGTCGGGTCCCAGCGCTGGGCGCCGGTGTTCGCCTTCCACCAGAACTCGTCGCGGTCGATGGCGCCGGGCCGGCCTCGGCGCAGCCGCTCGTGCAGCTCGGGTCCGAGCTTGCGGACGTCCTCGCCCTCCACCAGGTCGATCCGGCCGCCGTCCGCCGGTCCCGCCCACCGGGCGTCGAGGCCCGTGCGCGGCACATCGACCGTCCACTCCGCCATCGAGGTCGCCGGCCCGAAGCCGTACCGGCCGTAGATCGGGTACTCCGCGGCGATCAGCGTCGCGACGACGTCCCCGCGGTCCTTCGCGGCCGCCAGGTCCCGCGCCATCATGCGGCTGAGCAGTCCACGGCGGCGGTGGGTGGCGGTGACCGTGACGCCCGAGATGGCGTCGGCCGGGACGACGGCCCCGCCGACGGCCGTGAGCTCCTGGCCGAAGGAGCGGAACGTCGCCACACACCTGCCGTGGTCGAAGGCTCCGAGGTAGCGGCCTTCGATGAACCGCCCGCGCCGCCGGCCCTCGATCTCCTCCTCGGAGGGGGCCGGCGCCCGCAGGAAGCCGGTGTTCACGGCACGCAGCCATGCGGCGAACTCGGCTTCGGCGATCGGGCGTATCTCGATGTCGTCGGCACGGGGCACGGAGGTCATGGATTCACGCTAGGCGGAGGGCCGGCCGGTGTCGTCCGAATATCCGGGCCGCCGGCCCTCCCCCGGGCCCCGAGCGGCTCACACCAGCAGGTCGTCGACCTGCGCCTCCCCCTCGCGGTAGCGGCGCGCGATCTCGGCACTGCACTCGTCGGCCGTGCGCTGGAGGCGCCGGCGGCGCCGGGACACCTGCTGCTCGTGACGCTCCAGCCGCCCCATCGCCGTGTCCAGCTCCAGGTCCGTGCGCGCGCCCAGGTCGGACAGCTCGACCTCGGCGAGCATCTCCGCGGCCAGCTGCCGGCACTCCTCGCCCTGCGGGGTGCCCAGGGTGACGTGGCGGGCCGAGGAGCGGTGCCGGACCGGGCCGTCCCGCAGGATCTCCGCCAGCCGCTCCACCACCGACGTCTCCTCCGGCACGGCGGCGGAGGCCGCTCCCGCCGGGGTGCGCCGGGCCACCTCCGCGCGCAGGATGTCGATCCGCCCCTGGAGCAGCCGCCGCAGATAGCTGAGGTCCGCCTCGTCGCGCTGGGCCTCGCGGCGCAGCGTGCGCAGCTCGGGCAGGCTCAGCGCGGGCAGCTCGGGCGCGGAGCTGTCCGAGGGCAGCCGCGGGCTGTCCGTGCGCTGTGTGGGCGGCCGGTGGTACTCCGACGCGCCCACCCCCGTGTACGTCGACCGGACAGCCGCCTGCTGCTGTCCGGTGCTTGATGTGCTCATGTGCCTCAACCGTCCCCTCGACCGGTGTGTGCAAGCATCGTGCCACCCCAAGTGGCCGCTATGGGAACGAGTGCCCCCGATAGACCCCAGTTGGGCGGTATAGCGGCAAAATACGGCCGTGCAGGGGCTGTTGGCGTCCGCGCAAACCACCCTTTCGGGCCATCCGCCGACCGCGCGGGGCGCCGATGTCACCGCCCTGCATGATGGACGTATGCGAGCAGTGGTGCAGAGGGTGGACGGCGCGAGCGTCGTCGTGGACGGCGAGACCGTGGGTGCGATCGAGGGCGAGGGGCTGTGCGTCCTCGTCGGCGTCACCCACGAGGACACCAAGGAGAAGGCGGCCCAGCTGGCCCGCAAGCTCTGGTCGATCCGCATGCTGCACGACGAGAAGTCGTGCAGCGACATCGACGCACCGCTCCTGGTGATCAGCCAGTTCACGCTCTACGGCGACGCGCGCAAGGGCCGGCGCCCCACCTGGAACGCCGCCGCGCCCGGCGACGTGGCCGAGCCCCTCGTCGACGAGGTCGTCGCCCAGCTGCGCTCCCTGGGTGCGACGGTGGCCACGGGCCGCTTCGGCGCGGCGATGAGGGTATCGCTGACGAACGACGGCCCGTTCACGGTGCAGATCGAAATCTGACCCGAAAGATCTACAAGTCCTACGGCTCGACGACGACTTCCTGGGCCGCGGCGGTGTCGCCGGCCATCAGCGGGGCGTCCACCGCCACGTTCCGCTTCACCAGCGCGAGGGCGACCGGGCCGAGCTCGTGGTGGCGGGCCGACGTCGTGATGAAGCCGACCTTGCGGCCGTCGGGGCCGTCGTCCGCGAGCCGGAGCTCCGTCCCGGCCGCGGGCAGGTGGACCTCGCTGCCGTCGAGGTGCAGGAAGACCAGCCGGCGCGGCGGCTTGCCCAGGTTCTGCACCCGGGCGACCGTCTCCTGCCCCCGGTAGCAGCCCTTCTGCAGGTGCACCGCCGAGCCGATCCAGCCCAGCTCGTGCGGGATGGTGCGGTGGTCGGTCTCGAAGCCGAGCCGGGGCCGGTGCTGTTCCACGCGCAGCGCCTCGTAGGCGAGGAGCCCGGCGGGCGGCCCGGCGTGCCCGGCGTACGACTCCAGATCGGCGCGCGGCAGGAACAGGTCCCGGCCGTGCGGGGTCTCCCGTACGACGACGCCGTCCGGCACCTCGGCGATGGAACCGGCCGGGAGGTGCACGACGGCGATGTCGGCCGTCCGGTCGGCGACCTCGACCCGGTAGAAGAACTTCATCGACTCCAGGTACGCGATCAGCGCCTCCTGGGTGCCCGGCTCCACATGGGCCCAGACCGTCGCACCGTCGTCGACGAGGTACAGGGCGTGCTCGATGTGACCGTTCGCGGAGAGGATCAGCGCCTCGGTCGCCCGGCCCGCCGGGAGGTCGCTGACGTGCTGGGTGAGCAGCAGGTGCAGCCAGGCCAGCCGGTCCTCGCCGGTGACGGTGACGACCCCCCGGTGCGAGAGGTCCACGAAACCGGTGCCGTCGGCCAGGGAACGCTGCTCACGGAACAGGTCGCCGTAGTGGGCGGCGACACCTTCGTCCACGCCCTCGGCGGGGACGGCGCCGGGCAGGGTCAGCAGGGGGCTCTTCATATCCGTAAGCCTACGACTCGGTAGTTGAAGCCTTGAGCGTGCAGTCCTTGCACCGGCCGAAGATCGCGAAGTGCTTCAGGTCGGTGTCGAAGCCGAAGGTCTCCCGCAGCTTGGCCGTGAACTCGGCGGCCACCGAGACGTCCGCCTCGATGACGTTCTGGCAGTCCCGGCACACCAGGTGGATGTGATGGTGCCGGTCCGCGAGGTGGTACGTCGGCGCCCCGTGCCCCAGATGCGCGTGACTGACCAGGCCGAGCTCCTCCAGGAGCTCCAGCGTCCGGTACACCGTCGAAATGTTGACCCCCGACGCCGTCCTCCTCACTTCCACGAGGATGTCGTCGGGGGTCGCGTGCTCAAGGGCGTCCACGGCTTCGAGCACGAGTTGCCGCTGCGGGGTCAGCCGGTAGCCGCGCTGCCGCAGATCGCTCTTCCAGTCGGTGCTCACCACACCCAAGAGTCTAGGACTACTTGAAGAAGGCGATGCCGTCGTCCGGCATGTCGTCGGGCAGGGCCTTGGCCCAGCGCTCGACCTCCTCCGGGGTGACGACCTTCTTCAGGTGGGCGGACATGTAGGGGCGCAGCTCGACCTCGGGGGTCTGCTTCTCGCCGACCCACATCAGGTCGCTCTTGACGTAGCCGTACAGGCGCTTGCCGCCGGTGTAGGGCTGTGAGGCGGCCGTGCGGGCCACCGCGTCCGTGACGAGGTCGATCTGGGGCTTCTTGTCGGCCAGCTCGCCGTACCAGATCTCGATGACGCCGTCGTCGCGGGTCATCGTCACCTCGACCTTGCGGTCGGCGTCGATCCGCCAGAAGCCGTGCTCGGACTCCAGGGGGCGGACCTTGTTGCCGTCCTTGTCCAGCACCCAGCTGTGGGACTGGTACTCCAGGAAGTCCCGGCCGTCGTGGGTGAAGGCGACCTCCTGCCCGAAATTGCACTTCTCGGAGCCGGGGAAGTCGTGCACACCGGCGCCCGCCCAGGTGCCGAGCAGGAAGGCGAGCGGGACGAGGTCCTTGTGGAGGTCGGACGGGATCTCGATCATGTGAACTTCCTAGACGTGGGTCAGCGCTGGCCCTGGTACAGCTTCTTCACGGTCAGTCCGGCGAAGGCGAGGACGCCGACGGCGACCAGGACCAACAGGATTTCGAAGAAGATCTCCACGGGGTGCTCCTTGAGCGGGGGTGCGAACGGTTGCACAGGGCCGAGCCCAGCTTACGCGGGCCCTTCCGGCACTACGATTCCGGCTATGGCGAAGAAGCTGGTGATCAAGGTGACGGCCGGGGCGGACGCCCCCGAGCGGTGCTCCCAGGCGTTCACGGTGGCGGCGGTGGCCGTCGCCAGCGGCGTCGACGTCTCCCTGTGGCTGACGGGCGAGTCCGCCTGGTTCGCCCTGCCGGGCCGGGCCGCCGAGTTCGAGCTGCCGCACGCGGCTCCCCTGCCCGACCTGCTGGACTCCCTCCTCATGGCCGGCCGCGTCACCCTCTGCACGCAGTGCGCGGCCCGCCGCGACATCACGGAGCAGGACGTCCTCGAGGGCGTCCGGATCGCGGGCGCGCAGGTCTTCGTCCAGGAGGCGATGGCGGACGAGACGCAGGCGCTCGTCTACTGAGACTCCGAGTACAGGCAGAACGGGTGCCCTGCCGGATCCAGCAGCACCCGGACGTCGTCCTGCGGCTGGTACCCGGCGAGCCGCGCCCCGGCGGCGACGGCCCGCGCGGTCTCCCGCTCCAGGTCGTCGACCTCGAGGTCGGGGTGCACCATCATCCGCGGCCGGTCCGGCTCGCTCGGCCGGACCGGTGGCCGGTAGCCGGGTTCCGTCTGGAAGGCCGGCCCCGTGCCGCCGCCGGGCGGCCGGATGTGGACCCAGTCGGGGCCGTCCTCGTCCCGCCGGACGCCCCAGCCGGGCAGCAGCCGCAGATGGAAGTGGGCGAGCTCCCGGGCGTTCGGGGCGTCCAGGACCGCCGCTGTCAGTCTCATGGGGCGCGGATACCCCGGGCGGGCGGGGAGGACGCCGGTCAGTGCCGGCGCTTCTTGCCGTCCAGCTCGTCCCACCACTCGTCGGACTGGGGATCCCCGGAGGGGTCGTCCCACCACCGGTCCTCCGGCCCGCGCCGGTTCGCGACCATGGCCGCGACGGGCGGGATGACCATGGCGACCACGCACATCCCGACGGCGACGGGTACCGACCACAGCCGCACGACACCCCAGGCCAGCACGAAGAGGCCGATGCAGAGGCCCATCATCGCGAAGTACGTGTGACGCCGCCGTGCGTACATGTCTCCAGCGTAGGTCCGGGCAGGCCGAAGGGCCGCACCCCAGGTGTCCAACCCGGGGAGTGCGGCCCTTCGAGGACCGGTCGCCGTCAGACGGCGATCGCGACCTCCGCCAGGCCGCCCTGCTGGGCGACGACCGTGCGGTCGGCGGTGGCGCCGGGCACGAGGGCACGGACGGTCCAGGTGCCCTCGGCCGCGTAGAAGCGGAACTGTCCGGTCGCCGAGGTCGGCACCTCGGCCGTGAACTCGCCGGTCGAGTCCAGCAGACGGACGTAGCCGACCACGGGCTCGCCGTCCTTGGTCACCTGACCCTGGATGGTGGTCTCACCGGGCTTGATCGTCGAGGCGTCGGGGCCGCCGGCCTTCGCACCGCACATGTCGTACTCCTGAAGTCTGGAAAGGTCGGTCGGGGTTGCTTACTTGTTGGCGCCGAGCTCGATCGGCACGCCGACGAGGGAGCCGTACTCGGTCCAGGAGCCGTCGTAGTTCTTGACGTTCTCCACACCGAGGAGCTCGTGCAGCACGAACCAGGTCAGCGCGGAGCGCTCACCGATGCGGCAGTAGGCGATGGTGTCCTTGGCCAGGTCGACGCTCTCCGCGGCGTAGAGCTCCTTGAGCTCCTCGTCCGACTTGAAGGTGCCGTCGTCGTTGGCGTTCTTGGACCACGGGATGTTGCGGGCGCTCGGCACGTGGCCGGGACGCTGGGACTGCTCCTGCGGCAGGTGGGCCGGGGCGAGCAGCTTGCCGGAGAACTCGTCGGGCGAACGCACGTCGACGAGGTTCTGCGAACCGATGGCGGCCACGACGTCGTCGCGGAAGGCACGGATGGAGGTGTCCTGGGCCTTGGCCTTGTAGTCCGTCTTCGGACGCTCCGGCACCTCGTCGCCGGGGACCAGCTCGCGGGCGTCGAGCTCCCACTTCTTGCGGCCGCCGTCGAGGAGCTTGACGCTGTCGTGGCCGTACAGCTTGAAGTACCAGTAGGCGTAGGAGGCGAACCAGTTGTTGTTGCCGCCGTAGAGGACCACGGTGTGGTCGTTGCCGATGCCCTTGTCGGACAGGAGCTTCTCGAAGCCCTCCTGGTCGACGAAGTCACGGCGGACCGGGTCCTGCAGGTCCTGCGTCCAGTCGATCCGGATGGCGTTGCGGATGTGGTTCTTCTCGTAGGCGGACGTGTCCTCGTCCACCTCGACGATGGCGATGGTCGGGTCGTCCAGGTGCTCCTGGAGCCAGTCGGCGTCAACCAGGACGTCGTTGCGGCTCATGCTTCTTCTCCTCCGGGGCAGTTACGGCGGGGCGTGCGAGGTCTGCAGGGCGCACCCTTGAGGCAGGGCGGCGCACGGGTGCCCGTGATGCAGGGCTGCGGGGATGCGCGCGCCGGCGCGACTGCCGACGCGATCGCTCAGAAGGTGCGACAGAGCATGGCGGCGACGCGGCACAGGTCTACTGCCCGCCGCTTCGTGAGGTCCGCCTGTCGCTTCATAGCGTCGATCGTAGGGACGGTTTGGCGGGCGTGTCACCGGCGTGTCGCATATTGAGACGCCACAATCCGCCATATGGGATCGAGAGGCTGCCGGGCCGGTCACCGCGCGGCCCCCGGCCGACCCTGTCCACCCTCACATCTACGCTACGGACATCGCCGTCTCGCCCACCGGACAGTGCTGGTCGGACAGCCCTGGTCGGGCCGCCACGGGCGGGCCGTCACCGGAGGGCCGTGGGCCCGCCGTGCTCCTGTCTACCCGGCCAGCCGGACGCCGGAACCCTTCACCGTGATCTCGACGCCGTCCGGAGCGGCCTCGACCGTGTCCAGCTTGATGCCGCCGGGCAGGCCGTCGATCTTCTGCTGGAAGTCGGTGATCGCCCGGACGCGGTTCTCGGCGATGTCGACGCCGCCGAACCTGGGCAGGCCGTCGGCGTGCACGCGGACGGTGCCGTCGTCCACCTTCACCGAGCTGAGCACGGAGATCGGCTCGGGGAGCTTGGTGCCGAGGACCGTGGCCTCGACGGTGACCTTGATCTTGCCGTTGCCGCCGTCGGAGAGGCCCACGACGTTGGCGGTGACGCCCGGGGCGACCTGCGTGGGTTCGGACTTCGCCGTCTTCAGCAGCTCGTCGTAGGCGATGGTCGCGGTGCCGGTCGCGCTGGTGGCGGTGGCGGAGCTGTAGTCGCCGGAGAACTCGACGCCCTTCATGTCGGCCCGGAGGTCGTCGATACGGATCTTCCGGCCGTCGTTGCCCGCGGCGGCCTCGTAGTCCTTGATCCCGACCTCGATGTCGTCCAGGGAACCGCCGGCGACCTGGGTGAGGAACGGGAAGCCCTTGATCGACACGTCGGGGGTGGACGACAGGTTCTCCGTCGTCTTCAGCCGGTCGGCGGCCTCGTCCTCGGCGAAGTTCACCGCGATGCGGTCGGCGATCACGAAGAGCCCACCCAGGATCACGACGAAGATCAGCAGTATTCGCAGTGCGCGCATGCGGTGTGTCCCCCACCGGTCCGGTGCTTCGACGACCCGGTGGCCGTCCCTTGCGCGAGGGTAACGCCGAGGGGAAGGGGGACCGCGGAATTGTTGATCACCTGTGACAGGCGCGGAGGCCCGGCATCCGGGCCTCCGCGCCTGCGGACCTCCATGACCGCGGGTTACGCCAGCGCCCGGCCCAGGACGTACACCGCCGGTGCCGCCGCCGCCAACGGCAGGGCGACGCCAGCCGTGAAGTGGACGAAGCGGGACGGGTAGTCGTAGCTCGCGACCCGGTGGCCGATCAGGGCGCAGGCGGCGGCGCCCGCGCCGAGGAGGGCTCCCGAGGTGCCGAGGTCCGTGATCGCACCGGCCGCGACGCCCGCGCCCGCCGCCGCGAGGAGGGACACGACGACCGAGGCCGGGGTCGGCAGCGACAGGGCGCGGGCCGGGACGGCCACCGCCACGGCCACCGCGCCTACCGTCACCGCGTCCGCGGCTGCCGCGAGGTACCCGCCGGCCACGATCGCCAGCGCCGAGGCGGCGACCGTCGCCATCAGGCCGTACATCCGCTCGTCCGGGTCGGCGTGCGAGCGCAGTTGGAGGACCAGCGCCAGCAGCACCCACACCCCGAGCGTGCCCAGGATCGCCGCCGGCGAGCGGTCCGAGGCCAGCAGCGCCGCGTCGGCGGCCAGCGCGCCCGCGAAGCCCAGCGCGATGCCCTGCCGGGCGGGCCACATGCCGTTCAGCCGGAACCAGCCGGCCGCCGTGACGGCCTGGAGGACGACCAGCGGCACGAGCAGCGCGTACGTCCCGACCGCCGCGGCACCGGCCAGCAGCAGCCCGAGCAGCGCCGTCAGCGCGGCCGGCTGCATGCCGGGCTCGATGACCGGGGAGCGCCCCTCCGCCCGGGCCCGCTGCGCGTCCGTGACGCGCGTGTTGCCGCCGACGGTGGCGGGGCCGTAGCCGGGAGCGGAGGTGCCGGCGGCGTCGGCCGGGGCCGGGGCGTGGGCTTGGGCCGCGTGCCCCTGCGGGGGCTGCGGGATCCCGGGGTTCTGGGGAGACCGGGGTGATCGGGACGACTGGGGCGTCAGGATCGCCGTCTCCGGGTCCGGCGCCTGCGCGGCCACCTGCCGGTGGTTCTGCGTCTCCCAGGTCTGTCCCTGCCACTGCTGCGTGTACTGCTGAGCGGCGTGCGGGTCCTCGTACCCCTGGGGTCCCTGCCCGGGCCACGCCTGCGGCTGCTGCCCGTAGGGGCCGTAGCCGTCGTACGGCTGGTGGGGCTGGTTCGGCTGGTCGGTCATCGTCACCCTCCTGCGAACGGCGGGAGCACCTCGACCGTGCCGCCGTCGGCCAGCCGTACCGTCTCATGTCCGCGGGTGCCCACCGGGTCACCGTCCACGAGGAACGAGCACCGGCGCAGAACGCGCTCGAGTTCGCCGGGGTGGCGCTCGCGCACCCCGTCGAGCGCCTCGGCGAGCGTGACCGCCTCGTACGGCTCCTCGGCCACCCCGGCCGCGGCCTTGGCGGCGGCCCAGTAGCGCACCGTGACCTTTGGCATCTGCTTCCTCAATGAATTCGACGGTGAACCCCGTCAGGCTAGCCCGCCCGGGCGACGCCCCACTCCCCGATCCTGGCCAGCAGTTCGTCGCCCGTCGCGTGCTCGGCGTGCCCCATGCCCGGCTCCAGCCACAGTTCGCCCTGGTCACCGGCGGCCGCGGCCAGCATCCGCGGATGGTCGACGGGGAAGTAGCCGTCGGCGTCGCCGTGCACGATCAGCAGCGGGACGGGGGCGATCCTCGGCACCGCCTCCACGGGCGAGAGGGGCACCGGGTTCCAGTCCCGGTGGTGGATGCGCGTACGGAAGCCGTACCGGCCGACGATCCGCCCCTCGGGCCGGGTCACCAGCCAGTGCAGCCGCCGCATGGGCGCGGTCCCCCGGTAGTACCAGCGGGCCGGCGAGCTGACCGACACCACCGCGTCGGACTGCCCCGGGTGCAGCGCCGCGTGCCGGAGCACCACCGAGCCGCCCATCGAGAAGCCCACGGTCACCACCCGCGCGTGCCCGCGGCCGCGCGCCCAGGCCACCGTCGCCGCCAGGTCGAGCACCTCCCGGTCGCCGACCGTGGAGTGCCCGCCGGACATCCCGTGCCCGCGGAAGGAGAAGGTGACCACGCCCCCGTACCGCGCGAACGCCTGGGCGATCCGGCGCACGTGCGGGCGGTCCACCGCGCCCGTGAACCCGTGGGCGACGACGAACACGGGATGAGCGGAAGGCGTCCCCGAGGTGTCGTGCACGGCCGCTCCCGGCTCGTACAGGGTGTCGATCGCGACACCGTCGGACGTCCGCAGAAACGCTCTCGAAAGCATCCGCACAGGCTTTCCCCCACTCGTCTCGGCATGCGGACGATCGGTGGAACGCGCCACATGACCTGCCCGACCGGAGCTCATGTGGGCTATTCTGCTGGGCAGAGGACTCGGGCAGCGAAGCCCCCGGGTCCTTTTGTGCTTTCGGAAGCGTTGTATACGACGCGGGAAACCGCAGGTGTACGGGGCCTTCGGGATCGCAGAGCGGTGCTGTGCCAACAAACGTCCTCGCAGGGACCGAGGAGGAACCAGACATATGAGTTCTCTGCTGCTCCTGACCAATGCCCTCCAGCCGTCGACGGAGGTGCTCCCCGCCCTCGGCCTGCTCCTGCACAACGTGCGTGTGGCGCCCGCGGAGGGCCCCGCCCTCGTCGACACCCCCGGCGCCGACGTCATCCTCGTCGACGGCCGCCGTGACCTGCCACAGGTCCGCAGCCTGTGCCAGCTGCTGCGCTCCACCGGACCGGGCTGCCCGCTCGTCCTGGTCGTCACCGAGGGAGGCCTCGCCGCCGTCACCGCGGACTGGGGCATCGACGACGTCCTGCTGGACACCGCCGGCCCGGCGGAGGTCGAGGCGCGGCTGCGGCTGGCCATGGGACGGCAGCAGATCGTCAGCGACGACTCCCCGATGGAGATCCGCAACGGCGACCTGTCGGTGGACGAGGCGACGTACTCGGCGAAGCTCAAGGGCCGCGTCCTCGACCTCACCTTCAAGGAGTTCGAGCTCCTGAAGTACCTCGCCCAGCACCCCGGCCGGGTCTTCACCCGCGCCCAGCTGCTCCAGGAGGTCTGGGGCTACGACTACTTCGGCGGTACGCGCACGGTCGACGTGCACGTACGGCGGCTGCGCGCCAAGCTCGGCCCGGAGCACGAGTCGCTGATCGGCACCGTCCGGAACGTCGGTTATCGATTCGTTACGCCGGAGAAGCCGGAGAAGATGGAGCGCGCCGCCGAGGAGGCGAAGGCCAAGGCGGCCAGCGCGAAACAGGACACCGAGGACAAGTCGGCCGCCCCGGACGCCGCCGGCGCCCGCGCCAAGGCGTAAAGAGGCGTATTGCCCCGCCGGCCTGGGCACCGCTCCTCGCACAGGGTGTCCCGGACGGCGGTCGGGATATCGTACGGAACCTCCTTTACGCCCTGCCCACAGCCGGTATATCCGCGTAGACTCCGCGCGTGGCCAAGGTGACTCGGGATGACGTGGCGCGGCTGGCAGGGACTTCCACTGCCGTGGTCAGCTATGTCATCAACAACGGACCCCGGCCGGTCGCCCCGGCCACGCGCGAGCGTGTCCTCGCCGCGATCAAGGAACTGGGGTACCGGCCCGACCGGGTGGCCCAGGCGATGGCCTCCCGGCGCACGGACCTCATAGGCCTGATCATCCCGGACGCCCGCCAGCCCTTCTTCGGGGAGATGGCGCACGCGGTCGAGCAGGCCGCCTCCGAGCGCGGGAAGATGGTCCTCGTCGGCAACACGGACTACGTCGGCGAACGCGAGGTGCACTACCTGCGGGCCTTCCTGGGCATGCGGGTCTCCGGCCTGATCCTCGTCAGTCACGCGCTCAACGACCTGGCCGCCGCCGAGATCGAGGCCTGGGACGCCCGCGTCGTGCTGCTGCACGAGCGGCCCGAGGCCATCGACGACGTCGCCGTCACCACCGACGACCTGGGCGGCGCCGAGCTCGCCGTCCGGCACCTGCTGGAGCACGGCTACGAGTACGTCGCCTGTATGGGCGGCATAGCCGAGACGCCCGCGGTCGGCGACCCGGTCTCCGACCACGTCGAGGGCTGGCGCCGCGCGATGGACGACGCCGGGATCTCCACGGAGGGCCGCCTCTTCGAGGCCCTCTACAACCGCTACGACGCCTACCAGGCCGCCCTGAAGATCCTCTCCGGCCCCGAGCGCCCGCCGGCGATCTTCTGCTCCACCGACGACCAGGCGATCGGTCTGCTGCGCGCGGCGCGCGAGCTGCGGATCGACGTCCCCGGCGAGCTGGCGGTGGCCGGCTTCGACGACATCAAGGAGGCGGCCCTCGCGGACCCGCCCCTGACCACGGTCGCGTCCGACCGTTCCGCGATGGCCCGGGCGGCCGTCGACCTCGTCCTCGACGACGGGCTGCGGGTCGCCGGGGCCCGGCGGGAGCGGCTGAAGGTCTTCCCCTCGCGGCTGGTCACCCGGCAGTCCTGCGGCTGCGCGTAACCTCCGGCGGTGGACCGCGGCCTCCGGGCGGCGGGCGTCTTTACATCGGGCATACGAGGTTCTGTCGGGCTTCTCAGGGAGCACTCAGGAAGCTCTCATGGTCGGGCGACAAGCTCGGTTCCATGACCGAGAGCTTCCACCGCAGTGGCGAGTACGAGAACCCCTACGCGGGTCAGCAGCAGGCCCCGGTGAACCCCGAGTGGCCGCCCCCGCCGGCGTACGCCCCGGCGCATGCTCCGCATCCGAAGAAGCGCAATCGCGGCCCCGTCGCCCTGATCGCCGCCGTGGCGATCGTCGCGGCGGCGATAGGCGGCGGCACCGCCTACGGCATCCAGGAACTGACCGGCGACGACACCGTCGCCTCCAGCTCCACCAGCACCCACGTGGTCCCCTCCAGCCAGAAGGGCACGGTCGCCGGGGTCGCCAAGGCGGTCAGCCCGAGCATCGTCGAGATCAGCGCCGACTCCAACGCGGGCTCCTCCACCGGCTCCGGCGTGATCATCACCAGCGGCGGCGAGATCGTCACCAACAACCACGTCATCGCCGGGGCCTCGCAGATCAAGGCGACGACCAGCGACGGCAAGTCGTACACCGCGAAGGTCGTCGGCACCGACAGCAAGAAGGACCTGGCGCTGATCAAGCTGGAGAACGCCTCCGGCCTGAAGGCGGCCACGCTCGGCGACTCGGCCGGGCTCCAGGTCGGCGACCAGGTCGTGGCGATCGGCTCCCCCGAGGGGCTGTCCGGCACGGTCACCAGCGGCATCGTCTCGGCCCTCGACCGCGACGTCACCGTCCCGACCCAGGGGGGCCAGGACCAGGGCCAGCAGCAGTGGGGGCAGGGCCAGGGGCAGGGCGACCAGTGGCCGTTCGAGTTCGGCGGCCGCCAGTTCAACGGCGACACCGGCTCCGACACGACGACGTACAAGGCGCTCCAGACCGACGCGTCCCTCAACCCGGGCAACTCCGGCGGTGCGCTGATCGACATGAACGGCAACATCATCGGGATCAACTCCGCGATGTACTCGCCGGCCGGCCAGGCCTCCTCGTCCTCCGACGCCGGCAGTGTCGGCCTGGGCTTCGCCATCCCGATCAACACCGTCAAGGCCGACCTCGCGAAGCTGCGGGCGGGGTCGACCGACTGAGTCCGAGCACCTGACGGCGAGGAGTACGGCGATGATCCAGCAGGTGGTGCACACGGAGCCGGGCGAGGACCCGGCGGCGGTGGGACCGGCCCTGGCGGTGGCGTACGCCCTGCACGCGCCGACGGGCCGGGCGGCGGAGCTCACACCGACGGGCCGGGCGGCGGAGCTCACGTCGGCGGGCCGGGCGGCGGAGCTCACGTCGGCGGGTGGGCCGACGCCCAGGAGGGCGAGCCGGTCCGCACGGGCCGGCCGCCGACCGGTACGAGGCTGACGCGCCCCTGGCACGTCCCGCCCCCGGGCCAGCGCCCCTCCCGGCCCCCGGCACCCCGCCCCACCCGGCTCCGGGCAGGCGCTCCTCCCGCCCCAGACCCCTCGCCCCCGGGCAGGCTCTCCTCCCGGCGCGGCCTGCCGGCGTGGGACGCTGAGAGCGTCAGAGCAGCACCCCCGTCCCCTTTCACCCCGAGGACCCCGACCCATGAGCCCCGCAGACGGCGACCGTGACCCGCAGCGCATCCTGATCGTCGACGACGAGCCGGCCGTACGCGAAGCGCTCCAGCGCAGCCTCGCGTTCGAGGGGTACGGGACCGAGGTCGCCGTCGACGGCGCGGACGCCCTGGACAAGGCGGCGGCCTACCGGCCCGACCTCGTGGTCCTCGACATCCAGATGCCGCGCATGGACGGCCTGACGGCGGCGCGCCGCATCCGCGCCACCGGCGACACCACGCCGATCCTGATGCTCACGGCCCGCGACACGGTCGGCGACCGGGTCACCGGCCTCGACGCGGGCGCCGACGACTACCTGGTCAAGCCCTTCGAGCTGGACGAACTCTTCGCCCGCATCCGCGCCCTGCTGCGCCGCAGCTCCTACGCCACCGCCGTGGGCGCGGCCGACCCGGCCGACGAGGACGCACTCGCCTTCGCCGACCTGCGCATGGACCTCTCGACGCGGGAGGTCACCCGCGGCGGGCGCCAAGTGGAGCTGACCCGGACCGAGTTCACACTCCTGGAGATGTTCATGGCGCACCCGCGCCAGGTCCTCACCCGGGAGCAGATCCTCAAGGCGGTCTGGGGCTTCGACTTCGAGCCGTCGTCGAACTCCCTGGACGTGTACGTGATGTACCTGCGCCGCAAGACCGAGGCGGGCGGGGAGCCGCGGCTGGTGCACACGGTGCGGGGCGTCGGTTACGTGCTGCGGCAGGGCGGCGCCGAGTGAACAAGGCCGTACGCCGCTTCCGCTCCCTGCCGATCCGCTCCCGGCTGGCGCTGCTCGTGGCGGCGGCGGTGGCGTTCGCCGTGGCGGCGGTCTCCGTGACGTGCTGGTTCATCGTGCAGGGGAAGCTGTACGACGAGATCGACAACGACCTGAAGTCCTCGGTCGGACCGCTGCGCCCGGAGGAGGTCCAGGGCCTCACGGACAACTGCCGCCAGACGCCGTCCGACTCACTGGGCATGGGGTCGCGGCCCAAGAGCTACGGGCAGCTGGTCCGCGTCGACGGCAAGGTGTGCCTCTTCCCGAGTTCCACGGGGCAGGTGCAGGTCGGCGGCGACGACAAGGCCGTGGCCAAGGATCCCGATCCGAACCGGGCCCACATCCGCGACGGCACCGACGACCACGGCAACAAGCTGCGGGTGCTGACCACGGCGGTCGTCGTCAGGGACGGGTCCCTGACGCAGGGCGTCGCCGCCGACTATTCCCTCGTCATCGCCCTGCCGCTCAAGGGAACGCAGTCCACGCTCAACGAGCTGGCCCTGATCCTCCTCCTGGTGTCCGGCGTGGGGGTCATCGGCGCCGGAGCCGCCGGCCTGGCCGTCGCCCGGGCCGGGCTGCGCCCCGTCGACAAGCTGACCGAGGCCGTCGAGCACGTGGCCCGCACGGAGGACCTGAACATCCGCATCCCCGTGGAGGACGACAGCGAGGACGAGGTCGCCCGCCTGTCCCGGTCCTTCAACTCGATGACGTCGGCGCTGGCCAGCTCCCAGGAGCTGCAACAGCAGCTCATCGCGGACGCCGGACACGAACTGCGCACCCCGCTCACCTCCCTCCGCACCAACATCGAACTCCTCACCCGCAGCGAGGAGATGGGCCGGCCCATCCCCGAGGCGGACCGCAAGGCGCTGCTCGCGTCGGTGAAGGCGCAGATGACGGAGCTGGCCGCGCTCATCGGCGACCTCCAGGAACTGTCCCGTCCCGACACGGGCCAGCACGGGGGCCGGACGCAGATCGTCGCCTGGCAGGACACGGTCGAGTCGGCGCTGCGGCGGGCGCGGCTGCGGGGCCCGGAGCTGACGATCACGGCGGACATCGAGCCCTGGTTCGTCCGCGCGGAACCCTCCGCGCTGGAACGGGCGGTGGTCAACATCCTGGACAACGCGGTGAAGTTCAGCCCGGAGGGCGGCACGATCGAAGTCCGCCTGACCGGGGGCGTCCTCACGGTCCGCGACCACGGCCCGGGCCTCCCCGCCGAGGAACTCCCCCACGTCTTCGACCGCTTCTGGCGCTCCCCGAGCGCACGAGCCCTGCCGGGCTCGGGCCTGGGCCTGTCGATCGTGGCCCGCACGGTGCAGCAGGCGGGCGGCGAGGTGTCCCTCTCCCCGGCGGACGGCGGCGGCACGGTGGCGACGGTACGGCTGCCGGGGGCGGCTGTGCCGCCGCCCGAGGTGCCTTGACGGACACCACGGCCGGCTTTCGGCTCACGTAAGACTTCCGGGAGCCAGAACCCTTGTTCATACTCGGGATGGACAACTGGAGACTCCAGTGTGGCTCTGTCTACGCGGAAGAAAGTGGACCTTTCATGACCGCACAGATGAACGCACCGCTGGGTGCACCGCAGGACTCCGTGCAAACGGAGCTTCCCGACCTCAGCGCGTTCACGTTCTCGGAGCTGCGCGACCATACGGGCCAGGACATGGATCGCGCCCTGGACCTGATCACCGCACAGGCCGATCGTGCGCCCGCCGTGTTCAGAGGCGGCGGTGAGGGCCCGGGGGGGCGGCCCTGCGGCCCGATTCGACTGACCCCGGGAGTCCGGCTTGCACTGGGCACACCATGAACTCTCCTGGGACACCTTCGACGCACTCGCCCGCGGGCACGCAGGACCTGAGTCCGTGCGCGCTCTGCGGTGCTCCGAACGCAGCCGCACCCTTCTGGTGCTGCGCGCGATCCTGGACGAAGTCGAACGAAACCCTGAGGCCCCAGGGGATCTCACATCGCTGAACTCCGCGTGGGTTCTGCTGGACCGAGTCCAGCGGTCGGCGCCGGACGTGCTCGACGCGGTACTGGCCTATCCCTACGTCAGCGGCTGGGCGGGGCACACCTTGCGCCGGCTGCGGGTGCGGGCTACGGAGCCCTCCCCGCTGTGGGCGCATCTGGGACACCTCAACAGCGTCGCCGCCGCCGCGGCGTTACGTGCCGGGCTGGACGTACGGCTGTCTGTGCCTGCACGAAACGGCATGGTGTCCTTGCCGACGCTCGGTATGGCGTACGTCCCCGACGGGGCGGGGGCGCCCGCGACACCGTGGTCTCTTGCCGAGATCCGGTCATCCGCCGGGCACACCGAGATCAGCGTCGGCCAGGCCGTCGTGGTTCTGCCCGACGACCCCACCGAGGATGTTCAGGGCTGGTGGGGCCTGCGTCGACTTCACATCCGCACGCGCCCGGACCAGCCGGCCCTCTCTCTGCACCTCGACGACCTCGATCCCTACCGCGGCTTCAGCGGCCCTCTTCCACCCGACCGGATCGGCTCCGTCGAGGCGCGACGCTGGCAGTACCTGCTGACGGAGGCCTGGAGCATCGTCTGCATCCATCTTCCCGAGCAGGCGCGTGCCCTTGGCGCGGCGTTGGACGCCTTGGTGCCGCTGCCTCCTCTCGGCCGTTTCCTCGTCTCCAGTGCTTCCAGTGGAGAGGCGTTCGGGGGCGTGCTCATGTCGCTGCCCAGGGATCCCGCCGCTCTGGCCGCCACTCTGGTGCACGAGTCCCAGCACATCCTGCTGGGAGGACTCATTCACCTCGTCGCGTTGCACAACAACGACCCGGAGCCACGTTTCTATGCTCCGTGGCGTGACGACCCCCGGCCTGTCGCAGGCATCATCCAGGGCATCTACGCCTTCTTCGGCGTAGCCCGGTTCTGGCGCGCCCTGGCCGGCTCTCCTGACGAACGACTGCGTCGCACTGCGGCTTTCGAGTACATCCGATGGCACGGCCCGACATGCCGGGCGCTGGATGTACTGCTGAGGGATCCCGCTCTCACCGAAACGGGCAGACGGTTCTTCGAGGGAGTGGGGACGCAACTTCTCTCCTGGCAGGACGAACCATTCCCCGCAGAGGTCACCATGGCTGCCACGACTGTGGCGAACGATCACGAAACGCACTGGCGGTCGCACTATCTGCGGCCCGACGCGGCATTGGTGGAGAGGATCGCCCGCACCATTCGGACTGACTCCGAGGGCTTCCGGGAAACCCTTCAGAGCGAGGGCTGTCCGCTGGCGGACACCCTTCTCGCCGAACGGAACGTTCCCTGGCCCCGCACGCGTGCGGACCTGATCCGCCGCTCGGTCGAAGGAGGCATCACCGACAAGGACTTCGGCACGCTGGAAGCCGAGGCAACTCCAGGAGATCTAGCTCTTGCCGCGGGCCGGCACGCCGACAGCCAGCACGCGTACCGTGCCGAACTGGCTGTCTCTCCGGACTCCGCCTGGACCGGCTTCGCCCTCGCCTGGGCGTCCGCTCAACCCGGCCCAGGTCCCACGCTGCTTCTGCGGCGACCGGCCCTCGTCCGGGCAGTTCACCGGATGCTGCGCGAGACCGGAGAGTCGCCGGAGCCGGATGCGCTGGCCACCTGGATGGCGACGCGATGGCCCGACCTCGCGAGCGTTCAGCCCTGCCCTCGTACGGCGATGGCGTACCGGTAGCCGAGCTTGGCGTTGCCGGTGGTCCAGCGAACACCGTCGACCGACTGGCAGTAGGCGGACTGCAACTGCGACTCCGGCAGGTCGGGCATCTCCATGCCGAGATGAGACGCCTGCACCCGATAGTGGGAGTACGGCGAGCAGGAGACCCTGAGCCCGTCCTTGCCCTTGATCGTGACCCTCAGCTCATCGGTGACGTGAAGGACATCCGTGTAGCACTTCTCCTCACGGTCGATGAAGGCGAAAGCCCCGATCAGGTCGAGCTCGACTTCGAAGGAGCACCGCGTTCGCCCCATGCCGAGGGACACCGGCACGCGTACCGCTCCCACCTCCACCGCACGCCCGTTGATGCTGGAGCTGTCGACGAGAATCTGTCTGTGCCGTTTGACGAAGGCCACCGCCGGATCGGACTCCACTCCGTCCACGCACACGCGCCGCACCACGATGCTCGACCACTCCGGACGATCCTCGGGCACCTCCGCGATCATCGTGAACAACAGCCAGGGCACAACGGCCGCCTCAGGGGACTCCACCTCACACGCCATCTGGACCGACGCATCACCCCCTGAATCGATGACGAAGGTGTCGTGCCTACGGCGGAACCGTATGAGCTGCGGGACGTAGGCGTCGAGCTCTCGCAGGTGGGCCAGCGCCCGCACCTGCTTCCGGACGGAATCGGCCAGCAACCACAGCGCGGCCCCGCCCGTAGCGATGGACGTGACGATCAGCACCCAGGTCAGTACAAGGAAAACGGCGCTTTTGGAGGCGTCGGAGCTCAGGCCGACCAGAGTTCCCGCGATGGTGAGAACCACGGAGAGCACCGCGGAGACGAATGCGGCGAGCGCAGCGCTGACCCCCTCTGAACGTTGTGGTCTGCTCACCGCGAACACCCCCGAGGCCATGGCCGACACGCGGCCGTTCCCTCAAGAGGCTGCCCCGCAGCAACGGCGCAATCACGGGCGTCTCGATGCATGTCGAGCGTTGGCGTGCGCCAACATCCGAGGCACCCCAGCCATGGCCGCACCACAGCGCCGCCACAACCCTGGCGGACCTGTTGTTCAGCCGGTTCCCCTGGAGGTGCGAACCGAGCTCTCGTTTTTGACGCCGGCCAGGAACGACGCCCAAGGGTTCACGCCGAACACGAGTACCGGGCTGTCCGGGATTTTGCTGTCGCGGACGGGGACGACGCCGGGGTGGCCGTCGGCGACCTCCAGGCAGTTTGTGCCGCCCCCGTCGCTATAGGACGACTTGCGCCACGCGGCGGCGGTGTTGTCGGGGGCTTGGTTCATTCTCTGCACTCCTCAAGAAGGCGCTTGATGAACGCCGTCGACTCCACGGGAGTCAGCGCCGCGTCCCTGACGCGATCGTAGGACAAACGGATGCGCATGACCTTGTCCGCTTCCGTGATCAACTCTCCGAAGCCAATGCCCTCCGTCCAGGCGACCGGATCACCACCACGCCGCCAGAACAGCCAGAGGTGGCTGTCCATCAAGTCGTGCACCCCGGCGCGGAAGGGCAGCACCTGGATCGCGACGTTGGGCAACTCGGCCGCGTCCAAGAGGTGCGACAACTGCTCCGCCCACACCTTGCTGTCAGGGACAGAGCGCCGCAGAGCAACTTCGTCCAGGATCACCCGCACGTCCGGCGCCGACTCACGGCACAGCAACTCCTGCCGCCCCATCCGCGCAGCCACCTGTTCCTCGACTTCCTCACTGTTGCCTGCCGTTGTCTGGGCGCCGGACAACCCTGACAACACCGCTCGGGCATAGTCCTCCGTCTGCAAGAGGCCCGGCACGCGCAGCTGGAACATCCACATGATCTGCGCTGTCGCCTCAAGGTCCATGAATGCCTTGTACTTGTCCTTGATGACCTCCCTGCGCGCGTTCCGCCACTCACGAACCAGCAGATCAGCAGAGCCGTAGTAACTGTCCAGGTCCTCCATGACCGCCAGCTTGGACAGCCGGTCCCCCTTCTCCAGGCGGCTCAAGTAGCTCTTGTCGTAACCGGTCTCTTCGGACAACTGCCCCAGCGACTTGCCCGCCTGCTCCCGCAGGAACCTCAGCGTCCGCCCCAGGACCTCCCGCCCGCCGTCAACCACTTCTCCCACGTCACCCCTCCCCGTTGCCTGAGCGCCCGGACAACACCTGGCCTCTTCCGCAGCGTACGGGCAACCGGTGACGATGTGAGCACGAACGGTGATCACCGCTCGTCACACACCTCTTCTGCTCGCCCTGGAGGTCCGCGCATGAGGCTGCTCCCCTGGACCGGCGCCGACGGCAAGGCCTGTTACCTCTCCACCGACGACCCCGACAGCCTGGTCTCCCGACTCGCCGACGACATCGAGGCCGCCCAGCTGGCGTCCGCCGAAACCGTCCTCGCGGGCGCCGGAGCCGTACTGCACGACCCCAAGGCCGGTGAACGCGCCGTGCGGTTCGCGTTGACCCGGTCCGTGGAGTCCCTGGGCGACGTGCTGCGGATCGCCGCCAGTCGCGGCCGCGACAACCGATGAGCCGCCCTCGCCGGTCTGCTCACCGGCGCGGGGACCCGCTACCGCCGGACCCGGCTCGCCCCCGAGTCCCGCACCGCGTAGGGCGGGCAACCCGGCAACCTTTCCGCGTGGTGCGGCGACTGGTCAGCGGTCATTCCCCCACACGGAACGGATCGCCGCATGAGTGAGCCACGCAGCACAGCCCAGCACCGTCGCCGCAGAAGCCGTACCGCCGTGGCGGTCGGGGTCCCCCTGACCCTGACCGCCGCCGGCGCCTTCGCCTGCGGCGGCGACCTCGGCGTTCTGGGCTCCACCGCACTGCAGGCCTCCGCCGCCTCCGCCGCCGCCCCCGCCTGGGCCGCCGACACCGCCGACGGGTTCGCCTCCGTCAACTCCCTCGGGCAGAACGGGACGTACGGCGGGCGCGGTGGCCAGGTCGTCACCGTGAAGACGCAGGCCGAGCTGGAGAAGTACGCCACCGCGACCCAGCCGTACGTCATCGTCGTCGCCGGGGTCATCAACATGAACCCCGCAGGCAAAGAGATCAAGGTCCAGTCCGACAAGACCATCGTGGGCCAGGGGACCGCCGGGCACATCGTCGGCGGCGGGTTCTTCCTCGGCCAGGGCGTGCACAACGTGATCATCCGGAACCTGACCGTCCGGGACGCGTACCAGGGGATCTGGAACGACAAGGACCACGATTTCGACGCGATCCAGATGGACGGCGCCCATCACGTATGGATCGATCACAACGACCTGCGGCACATGGCCGACGGGCTCATCGACGTCCGCAAGGACTCGACGAACGTCACCGTCTCCTGGAACAAGCTGAGCGACAACAACAAGACCTTCGGCATCGGCTGGACCGAGAACGTCAAGACCGACATCACGATCCACCACAACTGGATCCGCGAGACCGAGCAGCGCAACCCTTCCACGGACAACGCCGCCCACGCGCACCTCTACAACAACTTCCTGGAGGACGCGCCGAACACGGGCATCGGCTCGTCGTACGGGAACTACGCGCGCGGCAGGACGAAGATGGTGCTGGAGAACTCCTGCTTCCAGGGCATCAGGAACCCGGTGATCAAGGACAGCGGCGCGGCGATCGTGCAGCGCGGCAACGTCTTCTCCGGCACCAGCGGGCGCAACGAGAGCGGCGGGAGCGCCTTCGATCCGAAGGCCTACTACCCGTACACCCTCGACCGCGCCGCCGACCTCCCGACGATCCTCAAGTCCGGTACCGGGCCCCGCGCTTCCCTCGGCACCGCCACGACCACCGCCTCCACCAGGGCCGCGGCCGCCACCACCCTCACCGTCGCGGCGGACGGCAGCGGCCAGTACCGCACCGTGCAGGCCGCCGTGAACGCCGTACCGGCGAACAACCCCTCGCGCGTGGTGATCGCCGTGAAGCCGGGGACGTACCGCGAACTGGTGAAGGTGCCCTCCAACAAGCCGCACGTCACCATCCAGGGCACCGGCGGCAGCCGCAAGGACACCACGATCGTCTACAACAACGCGTCGGGAACCCCCAAGCCCGGCGGCGGCACCTACGGCACGGGCGGCAGCGCCACCGTCGCCGTCGAGGCCGACGACTTCCAGGCGCGCAACCTGACCATCTCCAACGACTTCGACGAGAAGGCCAACCAGAACATCAAGGACCAGCAGGCCGTCGCCCTGCGGACCGCCGCCGACAGGGTGTTCCTCGACGGGATCATCGTCAGCGGGGACCAGGACACCCTGCTGCTCGACACCGCGTCGAAGGACCGGCTGGGCCGGGTCTACGTCGGCAACTCCTACGTCATCGGCAACGTCGACTTCATCTTCGGCCGGGCCACGGCCGTCGTCGACAAGTCCGTGATCACGCTGAAGAAGCGCTGGAACGGCACCTCGGCCGGGTACGTCACAGCGCCGAGCACCGCAGCGAACCGCAAGGGCTTCCTGATCGCCGACTCCACGGTGAACGGCGACGTGTCGGCCGGGAGCTTCCACCTCGGCCGGCCCTGGCACGCCGGCGGGGACGCGTCCCTCGATCCGCAGACCACGGTCCGCAACACCAACCTGAGCAACGCGATCAAGTCGGCCCCGTGGACCGACATGAGCGGGTTCTCCTGGAAGGACGACCGGTTCGCCGAGTACGGCAACCACGGCCCCGGTGCGGGCCGGGCGAGCGCCGACCGCCCGCACCTGACCGACGCGCAGGCCGCGAACCAGGAGGTCGCGGACTGGCTCGCGGGATGGACGCCTTCGGCGTCCTGAACGGCTCCCTTCCGGGTCCGGCTGACGAGCGGCGCCGGACCCGGAAGGGCCACCACATCGGGGGGGCTCACTGCTTCCAGGCGTAGTGCAGCCGGTCCAGGCCGCTCTGGTTGTTGACCGTCAGGCTGAGGTTCGTGCCCGTGCCCTGGAGCGTGGTGAGGGAGTAGGTGTCACCGTTGCGCAGGCCGGGCCAGTAGACCGAGCCCAGCCCGAGCTCCCGGATGGTGTCGGTCGCGGCCTGTATGTAGGCGACCTCGTTGGACGTGCCCACCGGGCCGTTGTAGTCCAGGCCGGTGGTCATCGAGGCGCCGAACTCGTCGAGGATCGTGCGCGAGGCACAGTCACCGATGCGCGCCTTGAAGTCCTGCTTCCACTGGTCGACGCTGGTCCAGTCGGTGTGCCAGAAGCCGTAGTTGTGCAGGGCCAGCCGGACGCCCTTGAGGCGCGGGTCGGCGCAGACCGGCTTGACGTCCTCGCTGTACTTGTAGCCGCCGATCAGGACCCGGTCGCGGGGCACGTTCGCGTGGGTGTCCACCCACTTCGCGGCGGTGTCGGTCCACTCCTGGGCGGTGTAGCCGAACGGCTCGTTCATCGGCTCGAAGTACACCTTGGAGTTGCGGGCGTAGGCGGACGTGATCCGCGCCCACATCCGGTCCCAGGACGCCTGGTCGTCGATCTTGCCGTCCTTGGCGTCGTCGGCCTCCCAGTAGCCGAGGATGACCTTGAAGCCCTTGTCGGTGGCGGCGTCGATCGCGCCCCGGTACGACTTCCAGAACGGCCCGTTCACCGATGCCGGGTTCACCGGGAGGCGGACGGTGTTGGCGCCCAGCCCGGAGAACCCGCCGATGATCGCCTCGGACTTGGCGTAGGTGGTGGCGTAGCCGTCGGCGGTGGACAGACCCGAGGGCACGACCGCGTCATGGGCGTAGTTGTCACGCGGGTCCGCCCAGTTGACGCCCTTGAAGTCGCTGACGGGCGGCGGGGCCGGACGGTGAGCGGGAGAGGCGGCCGCGGGGGAGGCGAACGCTCCGCCGAATGCCGTGACGCAGGCCAGCAGCGCCCCCACGCCGGCTGTCCCGCGCTGGTTCTTGTCGGACACGACATCCCCTTCTGAGCAGGTGCGAAGGCGAACGGCCGCAGGAGGCCGCTCAGTGGAGCACGAAACTAGAAGGGGACTCGAACAGAGGTCAACACTTCTGCACACAAAGTTTCATCAAGGGAGGTCTCAGCCGCCCACCGTCAGCCCCGAGCCGGACAGCCTCACCCGGATGCCGTCCTCCTCCACCCGGACGTCCTCCAGCCGCACGTTCCCCTGCTCCGGCTTCGGCAGTTCGAAGGCCAGGGCGAGCCGGTCGGCCAGGACCGGACGGGTCAGGCCCGACAACTCCCCGAGCAGATCGGGGTCGAGGCCCAGGCTCTTGAGCACCTGGGGGTTCTCCAGGGCGAGGTCGATGAGGTTCAGGCGCTCGGCCTGGCGGGCGAAGCGCGGGGAGCCGGTCAGCTCGGCGAGCTTGCCGTCGTCGGCGAGGGCCTGGTTCACGGTCGCCTCGGGCACGCCCATGCGCTGCACGATGGCCGGGACCGACAGCAGCGCCTTGGCCTTGCGGGTCTCCCGGGCCAGGTCGGCGGAGGCCTTGGGCGTCAGGTGCAGCCCCTCCGAGGCGCGCTTGCCGGGGCGGTAGGTCGCCAGGTCCCCGATGTCCAGACGCATGCCGCCGATCTCCGTGGCGATGCCCCGCTCCCCCTGCCGCTGGATCCGGGCCTCGGCCCGCAGCTTGAGGTCGTGCCCGGCGACGGGCAGGGTGCCGCGTGCCCGCACCCGGTTCCGGCCCTCACCGGTGAAGGTGACCTGGGAGGCGCCCAGTTCGCGGTTGAGGTCCTCGAAGGACAGCAGGACGTCCCCGTCGAAGCGGGGAACGTCGGCGCCGCGCACGGACGTCAGGCCGTCCGCGTCGAGCGTCACGTCATGGGCCGTGGCCGACACCTTCGCCAGCGAGACGCGGTCGGCGGCGACGTCCGGGACGGTCACCTTCACCGACTCGAGCCGCTTGTCGGCGAGTTGGGTGAGGAAGGGGAAGCCGCCGATCTCCACCTCGGGCGCGGCGGCCAGGTCGAGGCGGTCCTTGAGGGTGTCCGCTGCGCGGTGCTCGGCGTAGAGCACCGCCCAGCGGTCGCCGAGGGCGGCGAACGCGGCGAGGACGACCAGGCCGACGACCGCCTTCACCGCGAGCGGCAAGCCAGCGAAACGATTCTTCCGACGCCGCTTGCCGCCGCGGCGGTGGTCCGGCGGGGCCCAGGCGTCCTCGGCGCCCGCATCGTGTTCCTCGGGGAGGAACTCCTCCAGAGGGGTTTCCTCCAGAGGCCCGTCATCGAGGGCGGCGAGCTCCTCGTACGGGTTCGGACGGGGATGCGCATCTAGGTGGTGGGGGGTACGCATCGATCCATCCGATCATGCGTACCTCCCCCACCCGCAACTCGAATCCCGGGTATGCGACCTACTTCACGATCGTGATCCGGTCCGCCTTCGGGGGCGCGATCGGGTTGGACGCCGAGGAGTTGGCCGTCAGGTACTGCTCCAGCGCGGTCAGGTCGTCGGAGCCGACGACGTCGTTCGTGCCCTGGCCGAGGGTCGGGAAGCCGTCACCGCCGCCCGCGAGGAAGCTGTTCGTCGCGACGCGGTAGGTGGCCGCCGGGTCGATGGCCGCGCCGTTCAGCTTGATGCTGTCCGTGACCACCCGGTCGGCACCGGACTTGGTGAGGTCCAGCGTGTAGGTCAGGCCGGACGAGACCTGGAGGACCTTCGGGGCCGCCGCGTTCGGGCCGGACACCTGCTCCTTGAGCGCCTGGATGACCTGCGCGCCCGTGAAGTTCTGCAGGTTCACGGTGTTGGCGAACGGCTGGACCGTGAAGCCCTCGGCGTAGGTGACCACACCGTCGCCCTCACCGGCCTTGGCCGCGTAGGTCAGCGGTGCGCGGATACCGCCCGGGTTCATCAGCGCCAGGTCGGTCTCCGGGTCGAGCTGCTTGCCGTGGGCGAGCTGCGCGTCGGCGATGAGGTCGCCGAGCGGGGACTCGGTGCCGGTGTTGCCGATGTCGCCGGAGATGTAACCGATCGGCTTGTTGCCGATGGGCGCGGCCAGCGTGTTCCACTTGCCGATCAGCTCGGTCATGTCGTGCGCCTTGGGGACGTCCCGGGTGACCACGCGGTTCGCGGACTTCACCGCCGTACGGGCGATGTCGCCGGTCTTGCGGTCGTAGGTCAGCGTGGTGTCGGTGTAGAGACGGCCGAAGGACGCGGCCGAGGTGACCATGCGGGGCTTGCCCGCCGGGTCGGCGATGCTGCACACGTACGCGTTGTGGGTGTGGCCGGTGACCAGCGCGTCCACCTGCGGCGTGACGTTCTTGGCGATGTCGACGATCGGGCCGGAGACGCCGTCGCCCGCACCCGGGGAGTCACAGTCGTAGTTGTACGACGTCGACGCCGGGAAGCCGCCCTCGTGGATGAGCGCGACGATCGACTTCACGCCCTGCTTCTGGAGCACCTTGGCGTACTTGTTGATCGTCTCGACCTCGTCCTTGAAGGACAGGCCCTTGACGCCCTCGGCGGAGACGATGTCCGGGGTGCCCTCCAGGGTCACGCCGATGAAGCCGACCTTGACGCCGTTCTTCTTCCACACCCAGTAGGGCTTGAGGATCGGCTTCCTGGTCTTCTCGTCGAGGACGTTGGCCGCGAGGTAGGGGAAGTCGGCGCCCTGGAACTTCTCGTCCGTGTAGCAGCCGTCCTTCGGGTGGCAGCCGCCGTTCTGCAGCCGGGCCAGCTCCTTGGCGCCCTCGTCGAACTCGTGGTTGCCGACCGAGGTGACGTCGAGGTCGAGCTTGTTCAGCGCCTCGATGGTGGGCTCGTCGTGGAAGAGACCGGAGATCAGCGGGGAGGCGCCGACCATGTCGCCGCCGGCCGCGGTGATGGAGTACTTCTCGCCCTTGCGGGCCTGCCGCAGGTGCGTGGCGAGGTACTCGGCGCCACCCGCGTCGATGGTCTTCGTCGTCCCGTCGGGCTGCGTCTCGGTGACCCGGCCGGAGGAACCGGCGGGCGGCTCCAGGTTGCCGTGCAGGTCGTTGAAGGACAGCAGCTGGACGTCCTGGTAGCGGCCGGGCCAGTACCCGCCCGCGCGGTGCTCCTCCCCGGCGGTCGCCGACCCGGGCAACCCCGCGGCGGCCAGCGCGCCGACGGTGACGACACCGGCGGCGAGAGCGACCAAACGGTTCGTACGACGTCTGCGGCGATCCGAGTGCGCCGGTGAAGTGGCTGGCATACGCCCCCCTGTGGGTGTGCTGTCGGTTGTGCTCGGACGGTGTTGCCGTCCGGCGCAGCCTAGAGTCAACGCGCGTAGCGCGACAGGCCTTTCGTGGTTACGACCTGGTTGCTTCTTTGCCGCCGATTTGCCGGTGGTGCCCCGTACCCTCGTACGCATGACCAGCGACGACACCGTGAGGCCAGGCCGCCCCCGCTCGATCGAGACCCTTGCCGCGCTCTCCGCGGAGCAGACCGAGGCCGTGTTCGGGCTGCTCGACGAGGCGGCCCGGACCGACGGACAGCAGGCGGTGTCCGAACAGGGCCGGTTGCAGCTGCGCGGCGGCGAGCGGGAGGGCGTGTCCCATCTGCTGCTGACCGCCGGCGGGGAACTCGTCGGTTATGCCCAGCTGGAGGACACGGACCTGGTGGAGCCGCCGGCCGCCGAGCTGGTCGTGCACCCCGGGCACCGAGGGCACGGGCACGGGCGGGCGCTCGGCTCCGCGCTGCTGGCGGCCTCCGGCAAGCGGCTGCGGGTGTGGGCGCACGGCGGGCACTCCGCCGCGCGGCACCTCGCGCAGGTCCTCGGCCTGACCCTCTTCCGTGAACTGCGCCAGATGCGGCGGCCGTTGACCGACTTCGACGCACCCGAGCCGGTACTCCCCGAGGGCGTCACGGTCCGCACGTTCGTCCCCGGCGAGGACGACGCCGCCTGGCTCGCGGTGAACGCCGCCGCTTTCGCCCACCACCCCGAGCAGGGCTCCCTCACCCAGCGCGACCTCGACGACCGCAAGGCCGAGCCGTGGTTCGACCCGGCGGGCTTCTTCCTGGCCTTCCGCGGCGACGCACTGGTCGGCTTCCACTGGACGAAGGTGCACGCCGAGGAGGGCCTGGGCGAGGTGTACGTGCTCGGCGTCGGCCCCGGCGCGCAGGGCGGCGGACTCGGCAAGTCCCTGACCACGATCGGGCTGCGGCACCTCGCGGGGCAGGGGCTGCCGACGGCGATGCTGTACGTCGACGCCGACAACAAGGCGGCGGTGTCGGTGTACGAGCGGCTGGGGTTCACCACGCACGAGGTGGACCTGATGTACCGGACGGAGACCTGAGAGGACGGCCGGGGGTTCGGATCACGGCGTGACGGCGCGATCGGCGGGTGGCGGGTCAGGGCGGCGCCGGTCGGCGATGCTCTCGCCCCGGCTCGCCGCGACGCGCAGCACCTCCCCCAGCGACTCCACCGCCCTGACCAGCGTGAAACGCAGCGCGTGCTCACCGGCTCCGGCATCGCCGAGTACGGCCCTGGCGCCGGCGAGCACCTGCTCCGCGGACCCCAGTTGAGCAGCCTCGATGTCATCGGCGAGCCGGGAGAAGATGCTGTCGGGGTTGTCAGTGCTGAGGTAGCAGGGCCGTCCGTCGGTCCCGGTCCAGGGGAGCAGCCTCATACGAACACCTCCTCGGCGTGCAGGTACGGCCGGACGAGCGGGCTGTCCATGACCAGGGGTTCCGGGGGCCGAGGGCTGGGGACCGGCGGGGAGTGGGACAGCACCGGCGGCCGCCGGGCCGACACGGTTCGATGACGCCCTCGCGCGGGCAGCAGGCTCCGCAGGAAGGCGAGCAGCAGGTACTCGCAGAGTTCGGCGATGCGCAGACGCACGGAGGTGTCCCTTCTCAGGGCAGGGGGATGGACGGCGGGTTGACGAGCGGCGATCACCGTTCGTGCCTCGATCGTCACTGATCGCGCGCACGCTGCGGAAGACGTCCGGCGTTGTCTGGCGCGCAGGCAACGGGGAGGGGTGACGTGGGCGAAAAGGTTGACGCGGAGCCGGTCTCCGGGCGGCGATGCTCGGGCAGACGCTGAAGGTCCTGCGGGAGAAGGCCGGGAAGTCACTGGGGCAGTTGGCCGACGAGACCGGCTACGAGAAGAGTTGTCTGAGCCGGCTGGAGTCGGGTGAGCGGCTCTCGAAGGTGACCGTCATGGAGGACCTGGACGGGTACTACGGCACGGGTGACCTGCTCTTGAGCCACTGGAAGGCGGCTCGGCTGGATGCGTTCAAGGATCAGTACAAGGCATACATGGCTCTGGAGGCGACGGCCCGGATCATGTGGGTGTTCTCGCTGGGGATTCCAGGACTTCTCCAGACCGAGGACTTCGCCCGGGAGGTGTTGTCTGGGGCTCAGACAACGGCCGACGGTGACGAGGCTGTCGAGGAGCAGGTGGCGGCACGGCTCGGACGTCAGTACCTGCTGAGGCAGAAGCCGGAGCCTGAAGTCCGGATCGTCATGGACGAGTTCGCGCTGCGACGCCCCGCTGCCCGGGGCAAGACCTGGCAGGACCAGCTGGTTCATCTTGAGTCAGCCGCGTTGTGGCCGAACGTGGCGCTCCAGGTACTGCCGTTCTCGGCAGGAGCGCACCACCATATGAGCGGGTCCTTGCTGTTGCTGTGGCAGGGGGACGGGAGCGCCGTTGCCTACACGGAAGGCAACAGCAGCGGTCGGCTGATCGAGAATCCGTACGAGGTTCTCAGGGAGCGCTCGTCCTACGATCGGCTTCGCGACCTGGTGTTGTCCCCGTCGGACTCGCTCGCGTTCATCAGGGGCGTACTGGAGGAGCACAGATCATGACGAGCACCCGCGACCTCACCACCGCTGTGTGGCGCAAGTCGTCCTACAGCGACGGGGGAGCCAACAACTGCGTCGAGATCACCGACGCTTGCCCCGGCAGAGTCCCGGTCCGCGACAGCAAGCAACCACAGGGCCCGATACTCGTGTTCGGCGCGAAGCCTTGGGCGTCGTTCCTCACGTACGTCACCGACTGACTGTCGGGGCCGCCCGCGTTTCCAGGCCGCTCGCTCGCTTTCACTCCGCCCAGGACGGGCGCCAGGTCCTGCCTTCCGTGAGCCGGGGCTGTGCCGCCAGGTGGGCGCGCAGGGCGGTCAGGCCCGGGTGGGGGTTGTCCGTGCGCCAGAGCAGGGAGTGCGGGTAGACCGGGGTCGGGTCCCGCAGCGGGACGAGGCGCAGGTCGTGGTCGGCCGGCCAGACCAGCGGGGTGCGTTCGCTGAGGAAGGTCGCCAGGGTGGGGGAGCTCGCGACCGTGTCGAGGAGTGCCTCGACACCGAAGTTGGGGCCGATGGTGTCGATGGCCGGGCCGAAGGTGGCGGCGAGTTCGTCGTAGTAGGCGGCCCACTCCGTGCCGGGCTCGTTGCCCGGCATCCAGATCCGGTGTCCGGCGAGTTGCGCCGGCGTCACCCACTCGGCCCGGGCGAACTCGTGGCCGGGGCCGACACACAGCCGCAGCGGCTCGTCGAGGACCGGGGTCGACGTGATGCCGTCGGGGAGCCGGTGCCCCGGCATGGTGACGGCCCGGAACGTGGCGTCGACGGCCCCGTCCCGCACGGCGGCGACCGCCGCGTCGACTCCGAAGAGGGTGACGACGTCCAGCGTGATCTCCGGGTGGGCCCGGTGGAAGTCCCGTACCAGTCCCGCTGTGGCGGCCCGGCGCCCCACGACGTCCACCCGTAGCGCCCGGCCCCCGGGCCGTACGGCGGCCACCGCCCGTTCCTCCGCCTGGAGCAGGGCGCGGGCGTGCGGCAGCAGCGCCTGCCCGTCGATGGTGAGCTCCGCCCCGCGCGGTGTGCGGACGAGCAGCCGGACACCGAGGTCCTTTTCCAGCGCGGCGATCCGCTTGGACACGGCCTGCTGGGTGAGGGCCAGATCCACGGCGGCCTTCTGGAACTGCCCGGAGTCGGCGATCGCGACGAAGGCCCGTACGGTTTTGAGGTCCACGGGGGGGCAGACTAGCCGCACAACCTTTGGCTGTCGGAAGGCCTCGGGGACAACGGGCTTCAAGGACGGATGCGGCCGTCTGCACAACCATTTGATGTGCCCGGGTCCTTCTAGAGCCGGATCCGCCGCCGCAGGGGTTCGATCGCGCACACCGCGCCGACGATCACGGCCCCACCCAGCACCAACCCCCACCGCTCGTGCGCCGCCGCCCACCGCTCGTCCTCCACCGGGACGAACAGGGCCCAGCGGCCGGGCCAGAACAGCAGGCCGAGCACCGACGTGGTCAGCAGGCCGGTCGCCACCCGCAGTCCGGGCCGGGTCAGTTCGCCGAACCGCACCGCGACCGCCCCGCCCGCCACCGCCGCGGCGAAGGCCGCTCCCGCCTCCAGCGTGAGATCACCGACCGGGGGCCGTACGCCCGGCGGCACGAGCAGCAGTGCCACCGTCCACCAGGCAGCCGCGGCCGGGACGGCGAGGGCCGTCCGCAGGGCGATGCGAACCGGGCGCGGGGTCGGCACGGTGGACGTGGTGTGCCGGGCCGGGTCGTCCAAGAGGAAGGCCAGGCCCACCGCGAAGGCGAGGATCGCGGCCCGCAGCAGATACAGGGAGAGCCGTTCCGCCGGCTCGCCGGTCCGGGTCAGCGCGGCGAGCAGCAGTCCCGTCGCCCCGGCCGCGCCGATCGCCGGCCACGGCACCGTCCGGTGGACGGGGAACACCAGCTGTCGGATCAGGAGCACTTGTCCTCACCCTCGGGCGCGGGCAGGCCCAGCAGTTCGGCGGCCCGGGCCGCGGTGACCTTCGGTGCGGTCAGCTCGTTCCAGTGGTCCTTGACCCGCGCGCCGGCCTCACCGCGGGACAGGTCGAGCAGCGACCGCAGCACCTCGGTCTGGGCCTCGGTCATGTACAGCCCGGCGGTGGGCTGGAGCACGTAGGCGGAGCCGGTGACGGTGTCGTCGAGGCGGACGCGGCGCAGCGCGTCGAGCGGGTCGGACTCCCAGCCCACGGCCAGCCACATCAGGGGGACCATGCGGCCGTCGCAGATCGAGGTCGCGGCCTTCTCGTCGCCCGCGATCAGCACACCGGCCACGGCCGCGGAGAACTCGGGGACGCGGTTGCCGCCCCACTGGGTGCCCACCGTCACCTCGTGCGGACGCTCCAGCGAGGTCAGAGCGGCGTCACCGGAGAGGCCGTAGCGCGCCTCGATCCGCTGACGTACGACGAGGTGCTGCTCGTGGGCGCTGCCCCCGGCCAGGGACCGGACCCGGTCCACCACCCCGGCCCAGTCCGCGACCCGCGGCCCCCACTCGGGGAACGCGCAGTACGTCGATCCGTCCCGCCGGACGCAGGTCTGCACCTGCTCGGGGTGGAGTGTGGCGCGTTCGCGTGCCTTGACCAGCTCGGGGGAGTCGCCCGCCGACTGGGCCACTCCGCCGACCAGCGTCATGGCGAGCGCCCCGGCCACACCGGCGAACACGGCAGGCCTGCGGCCACCGGCCACGAGCACCGCCAGCAGCCCGAGGCCCAGGCCCAGCCCGGCCAGGTACAGGGCGTGCCAGCCGGCGGGCCGGCCCATCAGGTCCGTTGGCAGGGTGTCGAGGGTCCCTTCCTCGACCGCCGGCAGCAGCCACCTCGCCTCGTAGTTCATGCCCGAGAAGAACAGGAACAGGAACAGGAAGAGGACCACCAGCAGCGGCGCGGCCGGAGCGGACCGCACCAGCCCTGCCACCAGCAGACCGAACAGCCCGAACAGCAGCACGGTCAGCGGGCCGACGAGCAGTTCGCCCACCGAGCCGTGCCCGATCGCGCCGGGCCGCAGCGCCTCCCGGCCGAACTGCCCGGCCACGCACACGGCGGTGAGCAGGGCCGCGGACAGGACCGACAGCGCGTGGGCGGCCGTACGGCGCCACTGCGGGAGCACCAGCACCGCGAAGTGCCGTTCCGTGTCGTGCCGCCGGGAGCGCAGCGCGGCGAGGTTGACGGACAGCAGGACCGCCAGGCCGATGAGCATCGGCGCGCTCTGGGTGGCCCGGTCGGCGTCCTGGAGGGCCGGGTAGTCGCCCCACGTCCTCCCGCTGCGCCACACGGTCCAGCCGAGGTACACGGCGAAGGCCACCAGCACCGGGACCCGGGTCAGCAGCCGACGCGACTCGAACACGGCCAGGGCGAGCACGGCCTTCCAGGCCCCGCCCGGCTCCTCCACCGTCCCGGGCACGGCCGGTTTCTCCGTCACCGCGGTCATGCCGCCACCTCCGCTCCGCTGCCGTCGAGCGTGAGCAGGTAGCCGTCCTCCAGGGTGGGTTCGAGCAGCTCGGCGCCGGGCGGCGGGTCGCCCACGTTCCGGAAGGTGCCGGTCCCGGTGCGCCATCCCGCCTTCGCGCCGGGGGCCCGTTCGGTGCTGCTCCACACGCGATCCGCAGCCCGCGCGGTCAGCTCGGCCGGGGTGCCCTCGAACCGCACCCGGCCACCGGCCATGACCACCACGCGGTGGCAGAGCATCGCCACGTCCTCCGTCTGGTGGGTGGACAGCAGCACCGTCCGCCCTTGCCCGGCTTCCGCAATCAGCTCCCGGAACCGCATGCGCTGTTCGGGATCGAGCCCGACGGTCGGTTCGTCGAGCACCAGGAAGCCGGGATCGCCGACCAGGGCGGCCCCGAGGGCGACGCGCTGCCGCATGCCCCCGGACAGCTTGCGGATCCGCTTGCTCCGCACGTCAGCCAGGCCGACCTCGTCGAGCACACGCCGCACCTCCCGGTGCCGGGCGCCCCGGTCGGTCATCTCCTTCAGGATCGCCACGTAGTCGACGAACTCAAAGGCGGTGAAGTCCGGTTGGAAGCCCGGGGCCTGGGGGAGATAGCCCAGCCGGCGCCGCACCTCCTGCCGGCCACGGGCGGTGCCCGGGTCGTGCCCGAGCACGGTGAAGGCCCCCCGGTCGGCGGGCAGGGCGGTGGCGAGCACCCGCAGCAGGGTGGTCTTGCCGGCGCCGTTGGGGCCGAGCAGCCCGGTGACGCCGGCGGTCAGCCGCAGCGACACGTCGTCGAGGGCCCGGATGCCGCCGTAGCGGAGGCTCAGCCCGGAGGCGGACACGGTCGTGGTCATGCGGCACGTCCCTGGAAGAGGTCGAATCGGTCACGGAGCAGGAAGAGCAGCCCGGCGGCGAGCGCGGCGACGACCGCCGCCACGCCCTGCCCGGCCACGGTGAACGGCGCGAGCGGTACGTCCGCCCCGGCCCGCAGCATGTCGGCCGTCAGCAGCAGCCCGGCCCACGCCCCGCCCACCAGGGACGGTGCGAGCACTGGCCCGAGACGGGGCATCAGCGCGAGTCCGGTCGCCGTCAGCGCCAGCCCGGGCAGCACCCAGGCCAGCGCCCGCAGCCCGTAGGCGGGCAGGGCCAGGGTCGCCAGCCCGTTGAGCGCGAGCACGACGGCCAGCACGGCCACGGTCCGGATCATCAGCAGCCGGAACCCGTGCATCGGCGCGACGACGGCCATCTCGTACGTCGGATCCAGCGCGGGCCCGTACGACAACGCCACCCCGGCCAGCGGCAACAGCGGCGCGAGGGCCAGGAACAGCGTGGGGAACTCCCCGCCGCGCACGGCATGCCCGGCCGCCACGCTCAGCAGCAGCACGGCGACGACCGCCCCCAGCCAGGACCGCCGCAGCACCGGCGTCGCCGCCAGCAGCCGCGCGGTGTGCCCGGCCACCCCGGCGCGCACGAGCAGCCTTTCCAGCAACCCCGTGCGGGGCGCGTCCAGTTCGGCGTCGAGCCGGTCCCAGCCGGTGTCGAGAGCGACGGGATCGCTGACGTCGGCCAGCACCGCGCGGCAGCGCGCGCAGGAGGTCAGGTGCGCGTCGGCGGACCAGAGCGCGGGGGCCTGCAACTCCCCTCGCGCATAGGCGTCCAGTTCCTCTTCGGACACGTGCCAGCTCATGCCAGGGCCTCCCGCAACTGCTTCCGGGCCCGCATCGCCCGCGTCTTGACCGTCCCGGGTGGTATCCCGAGCAGTACGGCCGCCTCACGGGTGGTCAGCCCGTCGATGACGGTCGCCTGCAGCACCGCCCGCAGCTCCGGCGACAGCCGGACCAGCGCCCCGGCGAGGTCCCCGTGCTCCACCCCCGCGAGCACGCGTTCCTCCGCCGAGGCCTCGTCCCGGTGCCGCAGCCGCGCCAGGGCCTGCCGCAGCCGCCCCCGTGCCCCGTCGCCGCGCAGCGCGTCCACCAGCCGCCGCGACCCGATGCGCCACAGCCACCCGGCCGCGTCCGCGGAGTGGCCCTCCTGCCGGTAACGGGATGCGCCCCGCCACACCGCGAGGAACGTCTCCTGCACCACGTCGTCGACGACCCCGAGATCGGCGCACCGCCCCCGCAACCGGGCCCGGAGCCAGGGCGCGTAGCGCCGGTACAGCTCCTCGAAGGCACGCCGGTCGGCGTCCGCGGCGATGGCCCGCAGCAGCTCCCCGTCGCTTCTCGTATCGCTCACGTCTCCTCATCGGACGGCCCGGCCCGAACGGTTCACGAAAGCACGCTTGACTTTCCGGCCCCCCTTCCACCACCCTTTCACTACTCAATTAGTGAAAGGGTGGTTCAAGCAGTGGTCGAGTACCGCATCGACCGGCGCAGCGGCGTGGCCACCTACGTCCAGATCGTCCAGCAGACCAAACAGGCCCTGCGGCTCGGCCTGCTGGAGCCGGGGGACAAGCTCCCGACGGCCCGTGAGGTCGTGGAGGCCACCGCCATCAACCCGAACACGGTCCTCAAGGCCTACCGGGAGCTGGAACGCGAGGGGCTGGTCGAGGCCCGCCGCGGGCTGGGCACGTTCGTCCGCAAGTCCCTGAGCACCGCCCCCGCTGACTCCCCGCTCCGCGCCGACCTGGACGCCTGGGCGGCCCGGGCCCGCGAGGCCGGCCTGGAGCGCGAGGACGTGGCCGCCCTCTTCACTTCCGTACTCGACACGCACTTCACCGACTTCAAGGGGGACGCATGACCGACACCGCCATCGAGGCGGCGGGCCTGGGCAGGAGGTTCGGGCGACGCCGCGCCCCGGCCCTGGACGGCTGCGCCTTCCGGCTCCCCGCGGGCCGCGTCTGCGCCCTCACCGGCCCCAACGGCGCCGGCAAGTCCACCCTGCTCGCCCTGGCGGCCGGGTTGCTCCGCCCCACCGAGGGCACCGTCACCGTGCTCGGCACGACCCCGGCCGCGGCCCGCGAGCGCCTCGCCTACGTCGCCCAGAACAAGCCCCTGTACCCCCAGCTCACCATCGCCGGGACCCTGCGGCTGGGCCGCGACCTCAACCCCCGCCGCTGGGACGCCCGCACGGCCGAGCGGATCGTCGCGGAGGGCGACCTCGACCCCGACACGAAGATCCGGTCGCTCTCCGGCGGCCAGCGCACCCGCGTCGCCCTCGCCCTGGCCCTCGGCAAGCGCCCCGAACTGCTGCTCCTGGACGAGCCGATGGCCGACCTCGACCCGCTCGCCCGGCACCAGCTGACGGCCACGCTCATGGCCGACGCCGCCGACCACGGCACCACGGTTGTCATGTCCTCGCACGTCGTCGCGGAACTGGAGGGTTCCTGCGACCACCTGCTGCTGCTCGGCTCCGGCCGAGTCCGGCTCGCCGGGCCGCTCGACGAGCTGCTCGCCGCGCACACCCTGGTCACCGGCCGGGCGGGTGCCGCCCTCGACCCGCACACGGTGGTCGAGTCCCGCACCACCGGCCGCCAGCTGACCGCGCTGGTCCGGACCGCGGGCCGCCTCGGCGACGGACTCCACGGCGATCGCCCGTCCCTGGAGGAAGTCGTCCTGGCCCACCTGCGCTCCCCCGACGCCCCGCCGCTGCTGCTCGACGCGCGGGAGGCCGCCGTATGACCGCCCTCGACACCATGAGCGCACCCGCCGTCACCCGGCCCATCTCGCCGTCGCGCGGCCTGGTCCTGGCCCTGCTCCGGCTGCACCGCTCGGCGCTGCTGTTCTGGCTGGGGCTGGTGGCGGTGGCCGCCGGGGCGCTGCTGTGGGCGATGGGCCCGGGCGCGGACGCCGCCTGGGCCGAGTACCAGGCCATGGGCTGCGACCTGTCCCGCCCGAACCTGGGCTGCGACCTCCCCGGCGCCGCGAACAGCCGGTACCAGACGGCCGTGACGGTCGGCATCGGCCTCGTCAGGCTCCTCCCGCTGCTCACCGGGGCCTGGGCGGGCGGCGCCCTCATCGGCCGCGAGCTGGAGAACGGCACCGCTCAGCTCGCCTGGACCCAGTCGGCGGGCCCTCTGCGCTGGCTTGCCGCCAAGCTCGCGGTCCCGGCCCTGCTGCTCGTGACGGGCACGCTCACGCTGACGCTGCTGCATCGCATGCTGTGGTCGTCGGACCGTGCCTCGCTCAGCGTCATGGGCTGGCACGCGTGGTACGACGACGGCATCTTCGAGTTCAACGGCACCATCGCCGCCGCCCAGGCCCTCGCCGCCCTGGCCCTCGGCGTCCTGGTGGGGCTGCTGCTGCGCCGGACGCTGCCCGCCCTCGGCGTCGCCGTCCTGGCCGTCGTGTCACTCGTCTACGTCCTCGACGAGCTGCGCCCGCACCTGTGGCCGGTGAAGACGGTCGTGAGGGGCCTGGACGAGGGCACCGCCGGCTCCGACAGCATGATCGTCGAGACCGGTGCCCTGTCCGCTTCCGGTGCCCGCGTCCCGATCCCGGCATGCTCGGGCGAGCCCGGCTGCGACGCCAGAAACGGCATCACCCACTACTACGCCGACTACCACCCGGCCTCCCACTTCTGGCCCCTCCAGCTCATGGAGACCGGCCTCCTCCTCGCCGTCGCCGCCCTGGCGGCCGCGACCGCCTTCGTCCTGCTGCGCCGCCGCACGGGGGCCGCCGTATGAGCGCCCTCACCGCGGCGACCACCCCCGCCGCCCGTCCCGCCCTCCACCGGGGCGGCCTGCTGCGGGCGGTACTGAGCACCCACCGCACCGCCCTGGCCCTGTCGCTGCTGGCCCTGGCCGCCGCGACCGCCGCCCTGATCTGGCTGCACTCCCTCGGGGACGAGGCCAGGGCGGGCGTGAGTGCCTGCGCCACACCCCCCACCGACCGGCTCCCCTCCTGCGCGGCGGTCGAGGCGATCACCGCCGACGAGACGTACGCGAACGGCATCGCCGTACTCGCCACCGTCCTGTCCTGGGTGATGTTCCCCGTGGCCGCCTGGGCGGGCGGCGCCCTCATCGGCCGCGAGCTGGAGAGCGGCACCGCCCGGCTGGCCTGGACCCAGTCGGTCGGCCCCCTGCGCTGGCTGGCCGTGAAGCTGGCCGCCCCGGCCGCCCTGCTCACCACCGGCACCGGCACGCTCGTCCTGCTGAACCGCTGGGCGCGCGGGGACGGCGATCCCGACCTGGTCGGCGACTGGTACTACCCGGACGCGTTCGTGTCGACGGGCCCGGTGGCCGTGGCCTACGCCCTGGCCGGTCTCGCCCTGGGCGCCCTCGCCGGACTGGTGTGGCGCCGGGCCCTGCCCGCCACGGGCGTGGCCCTCGCCGCCGCACTGCTCGTCCACAGCCTCCTGGAGCGGTACCGCGAGGACCTCTGGCCGGCCGTGACCCGCACCGAGGCCGGCACGCTCGAACTGCCCCGCTCCGCGTTCCAGGTCGCCTGGGCCGACACTCCCCGGCACGGCGTGACGCTCACCCGCGCGACCTTCCACCCCGAGTCGCACTTCTGGCCGCTGCAGTACGTGGAAACCGGCCTCCTGCTGGCCGTGGCCGCCGCCGCGACGGCCGCCGCCTTCCGCGTCCTGTCCCGCCGCCTCCCCTGAGCCCGGTCCGCGCGTCCTTCCACGGGGGGATGGACGCGCGGACCGCACGGTCGGCACACGCCGTGGCACCCACCCGGCCCGGCGCCCGGACACTTGTGGCGCACACCCGACGCCCCGACACCCGCGGCACACCCGACGCCGGTGCCCCGACACCCGCGGCGCGCGCCCGACGCCGGTGCCCGCGGCGCGCGCCCGACGCCGGTGCCCGGACACCTCCCGGCCGGTGACGTGGCGTCGCGCCGAGCGGTGTCCACAGCCTGTGGGCGGCCGGCCCGGCCTTCCACCCGGCCCTGTGGACGCCCGCGGTCCGCCCCCCGGTGTCCCGCACGTCATGTCTCCGTAACCATCGATTCAGACGAGCTTGCGAAGCTCGGCCAATGAATCCCGCCGTGCCCGAGCCTTCCCCGCCCCGCGAGGGGCCCGAGGGAAACGGGAGCACTCATGTGGCACCTCCGCTCCCGCCCGCGCTGTCCGACGCGCCCGTGATGCTCGCGGCGCGGAAGAATGGGTCCATGAGGCAGCCGAACACCCAGGCACAGGCCCACCCGTCTCCCACCACCGCCCGTGGTGGAGGCCCTGCGGGCCACAGCAGCAATGCAAACGCGCAGCCCTCCGTGGGCTCCATCGCAGCCCACCGCCCGCACACGGTCGCGGCAACCGTCTCCGATCTGGAACCCGACATCGACGCCGACCTCGACGCCTACGAGGAGTCGCAGGCCGACGGCTCCCAGCTGCCCCAGGGCCGGTTCCTCGACCGGGAGCGCAGCTGGCTCGCGTTCAACGAGCGGGTGCTCGAACTCGCCGAGGACCCCGACACGCCCCTGCTGGAGCGGGCCAACTTCCTCGCGATCTTCGCCAGCAACCTGGACGAGTTCTTCATGGTCCGGGTGGCCGGTCTGAAGCGCCGTATCGCCACCGGCGTGGCCACCCGCTCCGCCTCCGGCCTCCAGCCGCGCGAGGTGCTGGAGATGATCTGGGCCCGCTCACGCGAGCTCATGGCCCGGCACGCCGCCTGCTACCACGAGGACGTCGCCCCCGCACTCGCGGAGGAGGGCATCCACCTGGTCCGCTGGAACGAACTGCAGGAGAAGGAGCAGGCCCGCCTGTTCACCCTGTTCCGGCACCAGATCTTCCCCGTGCTGACCCCGCTGGCGGTCGACCCGGCGCACCCCTTCCCGTACATCTCCGGCCTGTCCCTGAACCTGGCCGTCGTGGTGCGCAACCCGGTCACCGGCCACAAGCACTTCGCCCGGGTGAAGGTGCCGCCGCTGCTGTCGAGGTTCCTGGAGAGCTCGCCGGGCCGTTACGTCCCCATCGAGGACGTCATCGCCGCCCACCTGGAAGAGCTGTTCCCGGGCATGGAGGTCCTGGAGCACCACGCCTTCCGCCTCACCCGCAACGAGGACCTGGAGGTGGAGGAGGACGACGCCGAGAACCTCCTCCAGGCGCTGGAGAAGGAGCTCATGCGGCGCCGCTTCGGGCCGCCGGTGCGCCTGGAGGTCGAGGAGTCCATCGACCGCGAGGTCCTGGACCTGCTCGTGCGCGAGCTGAAGATCAGCGAGGCCGAGGTCTATCCGCTGCCGGGCCCGCTGGACCTCACCGGCCTGTTCCGCATCGCCTCCCTGGACCGGCCGGAGCTCAAGTACCGCAAGTTCGTGGCCGGCACCCACCGCGACCTCGCCGAGGTCGAGTCGGCGTCCGCGCCGGACATCTTCGCCGCGCTGCGCGAGCGGGACGTCCTGCTGCACCACCCGTACGACTCGTTCTCCACGTCCGTCCAGGCCTTCCTGGAGCAGGCCGCCGGAGACCCGGACGTCCTCGCCATCAAGCAGACCCTGTACCGGACTTCGGGCGACTCCCCGATAGTCGACGCGCTCATCGAGGCCGCCGAGACCGGCAAGCAGGTGCTGGTCCTGGTGGAGATCAAGGCCCGCTTCGACGAGCACGCCAACATCAAGTGGGCGCGCAAGCTGGAGGAGGCCGGCTGCCACGTGGTCTACGGCCTGGTCGGGCTGAAGACCCACTGCAAGCTGTCGCTGGTGGTCCGCCAGGAGGGCGAGACGCTGCGCCGCTACAGCCACGTCGGCACCGGCAACTACCACCCCAAGACGGCCCGTCTCTACGAGGACCTCGGCCTGCTCACGGCCGACCCGCAGGTCGGGGCGGACCTCTCGGACCTCTTCAACCGACTGTCCGGCTACTCGCGCCGGGAGACCTACCGCCGTCTGCTCGTCGCCCCCAAGTCGCTGCGCGACGGCCTGGTCTCGCGGATCACCAAGGAGATCCAGCACCACCGCGCGGGACGGCCCGCGTACGTCCGCATCAAGGTCAACTCGATGGTCGACGAAGCCGTCATCGACGCCTGCTACCGAGCGGCCCAGGCCGGCGTGCCGGTGGACATCTGGGTGCGCGGTATCTGCGCGGTGCGCCCCGGCGTGACAGGCCTGTCGGAGAACATCCGGGTCCGCTCGATCCTCGGCCGTTTCCTCGAACACTCCCGGGTGTTCGCCTTCGGCAACGGCGGCGAGCCCGAGGTGTGGTTCGGCAGCGCCGACATGATGCACCGCAACCTCGACCGCCGGATAGAGGCCCTGGTCCGGGTGACCGACCCGGCCCACCGGGCTGCCCTGAACCGGCTGCTGGAGACCGGCATGTCCGATTCCACCGCCTCCTGGCACCTCGGCCCGGACGGCGACTGGACCCGGCATGCGACCGACGCGGACGGACAGCCCCTGCGCAACGTCCAGGAGATGCTCATAGACGCCCGGAGGCGCCGGCGTGGCACAGCGACACCTTGACCCGACGGACCCCCGGTCCAGGCACGTCGGGCCCGCCCCCACCGGAGACGCCCTCGCGGGCTATCTGCGGGCCCAGGCGACGGAGTTCCTCCGGGCGCTGCGCCTGCACCGGGAGACGGGGTCGGGGACGAGCGGCTCGGAAGGCTCGGCCGAGGCGGCCCGCGCCCTGCGCCGCTCGGCCCGGCGCATCAGCGCCAGCCTGCACTCGTTCCAGTCCCTCCTCGACGCGGACTGGTGCGAGGCGATGCGCCCCGAACTGGCTTGGGTGTCGGGGACGTTGGCGATGGAACACGCGTACACGGCCCGGCTGGAACGCCTGCTGACGGCCCTGCACCGCCTGTCGGGCTCTTCAGCCCTCCCGTCCCAGGCGGCCGCCTCGGCTGCGGGCAGCAGGGCCGCTGGGGCGGCACCCGTCCCCCTGAGGGCCGCACCGGGAGACACCGGGCTGCGCACCGCCCCGGCCTCAGCACCGGAACGCGGCAACCTGACCGTGGGAGCGGCCAAGGCCGGCGCCCTGCTCGACCGCCAGCTCACCCTCGCCCGCACCCGGGCCCACTCCACGGCCCTGCAAGCCCTGGGCAGCAGCCGCTTCCACGCCGTCGCGGACAAGGTCGCGGTCCTGGCCAGCGAGGTTCCCCTGACCGAGGCCGCCGGCGCCACCGACCTGCGTCCCCTGGCCGCCGCCGCCCAGGACCGTCTCGCCGACGCCGTGAGCTCCCTGCCGCTGGTCACCGCGGGAAACCCGTACAACGCCACGGCACTCGTCCACGGCCTGTCCCCGGACACGGTCCCGCACCCGCAGGACGCCCCGTGGCACCAGGTCCGTCTGCTGCTGCGCCTGCACCGCTACGCCCGCGAGGCCGTCAGCGGGCCCAAGGGCAACGCCGTGGTGGACCTGCGCCTGCTCTCCGCGGGCCAGGCCCTGAACCGGCACCGCGACGCCTCGGAGGCGGCGGCAGCGGCGGCCCAGGCGGCCCGTACCCCGCGCATCGCCCCGGCCACGGCCTACGCCCTCGGCGTGCTCCACGCCGACCAGCGGCACGAGGTGGAGGCGGCGCGCTTCGCGTTCCAGCAGGCCTGGCAGAAGGAGACCGTGGGCGTGTCATGACCAGGCCCGGCACCAGGAGGCGGTGAGACCCGGTGAACACCCCCAAGGACACCACGGTCCAGGCGGCGGGCTGCGTCCTGTGGCGCCGGTCCCCGGCCACCGGCGAGGCGGAGCTCTGCCTCATCCACCGGCCGAAATACGACGACTGGTCGTGGCCGAAGGGGAAACTGAAGCGTGGCGAGGAGCCACTCGCCGGAGCCCTGCGCGAGGTGGCGGAGGAGACGGGCTGCCAGGCCGTGCCGGGCCCCGAGCTGTCCACCCAGCGGTACCGCGCGGGCGGTCGGCCCAAGCAGGTCCGCTACTGGGCCGCCGAGGCGGTGAGCTGCGCGTTCGTGCCGACGGACGAGGTGGACCGGGTCCTGTGGCTGACGCCCGCCGCCGCCCGCGACCGTCTCACACAGCCCCACGACCGGCCCCTGGTCGACGAGCTGCTCGCCGTGCTGCACCTGCCCCGCACGGCCGGCTGACCGAACGGTCCCGCTTCGTCCGCAAAGCGGAACGCCGCCGTTCTCTCCCCGTGAGCATTCCGTGACCTAACCAGGCCTTATGCAGGGGTTCACCCCTCGTTCATGTGCGGCCATCGGCGCCTTCACCTGATCTGCCTAATTTCGGCCTTACCGACGCGAGCCGCGCCCACGGAGGTGCGGCCGCGTCCGCGTCACTCAGACTTCGCACGCCGCCGATCAGGACGGCGGCTCCTGGAAGGAACTCAAGTGAAGCTTCAGCGCATGAACCGGCGGGCCCTCGCTCTCGGTGCTCTCGCCGTCTCCGGCGCCCTGGCCCTCACGGCGTGCGGCTCCGACGACACCGGCGGCAACAGCAACGGCGGCGGTTCCTCGAACGCCGCCGCACCGAGCAACGTCAAGTGCGACGACGCCAAGGGCCAGCTGCTGGCCGACGGCTCGTCCGCGCAGAAGAACGCGATCGACGCCTGGGTGAAGCAGTTCACCGCGGCCTGCCAGGGCCTCCAGATCAACTACAAGGGCGGCGGCTCCGGCGCCGGCGTCACCGCGTTCACCCAGGGCCAGGTCGCCTTCGCCGGCTCCGACTCGGCGCTGAAGCCCGACGAGGTCGCCGCCTCCAAGAAGGTCTGCGACGGCGGCCAGGGCATCGACCTGCCGATGGTCGGCGGCCCGATCGCGGTCGGCTTCAACGTCAGCGGCGTGGACAACCTCGTCCTGGACGCCCCGACCCTGGCGAAGATCTTCAACGGCAAGATCACCAACTGGAACGACCCGGCGATCAAGAAGCTGAACCCCGACGCGAAGCTCCCGGACCTCAAGATCCAGGCCTTCCACCGCTCGGACGACTCCGGCACCACGGACAACTTCACCAAGTACCTGATCGCCACCGCCAAGGGCGACTGGCCCTACGACGGCGGCAAGACCTGGCAGGCCAAGGGCGGCCAGTCCGCCTCCGGCTCCTCCGGCGTCGCCCAGCAGGTGAAGCAGACCAACGGCGCCATCGGCTACTTCGAGCTGTCGTACGCCAAGGACGGCCTGAAGACGGTCGACCTGGACACGGGCGCCGCCCAGCCGGTCAAGGCCACCGTCGAGAACGCCACCAAGGCGATCTCCGAGGCCAAGGTCGTCGGCACGGGCAAGGATCTCTCCCTGGAGCTGAACTACGGCACCAAGGCCGAGGGCGCCTACCCGATGGTCCTCGTCACCTACGAGATCGTCTGCGACAAGGGCAACAAGTCCGACACCCTGCCCGGCACCAAGGCGTTCCTGCGCTACATCGCCTCCGAGGACGGCCAGAAGGTCCTCGCGGAGAACGACTACGCGCCGATCCCCGCCGACATCATCTCCCAGGTCCGCACCACCATCGAGGGCCTGAGCTGACCCGCGTGCGGCCCGGTCCCCTCCCCGGGACCGGGCCGCACCGTCCGGTGCACCGCCGCCAGTGGCCGTACCTCCCGGTACGGCTCCGCAGACCGGAGAACCCGATGGGCACACCCACACAGATAACCGACGCACCTCCCCCCGCACCGCAGCCCACCCTCGACAAGCGCGCCGCGCGCGGGGCCACCCGGCCCGGAGACCGGATCTTCCTCGGCCTCTCCCGCGGCTCGGGCATCCTGCTGCTGGTGATCATGGCCGCGATCGCGGTCTTCCTCACCTACCGCGCCTCCCTCGCGATCAGCAAGGACCAGGGCAACTTCCTCACGACCTTCCAGTGGGACACCAACCTCGTCCCGCCGAACTTCGGCATCGCCGTCCTGGCCTTCGGCACGGTCGTCTCCTCGATCGTCGCCATGGTCATCGCGGTCCCGGTCGCCGTCGCCATCGCGCTGTTCCTCACGCACTACGCCCCGCGCCGGATCCGCGGCCCCATCGCGTACGTGATCGACCTGCTCGCCGCCGTGCCGTCCATCGTCTACGGCCTCTGGGGCGCCCTCGTCCTGGTGCCGCAGATGACCGGACTCTTCAGCTGGCTGAACGACTACTTCGGGTGGACCGGCGTCTTCTCGTGGGAGGGCGGCGCCCCCCGCTCGATGCTGACCGTCGGCATCCTGCTCGCGATCATGATCCTGCCGATCATCACCAACGTGAGCCGCGAGGTCTTCCGCCAGGTTCCGCAGATGCACGAGGAGGCGGCCCTGGCGCTCGGCGCCACCCGCTGGGAAGTGATCCGCATGGCGGTCCTGCCCTTCGGCCGCTCCGGTGTCATCTCCGCCTCGATGCTCGGCCTCGGCCGCGCCCTCGGCGAGACCATGGCCGTCGCCACCGTGCTCTCCCCGACCTTCGACATCCAGGCCAGCCTGCTCGACCCGGGCGGCGGCACGTTCGCCCAGAACATCGCCAGCAAGTTCGGCGAGGCCACCGAGTTCGGCCGCGACGCGCTGATCGCCTCCGGTCTGGTCCTGTTCGTCATCACCCTGCTGGTCAACGGCGCGGCCCGCGCGATCATCGCCCGCCGCAAGGAGTACTCGGGGGCCAACGCATGAGCACCGCGACCATCACCCCCAAGGGCCCCGGCAGCCTGCGCGGCGCCCGCCTGCCCAAGTGGTCCCCCTACGCCATCGCCGCCGGCTCGACCGCCCTCGCGATCGGCATCGGCCTCGCCGGCGGCCTGCACAGCCGCGTCCAGTGGGGCCTGATCGCCGCGGTCCTCTACGTCGTCGGCACCTACGCCCTCGCCACGGCCGTCGAGGGCAAGCGGCAGGCCAAGGACCGCATCGCGACCTCCCTGGTCTGGGTCGCCTTCCTGCTCGCCGTCATCCCGCTGGCCTCCCTGGTCTGGTCGACCGTCGCGCGCGGCGTGAAGGTCCTCGACGTCTACTTCCTGACCCACTCCATGGGCGTCGTCGCCGACACCGAGCCCGGCGGCGGCATCTACCACGCCATCCTCGGCACCCTGGAGCAGGTCGGACTCGCCACGGTGATCGCCGCGCCGGTCGGCGTGCTCACCGCGATCTACCTCGTCGAGTACGGCCGGGGCAGGCTCTCGCAGGCCATCACGTTCTTCGTCGACGTCATGACCGGCATCCCGTCGATCGTCGCGGGTCTGTTCATCCTCAGCCTCATGCTGATGTTCGACATGCAGCCCTTCGGCTTCGCCGGCTCGCTGGCCCTGGCCATCCTGATGATGCCGGTCGTCGTCCGCTCCACGGAGGAGATGCTCAAGCTCGTCCCGAACGAGCTGCGCGAGGCCTCCCTGGCGCTCGGCGTCCCCAAGTGGCGCACCATCCTGAAGGTGGTCCTGCCGACCTCCATCGGCGGCATCACCACGGGCATCATGCTCTCGATCGCCCGCATCACCGGTGAGACCGCCCCGGTCCTGCTGCTGGTGTGGGGCAACGCGTTCATCAACGCCAACCCCTTCGAGGGGGCGCAGGCCTCGCTGCCGCTGTACATCTACCAGCAGTACGCGAACAGCGCGGGCTCCGGAGCGGCGTACGACCGCGCCTGGGCGGCCTCGCTCACCCTGATCGCCTTCGTGATGCTCCTGAACCTGGTGGCCCGCGGTATCGCCCGCTGGAAGGCCCCGAAGACCGGTCGCTGACGCGACAACCTGCGGCTACCGCCGCGCGGGGCCACAGCGACCCCCCAGACTTTTGGAAGTGAAGTAGTCATGGCCAAGCGAATCGACGTCAGCGGACTGACCGCCTACTACGGTTCCCACAAGGCGATCGAGGACATCTCGATGACCGTCGAGCCGCGCTCGGTGACGGCGTTCATCGGCCCGTCCGGCTGCGGCAAGTCGACGTTCCTGCGCACGCTCAACCGCATGCACGAGGTCACCTCGGGCGGCCGCGTCGAAGGCAAGGTGCTCCTCGACGACGAGGACCTCTACGGCACCGGCATCGACCCGGTGTCGGTCCGCCGCGAGGTCGGCATGGTGTTCCAGCGTCCGAACCCCTTCCCCACGATGTCGATCTTCGACAACGTCGCGGCGGGCCTGCGGCTGAACGGCAACTACAAGAAGAGCGAGCTCGCCGACATCGTCGAGCGCTCCCTCAAGGGCGCGAACCTCTGGAACGAGGTCAAGGACCGGCTGAACAAGCCCGGCTCGGGCCTCTCCGGCGGCCAGCAGCAGCGCCTGTGCATCGCCCGGGCGATCGCGGTCGAGCCGAACGTCCTGCTCATGGACGAGCCCTGCTCGGCGCTCGACCCCATCTCCACGCTCGCCATCGAGGACCTGATCGGCGAGCTCAAGGAGCGCTTCACGATCGTCATCGTCACGCACAACATGCAGCAGGCGGCCCGCGTCTCCGACCGCACGGCGTTCTTCAACCTCGCGGCGGTCGGCCAGCCCGGCAAGCTCATCGAGATCGACGACACCGAGCGCATTTTCTCCAACCCGTCGGTCCAGGCCACGGAGGACTACATCTCCGGCCGCTTCGGCTGATCCGCACCCCGCCGACTCCTCGCGGTGCTGCATGGCGGTGCCACCGCGAGGCCGAAAAAGGGCCCGCCCCCTCTCCCGGGGGCGGGCCCTCTCGTCTGCGTCCGGCGCGCTACAGGAACGCCAGATTCACGATCCCGAACGACGCGGCGGCCACGATCGCCGCGGCCGGCATCGTGATGAACCACCCCAGGATGATGTTCTTGGCGACGCCCCAGCGCACGGCGTTCACACGCTTCGTCGCCCCGACGCCCATGATCGCGGACGTGATGACGTGGGTCGTGGAGATCGGCGCCTTGAACAGGAACGCCGTGGTGAACATGATCGACGCGCCGGTCGTCTCCGCCGCGAAGCCCTGCGGCGGGTCCAGCTCGATGATCTTCCGGCCCAGCGTCCGCATGATCCGCCAGCCGCCGGCGTAGGTGCCCAGCGACAGCATCACCGCACAGGCGATCTTGACCCACACCGGGATCGGATCGCCGTAGTCCTCGACATCGGCGATGACCAGCGCCATCACCACGATGCCCATGGTCTTCTGCGCGTCCTGCAGACCGTGCCCCAGCGCCATGCCGGCCGCCGAGACGGTCTGCGCTATGCGGAAACCCCTCTTGGCCTTGTGCGGGTTGGCCTTGCGGAAGATCCACAGGATCGCGGTCATCACCAGGTAACCGGCCAGCAGACCGACCACCGGGGAGATGAACATGGGGATGACGACCTTCTCCAGCACCCCGCTCCAGTAGACGGTCGTCCCGCCGGCCAGAGCCGCGCCGACCATGCCGCCGAACAGCGCGTGCGAGGAGGAGGACGGCAACCCGAAGTACCAGGTGATGAGGTTCCAGACGATCGCGCCCACCAGCGCGGCGAAGAGGATGCCCATCCCCTTCGACCCGGCCGGTGTCTGGATCAGGCCCTCGCTGACGGTCTTGGCGACCCCGGAGCCCATGAACGCACCGGCGAGGTTCATCACCGCGGCCATGGCCAGCGCGGCCTTCGGCGTCAGCGCCCGCGTCGAGACGGACGTGGCGATCGCGTTCGCCGAATCGTGGAAGCCGTTGGTGTACGTGAAGAAGAGCGCGACGCCGATGGTCACGACCAGAGCAAGGGTGTCCATGAAGGGCTCAGGACTCCTTGACGGCGATGGTCTCCACCGTGTTCGCCACGTGCTCGAAGGCGTCCGCCGCTTCCTCGAGCACATCCACGATCTGCTTGAGCTTGAGGACGTCCATGGCGTCGTACTTGCCGTTGAAGAGGTGCGCCAGCAGCTTGCGGTGGATCTGGTCGGCCTGGTTCTCGAGCCGGTTGACCTCGATCCAGTACTCGGTGAGGTTCTCCATGGTGCGCAGGTGCGGCATGGCTTCGGCCGTCAGTTCCGCGGCGCGCGCCAGGACCTCGATCTGCTGCTCGACGCCCTTGGGCAGTTCCTCGACGTTGTAGAGGACGACCAGGTCGACGGCCTCCTCCATGAAGTCCATGATGTCGTCGAGGGACGAGGCGAGGGAGTAGATGTCCTCGCGGTCGAACGGCGTGATGAAGGAGGAGTTCAGCTGGTGGAAGATCGCGTGCGTGGCGTCGTCACCTGCGTGTTCCGCTGCCCGCATACGCTCTGCGATCTCGGCCCGGGCGGATGTGTCCGCCCCGAGCAGTTCCATCAGGAGCTTCGAGCCCGTGACGATGTTGTCCGCGGAGGCGGCGAACATGTCGTAGAAGCTCGTCTCCCTGGGGGTCAGACGAAAGCGCACGTGGGGTCCTCGGGGTGCTTCGGTTTCGGTCAGGCTGATGCTAGGCGCATCATCCGGCCACGGCTATCGGGCCGCCCACCAGTGTCGCCCATCGGGCACAGTGATGAGCACGGGGGCGGTTCCCAGGGCCGTATACCCGGTAAAGAGCGGTACCATATACCCACCAGGGGTATATGTCGGCCCACTGCTCACCAGGAGGAAGCGATGACGGACGTGACCGACACCACAGATGTCGCACATGTCACCACCGGCACCGAGACTCCGGCCGATCACGACCACGGTGTGCACGGGTACCACAAGCAGAAGGACGAACACCTCAAGCGCCTGCGCCGCATCGAGGGCCAGATCCGCGGCCTGCAGCGCATGGTCGACGAGGACGTCTACTGCATCGACATACTCACGCAGGTCTCCGCCTCCACCAAGGCCCTGCAGTCCTTCGCCCTGCAGCTGCTGGAGGAGCACCTGCGGCACTGCGTCGCCGACGCGGCCCTCAAGGGCGGCGAAGAGATCGACGCGAAGGTGAAGGAGGCGACCCAGGCGATCGCCCGCATGCTGCGGACGTGAGCCGGGCGCCGTTCAGCCTCCGGAGGAGCCCCGCTCCTCGGCCACCTTCAGCACCTCGTCGATGCTCTCCAGGCTCAGCCGCTCGCGGGCGGCCGAGGCCGCGATGATCAGCTCTCCGCACAGCTCGATCTCGGCGAGGGCCACGTGGTCCTGAACTGCCGTACCGCCGACCGGAGCCACGTGCATCACCTCGTCTCTGCCGTTGCCGACTTCCTAGAGTAGGGAGCGGCACACACACCGCGCATGGCACGGACGGGCTAGTTCACGCCGGTCACTCCTCGGCGATCCTGCCCGCGTAGATGTCGTCGGTCCTGGGCAACCGTACGCGCACCGAGGCCCCGAAATCGTAGAGCAGCGTGGTCGAGGCGACGGCGACGGGGCTCTTCTGCTGCCCGTTCAGGAAGCTGAAACGGTGCCTGACCTTGCGGATGCGCCCCTCGTCGTCGAGGTAGGCGTCGAACGGCACCGCGGCCGTGGCGAACCCCTCGGCCGCCGCCTTCAGGGGCCCCTCGTTCCCCTTGGACGCCCGCCGGGCCGCGTCGGCGAGGTGTGCCGTCCCCCGGTAGTGCCGCACTCCGGTTCCCGCGACCTCCGTCCTGCCGACGTAGGTCGCCGTCCGCGTCCCGAGCAGCACCTCGGCCGCCGTGAACGGGTCGGTGGCCCCACCGGTGACGAGGTTGCCGTCGGACAGGGTCCGCGTGTCCACCCGCACCCATTTGTCCGGGGGCACCCCGGCGCCCCGGTTCTTCATGAACAGCGCACCGGGCGCGAGCAGTTCCGTGATCGGCCGGCGCTCGGCGCCCCCCGCGGGATCCTGCGGCAGCATCACCTTCAGCCGCCCCATCCGCTTGCGGTAGTCGTACGCCCCGGCACCGCGGATGGTCACCCGGGTCCCGCCGGTGGCCATCTCCATCGACGTACGGGCCTTGGAACTGCCCGCGTCGACGAGCCGGCCGGCGGCCTGCCGCAACGCGGTGACGGCGTCCCCGCCGCGGGAGTCCCCCGCGACCGCGTCACCCCCGGAGCACCCGGCGCACGCCGGGCCCGCTCCGGCCAGGACCACGGCCGCGACGACCGCCGCCCGCGTCCGCCGGTGCCGCCGTTCCCGCTGCCGCCCAGTCATCGCCTGCCTACCCCCAGCCGGTACGTCCGTCACGGGCCCCCTCGTTCCGGTTAACGACGGGTTTGTGCCCCCGTCACGCGAGCCTGCCGCCGGCCGCCGTACGGACCCTTCACCCGCGCTGGGTAACGTGGTCGGTGTGGCGCACCAGGACGGGCCGGAGCCTCCCCCCAACCTCCCGGAACACCGCACGACGACCATGGAGAAGGGCCGTTTCTGCATGGCCCACTGCATCTGCGGCTGGCGCGGTCCGGCCCGCAGGGCGAGAAGCCAGGCGCGCACGGACGCCGAGCGGCACGCGACGGGCTGAACCGGTGGCGGAGTTCGCCCCGCCCGTGTCCGGACCATGGAACCCCCACCCCCCATCCCCCCGTCTCCCAGGGCGCAACCACCGGGAGGCACCATGGAACGGCGCACGATCCTCACAGCCGGCACGGCGGCGATCGCCGCGGCCGCGACCCCCTTGACCACCGCCTGCACCCCGTCGGGCACCCGCTCCGGGGGCACGGCCACCGACGCCGTGCGCACCTCCGCCAAGTCGAGAACCGCCGCCGCGAACTGGTCCGCCCTGGCCCGCGACCTCGACGGCCCGCTGATCCGTCCCGGCGACGCCGCCTGGCCCGCGGCCCGGCAGCTCTACAACACCCGCTTCGACAACCTGAAGCCCGCCGCGGTCGCGTACGTGTCCCACGCGGACGACATCCGCACGACCCTGGCCTACGCCCGCGCCCACGCCCTGCGCGTGGCGATCCGCAACGGCGGCCACTCCTACGCCGGCTGGTCCTCCGGCGACGGCCGTCTGATAGTCGACGTCTCCAAGCTCAACCGCATCCGGGCCTCGGGCACCTCCGCGGTGGTCGGCGCCGGCGCCAAACTCATCGACGTCTACCGGGCCCTCGCCGCCAAGGGCGTCACGATCCCCGCGGGCTCCTGCCCCACCGTCGGCGTCTCCGGCCTCACCCTCGGCGGCGGCCACGGCGTGGTCTCCCGCGCCTACGGTCTGACCTGCGACAGTCTCACGCAGGCCACCCTCGTGACCGCCGACGGCAAACAGATCACGGCCAACTCCCGGGAGAACAAGGACCTCTTCTGGGCCCTGCGCGGCGCGGGCAACGGCAACTTCGGCGTGGTCACGGAACTGCACTTCAAGACCCACCCGGCCCCGCAGGGGGTCTCGGCATACCTGTCCTGGCCCTGGTCGAAGGCGGCCGCGGTGGTGAAGGCCTGGCAGGAGTGGGGGCCGTCGCAGCCCGACGAGATCTGGTCGTCCCTGCACCTGGCGAACGCCGCGGGCGGCACCCCGACCGTCTCGGTCTCGGCGTTCTCCCTCGGCACCCACGGCGAGCTGAAGAACGCCGTCGACCGCCTGGCCGACCGCGTCGGCGCCCCGGCCCGCAGCGTCTCCCTGAAGCGCCGCTCGTACGAGGAGTCGATGGAGGTGTACGCCGGCTGTTCCTCGTTCCCGACGGACGCTCAGTGCCATCTGCCCGGCTCGACCCCGGGCCGCTCCCCGAAGGGAGCGCTGGGCCGCGAGACGTACGCCGCGGCGTCGGACTTCTTCGACCACTCGCTGTCCGCGGCCGGCATCCGCACGCTGCTGGCCCAGATCGCCTCGGTACGCGGCGGCTCCGGCAGCATCGCCCTCACGGCCCTGGGCGGAGCGGTCAACCGCGTCTCCCCCACGGCCACGGCGTTCGTCCACCGCCGTTCCCGGATGCTGGCCCAGTACATCGGGGCGTGGCGGGCCGGCACGAGCGGTGCGACGGCCCGCGGCTGGCTGGCCTCGGCCCACAAGGCCATGCGCCCCCACGCGTCCGGGGCGGCCTACCAGAACTACACGGACCCGACCCTGACCGACTGGCGCAAGGCGTACTACGGGGACGCGGCGACCCGCCTGACCAAGCTGAAGAAGCAGTACGACCCGGACCGCTTCTTCACGCATCCCCAGGCGCTGTGAGGGGGTTGCCCGGTCGCCGCGCCGGGCGGCCCGCGAGCGGGCTGCCGGGTCACGTGCCGGGCGCCCGTGAGCGATGCACCCGGTCACGCACCGGGCGGCCCGTCGACTGATCGACCGGACACGCGCCGGGCGGCCATGAGCGATTCGCCCGCTCACGCACCGGGCGGCGCGTGAGCGGTTGTCCGGTCGCGGGCGGGGGCTTTGCCGCTACGCGGCGAGGTCCCGCTCCGAGGGACGCTCGCTGCGCGTCTCGGGGATCACCGTGTCCTCCCCTTCGGCACGCCCTCTGCCGCGCACGAGCCATCCCGCCCGGGGCGAGCGCTCGACGGCCTTCACCAGAGGCGTCAGCAGGGCCATGGCGAGCGGCGACAGCAGCAGCGCCACGGCGGTGCCCAGCGCGAACCCGCCCACGACGTCGGTCGGATAGTGCACGCCCATGTAGACGCGGATGAACCCGCCGAACAACGCCAGGACGAGGGCGACGAGACCGTACTTGCGGTGGGCGACGAACAGCCCGACCGCCATCGCCATGACGATCGTGGCGTGGTCGCTGACGAACGAGTAGTCGGTCTTGCCCTGGACGAGCACTTCGAGCCCCTGGTGGTCCAGGAACGGCCGGGGCCGCTCCACGAACCCCCGGATGGGCACGTTCACCAGCACCGCGATGCCGGCGGCCAACGGCGCCCAGACCAGGGCCGCGACGGTCGACGCCGCGTCCTCGCCGCCGCGCCGCCGCACCGACCACCAGCACCACACCACGAGCAGGACGATGCCGAGCAGCAGCCCGTACTCACCGACGTACTCCATGACGCGGTCGGACCAGGCCGGCGCGTCCTTGGCCAGGCCATTGATGTCGTACAGCAGGTCGACGTCGGGGTTCGACCCGGATTCGGCGAGTCCAGCCATGGTGCTGCGGCCCCTTCGTCGTCTGTGCCGGCGCACCCGTGCGTGCGCCGCTGCTGCCACCCCCGTGGTTGTAGATCCGCTTCCGCCGCACGCATGCGTGACGCGTACCGAATGGACGTCTGCTCGGCTACGTCAACAGGAACGCATGGTCCCCGTTGATACGTTCCACACTCCACCGAATGATCACGCAGACGTTATCGAAGAGAGATAAGTCTTCGCAGCTCAGGGGGTGGGTTTACACACGGTTCACACCGTCGTGGGCAGTGCTTTCGCGCCATCTTCGGTGACGCGGGTGGCTCCGAAGTAGTCGGGCGTGTCGATCGGGTCGAATCGGATGACGGCACCGGTCCGGGGCGCGTCGATCATGTACCCGCCTCCGACGTAAATGCCGACATGCCGGATGGCACGGGAATTGGTGAGGTCGTCCGAGAAGAACACCAGATCGCCGGGGAGCAGTTCGTCCCGCGAGGGGTGCGGACCGGCGTTGTACTGGTCGTTGGCCACCCGCGGGAGCTTGATGCCGACGGTCTCGTAGGCGGCCTGGGTCAGGCCCGAGCAGTCGAAGCGTCCGCCCTGTTCAGCGGTGCCGGTACCGCCCCACAGATAGGGCGTGCCGAGCTTCTTCTGTGCGTACTCGATCGCGGCGGCGGCCTGTTCGGAGGGATCGACCCGCCCGACCGGAGCCTCGAAGCTCTCGGAGAGCGTCGTGATCCGCTTCACGTAGTTCCGGGTCTCGCTGTACGGCGGCACACCCCCGTACTTGATCACCGCGTACGCCCCGGCGTTGTAGGCGGCCAGCATGTTCGCGGTCGGATTCCCGCCAACCTTCTTCACGTAGGAGGCGAGTTCGCAGTCGTAGGAGGCGGCCGACGGAATCGCGTCCTTCGGATCCCACACGTCACGGTCGCCGTCGCCGTCACCGTCGATGCCGTGACTGGCCCAGGTGCCGGGGATGAACTGCGCTATGCCCTGCGCCGCGGCCTGGCTCTGGGCTCTGGGGTTGAAGCCGCTCTCCTGGTACAGCTGGGCGGCGAGCAGGGCCGGGCTGATGGCGGGGCAGAGGTTGCCCCACTTCGCCACGAGAGCGGCGTACGCGGCGGGCACCGACCCCTTGGCCAGCGACTTCGCCCCGCCTCCCACGCCGTTGACCAGGTTCCCGGCGACGAGATAGACCCCGACGACGAGCAGCATCACGAAGGCCAGCGCGGAACTGATCGCAACACTCGCCACGATCCATGCCTTACGCACCGTCAACCGCCCCTCACCGCCCAGGAGTCCGTTGGTCAGTGTAGAGGCGGCCGCCACGCCCGGGAATGATCACGAGCAGGAGAGTCGGGGCACACGGGGCGACGGGCACGGCACGGGCGGCACGGCGAGAGCACGACGGGCCCGGCCCGGCGCACGGGTTCACGGCCCGTCACGTTCTCCCCACCGCCTGCTCGTACAGCCGCTCCGCCTCCGTACCGAGGACGACGCTGCAGGAGACGCCGGAGGTCATGCCGCCCCGGTCGTGCCCGCCGAGGACGCCGACGACCTGCCCGTCCCCGTTCACCCAGGGACTGCCGCTGGTGCCCCCGCTGAAGCCGGGGCACGCGATGCGCTGCTGCGTGCGGCCGTGCGCGGCGGGCTTGCCGGTGCAGCCGACGGGCGTCTCCCGGGCGTCGGGGTACCCGGTCACGGTCACCGCCACTGCCGCCCTCCTCCTCACCGGCCTCACCACCGCCGCCCACGCCCAGGCCGCGGCCCCGGGCAGCACCTCCGAGGTCACCTGGACCCGCTCCTGCGCCCTGCCCCGCCACCAGGGCGAGATGGCCTGCAACGCCCTGCGCGTCACGGGCGGCCGCACCGCCTTCCAGCAGCAGCACGGCATCTCCGCCCGGGCCGCCGACGCCACCTCCCCCTCCGGCTACGGCCCCTCCGACCTCCGCAGCGCCTACGGCCTGACCTCCGCCGCCGCGAACAACGGCTCCGGCCGGACCATCGCCATCGTCGACGCCTACGACGACCCCGACGCCGAGTCCGACCTCGCCACCTACCGCTCCCACTACGGCCTGCCCGCCTGCACCACGGCCAACGGCTGCTTCAAGAAGGTGAGCCAGACCGGCTCCGCCACCGCCCTCCCCACCCCCGACAGCGGCTGGGCCGGTGAGACGTCCCTCGACCTCGACATGGCGAGCGCCGTCTGCCCGAACTGCCACATCACCCTCGTCGAGGCCAAGTCCCCCTCCATGGCCAACCTGGGCACCGCCGTCAACGAGGCCGTCTCCCTGGGCGCCAAGTACGTCTCCAACAGCTACGGCGGCGGCGAGTCCTCCTCCGACGCCACCCACGACTCCGCCTACTTCAACCACCCGGGCGTCGCCATCACCGTCAGCGCGGGCGACGCGGGCTACGGCGCCGAGTACCCGGCGGCCTCCAAGTACGTGACGGCCGTGGGCGGCACCAGGCTCTCCACGTCCTCCACCACCCGCGGCTGGACCGAGAGCGTCTGGCGGACCAGCAGCACCGAGGGCACCGGCTCCGGCTGCTCCGCCTACGACACCAAGCCCGCCTGGCAGACCGACACCGGCTGCGCCAGGCGCGTGATCGCCGACGTCTCGGCCGTCGCCGACCCGGCGACCGGCGTCTCCGTCTACGACACCTACGGCTCCGACGGCCAGGGCTGGGCCACCTACGGCGGCACCAGCGCCTCCGCCCCGATCATCGCGAGCGTCTACGCCCTCGCGGGCACCCCGTCCGCCGGCTCCTACCCGGCCGGGTTCCCCTACGCGAACACCACCGCCCTGAACGACGTCACCAGCGGCAGCAACGGCAGCTGCACCACCGGCTACTTCTGCACCGCCCGGACGGGCTACGACGGCCCGACCGGTCTGGGCACCCCGGAGGGACTCGGGGCTTTCACCGGCTGACGCGCTTCCCTCCGGTGACGGTCCGTCACCGGAGGGCGCCGCCCGGTGCCGTGGGGGCCCGGAACGGCAGGGAGACGAAGGGGCCGCGGCATCCCAGCCGCGGCCCCTTCGCCGCGCCGGGTAGCCTTCACCCGGAGAACACCGGCGCGACCACTCACCCGACCAGCCGTCAGAAACAGCCCGTGACGGTGGGAAAGGCCGCAAGAGCAGCACAACGACGGAACCACACATCAGGTTCCGCTCAGGCCTCATTGCCCGGCGTGACCTGCCGTGATACACAGAGTGACCATACGATCCCTCGTGCACCGCCCGTCACCTCCCCTAGGGGCCGGAGCGGAACGGTGGCAAGGTATTCGTACGAAACCCGCCAATCAATGACGCCAAGTCGACATCCGACAGCATCATTGTCAGCGAGAATGAGGCCTGACCTCTGCACGACCGCAGAGGATGCGGAACTACCCAACAGGGGGCGGTGACTTACATGCTCTTTGCGGCCGACAAGGGAGACATCAACACCATCATCGGCGGGATCGCTCCGGACTGGGGCCCCTTCGGCAGCCTGGGCAACGAGGCGAAGGTGATGATCGAGGTCGTGATGGCGGTGGCCATCCTGCTCTGCCTCGGCATCGCCATCTGGGGTGCCGCCAAGCAGCGCATCGGAGCCACCGCCCTGCGCGACACCTTCAGCGCGGAACAGGGCAAGGGCCTCATCATCGCGGGTCTCACAGGAGTCTTCATCATCGGCTCCCTCGGCACCCTCTTCACGATCGTGTACGGCATGGCCGTGTAGCCCGGGCACCCCTGCGCCCGCCGGGACGCCCGGTTCGCTCCCCCTCCCCTCCATCCCACCCGCCCGTCGTGCCCACCGGCTGAGGTTGCGTTTCCCTGATGTCGAGTCACCACACCGCGCCCGCGCGGGAACCAGCACGGCTACCGTCGTACGAGGAGTATGAGAAGTACGACCGGTACGAAGTGTTTCCGCACGACGTCGAGGGGGCGTACGCGGCATGAGTCTCGGTGACGACCACGAGTCCTCCGGCGGTTACGCCGGCACGGGCCAGACCCGCACCCGCCTGCCCGACCCCGGCGACGCCTTCGGCGACCCCCGCCGCCGCACCTCGTCCCGCAGCCTCGTCACGGTGGTCGGCGTGGTGGTCCTCCTGATCGCAGCAATCGCCTTCGCCAACCGGGGGGGCGGCGACACCGAGAGCAGCGGCTTGGGCGGAGACAACGCGGGCAGTTCCCCGACGGCGCCCACGGGGCAGCGACCGGTGAAGTCGAAGACCGGCGACATCGCCACGGGCTACGCCCACACCGAGCAAGGCGCCCAGTCCGCAGCCACCAACTACGGCATCGCCCTCGGGTCGGCCGACATGTACAACCTCGAAAAGCGGCACGCGATCGTCAACACCGTGTACGCACCCGACATCGCCGCCGCGCAGCTACCCGAGTTCGACCAGGTGTACTCGAAGGAGAGCTTCCTGGAGAAGCTCGGCCTCACCAAGGACGGTGCCGCGCCGGGCGGCCAGACCTTCGTGTCGCGCGTCATCCCGGTCGGCACCAAGGTCACCTCCTACAAGGGCAGCACCGCCTCGGTCGCACTCTGGTACACCTCCCTCTTCGGCCTGTCGGGGGAGGCCTCCAAGAACCCCGTGACCGAGAGTTGGTACACCACGACCTACCAGCTGAAGTGGGCCGACGGTGACTGGAAGGTCACCGACTTCACCCAGAAGGACGGCCCGGTCCCGGTCGGGCGCGACCAAAGGGCCTCCACCGCGGAGGACATGAGCAAGGCCGTCGAGGAGTACGGAGGGTTCACCTATGCCCGTTAGGCATCACGTACTCAAACTCGGCGCCGCGGTCGCAGCCGTGCAGACGGCCACGGTCCTGCTGGCCACCCATGCCTTCGCCGCTCCCACACCCTCCCCGTCCCCCAGCAACAACGCCTGTGATCTCCTCCGGGGCGAGGCCCGGGAGATCTGCGAAGGCGACACCGGCAGCGGAAGCGGCAGTGGCACCTCCCGCCTCGACCCCACCTCCACCCTCGACCCCCTCTCCTCCCTCGCCAAGGGCTGCGCCGACGCCGCCTCCTGGACCGTCGACAAGCTCAGCGACGCCGTGAAGGAGACCGCCAACGTCGACTTCACCAACCCCAAGTTCCTCCAGCAGTACGCCGTCGTCTTCGCTGCCTCGACGGTCCTCACGCTCCTGCTCTGGCTCCTGGCCGTCGCCAAACGAGCCGTCCGCGGCGTCCCCATGACCACCGCCCTGTCCGAAGCCATCGGCTTCCTCTGGCTGACCGTCCTGGCCTCCGCCTTCACCCCGCTCATCCTCTACACCGTCGTCTCCGCCACCGACGGCATCACCGAGGTCCTCGCCAAAGCCACCGGCGACCAGACCGACGCCTTCTTCGGCACCTTCTCCGAAGCCCTCAAGAAGGACGATGACATCGGCGGCGGCCCGATCATGCTGATCGTCGTCTCCCTGGTCAGCATCCTCGCCGCCGGAGTCCTCTGGCTGGAGCTCGTCATCAGGGCCGCGCTCCTCTACGTCGGCGCCCTCCTCGGCACCGTCGTCTACGCCGGCCTCGTCGACAAGAACCTGTGGGGCCACGTCCGCCGCTGGGCCGGCATCATGATCGCGGTCATCCTCATCAAGCCGGTGATCGTCATCGTCCTCGGCCTCGCCGGCGCACTCTCCGCGGACGACGGCCCGAACGCCTTCTCCGCCGTCGTCTCCGGCTTCGCCATCATCCTGCTCGCCATCTTCGCCAGCGCGATGATCTACCGCTTCGTCCCCGGCTTCGGCGACGAGATCGCCGGCTCCCGCAACAACCGCCTCATGCAGGGCGCCGAAGGCAAGGCAGCGGCCGTCATCAGCTCCCCGGCATCCCTCGTCGCGCAGGGCATCAAGACCCACAGCTCCCGCGCCGACAACAACGGCGGAGGCAGCCAGTCCTCCGCCCCCCGGCCCAGCAACCCCGCTTCCGGCGGAGTCGCCGCGCACAGTGCGCGCACCTCGAACGGCGGCGGCGGATCCGTCCCCTCCGCCGCACCCGCCCCCCGTTCGAGCAGCCCCGTCAACACTCCCCACGCCAGCAACACCCGCAACAGCAGTACCAACCGCACGGGAGGTGAAGGGCGTTGACGACCGAGTCCCACGTGTCCCATCCGGTCACGCCCCGCCGGACATATCTGATCGGCCGCGCCCGGCCGAACGCGATCATCGGCCGCAACCGCGAGACCGGCGAGATCGCCCTGATCGTCGTGGGCGCGTTCCTCGGCATGATGTGCGGGCTCCTCGTCCCGGTCCTGTCGCTGCGCATCGTGCTGCTCGCCGGGTTCCCGATGCTGGCGCTGGCCGCGGTGTACGTGCCGTACAAGCACCGCACCTTCTACAAGTGGTTCGAGATCAACCGCAGCTACAAGCGGACCCTCAAGCAGGGCACCACCTACCGCTCCACCGCGATCGAGGCCGGCACCCGGCTGGACGGCAAGGAGATCGAGGTCGGCCCGCCCCCGGGCATCGGCCGCATCACCTGGCTGGCCGCCCCCTTCGGCCCCGACGAGATCGCCGTGCTCCTGCACGCCGACCGCAAGACCGTCACCGCCGCCATCGAGATCGAGGGCCCCGGCGTCGGCCTGCGCGACAGCGAGGACCAGGAAGCCCTCGTCGACCGCTTCGGCACCCTGCTCAAGCACGTGGCCAACGGCGACGGCTTCGTCACCCGCCTGCAGATGCTGGCCCGCACCCTCCCGGCCGACCCGGACGCCCACGCCAAGGACGTCGCCGTCCGCGGCGACGACAAGGCCCTGCCGTGGCTCCAGGAGTCCTACGACCAGCTCCAGTCGATGGTGTCCACCAGCAGCGAGCAGCACCGCGCCTACCTCGTCGCCTGCATGCACTACACGCGCGACCTCGCCGCCGAGGCCAACGCCATGGCCCGGGCCGCCCGCGCCCACGGCGGCAAGGTCGACCGGGACGCCGGACTCGCCGTCGTCATGGCCCGCGAGCTCACCGACATCTGCTCGCGCCTCCAGGAGGCCGACATCCGCGTCCGGCAGCCCCTCGGTCAGGGACGGCTGTCCTCACTGATCCACTCCATGTACGACCCGGACCACCCCATCGACCACATCCAGGCGATGACCAAACGCAACGCCTGGCCGGCCGAACTGGACGCCATGGAGCCCACCTACCTCCAGGCCAAGACCCGCGAGTCCTCCACCCGCGCCCCCTGGTGCCACGCCACCGCATGGGTGAAGGAGTGGCCGATGACCCCCGTCGGCGTCAACTTCCTCGCCCCGCTGCTCGTCCACACCCCGGACGTCATCCGCACGGTCGCCGTCACCATGGACCTCGAACCCACCGAGGTCGCCATCGAGCGCATGCTCACCGAGAAGACCAACGACGAGGCCGAGGCGTCCCGCGCCGCCAAGATGAACCGCACCGTCGACCCACGCGACGTCGCCGCGCACTCCCGGCTCGACCAGCGCGGCGAGGACCTCGCCAGCGGCGCCGCCGGCGTCAACCTCGTCGGCTACATCACCGTCAGCTCCCGCAACCCCGACGCCCTCGCCCGCGACAAGCGGACGATCAGAGCCTCGGCCGGAAAGTCGTACCTCAAGCTGGAATGGTGCGACCGCGAGCACCACCGCGCCTTCGTGAACACCCTTCCCTTCGCCACCGGCATTCGGAGGTAGGACCTGATGCGGGACCCGCTGTCCGTCCTCACCGACGCCTTCACCTCCTTCCTCTTCGGAAAGGTCGAGACGACCAGGCTCCCGGTGCGCACGTCCACGGGCCAGGCCCAGGCGGTCTACCTCCCGACCGCCGCCCCCGGCCTCGGCGACTCCGGCGTCATCATCGGCCGCGAGGTGTACTCCGGAAAGGGCTACATCTACGACCCCTTCCAGCTCTACGGCCAGCAGCTCCCGGCCCCCCACTGGCTGGTCCTCGGCGAGTCGGGCAACGGCAAGTCGGCGCTGGAGAAGACGTACGTCCTGCGCCAGCTCCGCTTCCGCGACCGCCAGGTCGTCGTCCTGGACGCCCAGGGCGAGGACGGCGTCGGCGAGTGGAACCTCATCGCGCAGGAGCTGGGCATAACTCCCATCCGCCTGGACCCGATGGCGGCCCTGGACATGGGCATCCGCCTCAACCCGCTCGACCCCGCGATCACCACCACCGGCCAGCTCGCGCTGCTCCGGACGATCATCGAGGTCGCCATGGGCCACGGCCTGGACGAGCGTTCCGGCTTCGCCCTCAAGGTCGCCCACGCCTACGTCAACGAGACCATCGTCGACCGCCAGCCCGTCCTGACCGACATCGTCGAACAGCTTCGCCACCCCGAACCCGAGTCGGCCGAGGCGATGAACGTCGCCATAGACGACGTACGGGCCTGGGGCCTCGACGTCGCCCTGGTCCTGGACCGGCTCGTCGACGGTGACCTGCGCGGCATGTTCGACGGCCCGACGACGGTCGGCATCGACCTCGACGCCCCCCTCATCGTCTTCGACCTGTCCCACATCGACCGCAACTCCATCGCCATGCCCATCCTCATGGCGATCGTCGGCGTGTGGCTGGAGCACACCTGGATCCGCCCCGACCGGAAGAAGCGCATCTTCCTGGTCGAGGAGGCCTGGCACATCATCAACAGCCCCTTCGTCGCCCAGCTGTTCCAGCGCCTGCTGAAGTTCGGCCGACGCCTCGGCCTGTCCTTCGTGGCCGTGGTCCACCACCTGTCCGACGTCGTGGACGGCGCCGCCGCCAAGGAAGCGGCGGCCATCCTCAAGATGGCCTCCACCAGGACGATCTACGCCCAGAAAGCCGACGAGGCAAGGGCTACCGGCCGGGTCCTCGGCCTGCCCCGCTGGGCCGTGGAGATCATCCCGACCCTCACCCCCGGCATCGCCGTCTGGGACGTCAACGGCAACGTCCAGGTCGTCAAACACCTGGTCACCGAGACCGAACGCCCCCTGGTCTTCACCGACCGCGCGATGACCGAGTCCTCCAACGACCTCGCGGACGACGCCCTGCACGCCGCCGAACTGGAGGCGGAGGAGCGGGCCGCGGCCTTCGTGGAGCATCACCTGGGCGACTCCGAATCGACGGTGGCGTAGGCGGCAGGGGAGGACACGTGAGACCGGACGACCGCCACACCCAGCGGGACGGCCAGGGAGGCATCCCCGACGGCCTGCTGGTCGGCATACTCGCGTTCCTCCTCGGCATGACCCTCCTGGTGTGGACGGCCACCGGCCTCGCCGCCTGGTTCGCCCACGGCTCCTGGCCACCCGGCGTCACCTTCACCCGCACGCCCCTCGCCATGCGCGCCCTCATCGCCAAGCCCCACGACATCCCCGGCGCCTGGCCCGACACACCCCCCGGCGAACTCTCCGGCTACGGCCTGTTCTGGGGCCTGTTCATCGGCCAGCTGATGATCCTGGTCGTCCTGACGGTGTTCGTGATGGGCACACTGGCCCGCTGGCGAGCGGTTCGCGCCCGACGCCGGGAGGAGCGGCTGTCGCACGCGGCAAGCGCACCAGCCCTCCAAGAGCAGCCGGCACCGCACCCGCACGGCACGCCGGCCCCTGGACAGCACGGGCCGGCGACATTGGCACATCACGCGGCCGCGACACCCGCACACCACGAGGCAGCCGCGCCGAAAGCGCACGAGGTGGCCGCGCCGGCACAGCACGAAGTACCCACCCCCCGCCGCGCGGCCCCGGATCCCACCCCCGTACCAGAAGCCACCGCACCCCTCACCCCGGCAGCAGCCGCACCTCACACGACCCCGGCTCCTCTGTTCGGCCAGGAACGGGTCGGCGGGTGGGAAAAAGTCCTCGTGGCCCCAAGGGAAACCCGTCAGGCCACCGCCACCCAAGCGGTAGCCGACGCGGAAGGCCCCGCCCTGGTCGTCACCTCCAACCCCGCCCTCTGGCAGGAGACCAAGGACGCCAGAGCCAAACTCGGCCCGGCCCACCTCTACGACCCCACCCACCTCTGCAACACCCCGTCCCGCCTCCACTGGTCCCCCACCACCGGCTGCGAGGACCCCCGGACCGCGGCGACAAGGGCCACCGCCCTCCTCACCCCCGTACGCCCCACCGCCAAACTCGACCAGGCGGTCAGCGACACGGCCACCACACTCCTGCGGAGCTACCTGCACGCCGCCGCCATCGACGGCCGCACCATCCGCCACGTCCACCGCTGGTCCCAGGGCACCCAGATCCAGGACGCCGTACGCATCCTCCGCACCAGCCCCAAAGCCGCCCCCGGCTCCGCCGGCGAACTCGAAGGCGCCCTCACCGCCCACCCCGAACGCCGCGACATGGCCCAGCAGCTGACGACCCGTGCCCTCACGGCCCTCTCCACCATCAACATCCGCGAGGCCTGCACTCCCAACCGAAATGATGCACTCGCCTTGGATTCCTTCGTCCACGAAGGGGGCACGCTTTATGTGGTGGGGGAATCCATCGAGGACCCCAGGACGAACCCGGGCGCGATGCCCTTCCTGACGGCCCTCGTCTCCAGCGTGGTCGAGCGCGGCCGGCACATGGCCGAACGGTCATCGGCCGGTCGCCTCGACCCACCAATGACGCTCGTCCTGGACGACGTCGCGGCCGTGGCCCCGCTTCCCCAGCTCCCGGAGCTGCTGGCCACCGGAGCGGACCGGGGCATGCCGACCCTGGCCCTGCTCCGGTCCCGCGAACAGGGCCGCGCCCGCTGGCCTCACGACGAACTGCCGGTCCAGTGATCCGCGGCGCACCGGCGCGCCGCCCCCCTCACTCCCGCTCGAGGACGAACTCCAGCTCCCGCTCCCCGGCATCACCCAGCGGCACCGTCAGCCCACTCGGCAGGAACCCCGCCCGCCGGTAGAACCGCTGCGCCCGCCCGTTCTCCTCGTGCACGATGAGCCGCACCCGCTCCAGACCCCGCCCCCACGACCACTCCAGGGCCGCGTCGAACAACACCTCGGTCAGCCCACTCCCGCGCTCCTCGGGCCGTACGAACACGCCGACCACATGCCCCTGCTTCCGCTCCACCGGAAACCCGGCCCAGTCGGTCGTCCCGGGCTCCTCCACGAGCACGGTCAGCGTCCCCACCCACCGCCCGTCCGGCCCCTCGGCGATGATCTGCTGGGCCTTGTCCGCCCCCTCGGCGGCCCCCGCCGTCCGCTCCTGCCAGAAGGAGTCCGGCCTGGCCGCGGCCTCCTCGTACGTCTCAAGGAACGCCAGGTGCGCCACCGGGTCCCGCAGCGCCACCAGCCGCAGCTCCTTCGCCGCAGGCCACTCATCAGCACGCACGGACCGGATCACATAGCTCATGCGGGCCACGGTAGTACCCGGGTACGACCCCCCTCACCCCGATTACCGCCGCCGGTCCGACGACCGCCGCCCCCGCCCGCACGAGCATCGAAGCATGCTGACGGCACACGAACTCACCAAGCGCTACGACGACCGGACGGTCGTCACGGACCTCTCCTTCACCGTCCGCCCCGGCACCGTCACCGGCTTCCTCGGCCCGAACGGCGCCGGCAAGTCCACGACCATGCGCATGCTCCTCGGCCTCGACGCCCCCACCCGCGGCCACGCCACCGTCGGCGGCCGCTCCTACGCCGCCCACCCCGCGCCCCTCACCGAGGTCGGCGCCCTGCTGGAGGCCCGCTCGGTCCACCCCGGCCGCACCGCCTACCACCACCTGCGCGCCCTCGCCCACACCCACGGCATCCCCCGCACCCGGGTCGAGCAGGTCCTCGGCCTCACCGGCCTGACCGACGTCGCCCACCGCCGCGTCAAGGGCTTCTCCCTCGGCATGGGACAACGCCTCGGCATCGCCGCCGCCCTCCTAGGCGACCCCGCCACCCTCATCCTCGACGAGCCAGTCAACGGCCTCGACCCGGAGGGCGTGCTGTGGATCCGCAACCTGCTGAAGTCCCTCGCCGTGGAAGGCCGTACGGTCCTCGTCTCCTCCCATCTGATGAGCGAGATGGCCCTCACCGCCGAGCACCTGGTCATCATCGGCCGCGGCCGCCTCCTCGCCGACACCACGGTCACCGACTTCGTACGCCACTCCGGAGCGGGCGCCACGAAGGTCGTCACCCCGGACGCCACCGCCCTGGCCGATCTCCTCACCGCGCCCGGCGTCGACATCACCACCGACGCCCCCGGCACCCTCCAGGTCCGCGGCACGGAGCCCGAACACATCGGCCGCACCGCAGCGGCCCACGGCATCCCCCTGTACGAACTGACCCCCGGCTCCGCCTCCCTGGAGGAGGCCTTCATGGACCTCACCCGCGACGCGGTGGAGTACCCGGCGACCCTGCAAGGAGCGGCAGCATGACCACGGCACCCCTCCCCTACCGCGTGACCCCGGCCCGCGTCCTGCGCTCCGAGTGGCACAAGTTCTGGACGCTGCGCTCCACCTGGATCACCCTCGTCGTCACCAGCGCCCTCACCGCGGCCATGGGCGCGGGCCTCGCCGCCGCCTACGACGGCACGGGCGAAGGCGGCATGGACACGGTCCTCTTCGTCCTCCTCGGCACCCAGTTCGCCCAGATCAATCTCGGCGTGCTGGGCATCCTCGCCACCGCCGGCGAGTACTCCACGGGCCAGATCCGCGCCACCATGACGGCCGTCCCCCGCCGCCTGCCCGTCCTGTGGTCCAAGGCCGCCGTCCTGGCCGCGGTCGCCCTCCCCCTCACCCTGGCGACGAACCTCCTCACCTTTCCCCTGGCACAGTCCTTCCTCACGGGCACCGACCAGGCGGCCTCCTTCGGCCACCCCGGCGTCCTGCGCGCCCTCGCCGGCAACGCGGCCGGACTCACCCTCCGCGCCGTCCTGGCCCTCGGCATCGGCGCCCTGGTCCGCTCGGTCCCGATGGCCATCGGCGTCTTCATCGGCCTCATCATGATCCTGCCGGAGGTACTGGCCGTGCTCCCCTACGCGTTCGTCGACGACGCCGCCCGCTACTTCCCCGGCAAGGCCCTGGAGGCCCTCACCACCGCGCAGTCGATGCCCGGCACGTCGACACCCGGCACCGCCCTCCTGGTTATGGCCCTGTGGACGGCGGCCGTCCTCACGCTCGCCTCGGCGGTCCTGCGCCGCCGGGACGTGTGACGCCCCGGCACCGGAACCCCGACGATGGACCCCGTGACGGAAAACCGGGCGCCGGAGCCCCTCACCGAGTACGCCCACCGCCTCACCCGCAGGGTGCGCGCCTTCGACCGACGCCACCCGCTGCTGTGGGACCTGCACTTCACCGCTTTCTGGGTGACAGCCGCCCTGATCGACTACGCCGGCGGCGGCTGGCGCCACAACGCCCACAGCCTCGACGTCCCCGGCTGGCTGCTCCTGACCATGAGCCTCGGCCTCTCGGTCCCCCTCATGTGGCGCCGCACCCACCCCGGAGCCGCCCTGGCCGTCCGGCCCCACCGCGAAGGCCGGCACCCAGGAGGACCCTCGCCTCACTTCCCTCACCGACCGGGAACGCGAGATCCTCACGGTCATCGGCCAGGGCTGGACGAACACGGAGATAGCCACGCGCCTGCACCTCGCCGAATCGACGGTGAAGACCCACGTGGGCCGCATCCTCGCGAAGACGGGCTCCCGCGATCGCATTCAGGCGGTCATCCTGGCCTATGACACGAAGCTGGTTCAGTCGTCGTGACAATGCCCTGAAGCACAGCCTGAAACCCTGCCCTAAACGCAGAAAACCCCGCATCCGAAGATGCGGGGTTTTCCCAAAAATTGTTCGGCGGCGTCCTACTCTCCCACAGGGTCCCCCCTGCAGTACCATCGGCGCTGTAAGGCTTAGCTTCCGGGTTCGGAATGTA
>NZ_JBEZOK010000004.1:166811-371614 GCF_040706515.1 Streptomyces sp. NPDC047880 | reverse complement strand
TGTGGAGGGAACGCGGGGAAGTGAAACATCTCAGTACCCGCAGGAAGAGAAAACAACCGTGATTCCGGGAGTAGTGGCGAGCGAAACCGGATGAGGCTAAACCGTATACGTGTGAGACCCGGCAGGGGTTGCGTATGCGGGGTTGTGGGATCTCTCTTCCACGGTCTGCCGGCCGTGGGACGAGTCAGAAACCGTTGATGTAGGCGAAGGACATGCGAAAGGTCCGGCGTAGAGGGTAAGACCCCCGTAGTCGAAACGTCAGCGGCTCGTTTGAGAGACACCCAAGTAGCACGGGGCCCGAGAAATCCCGTGTGAATCTGGCGGGACCACCCGCTAAGCCTAAATATTCCCTGGTGACCGATAGCGGATAGTACCGTGAGGGAATGGTGAAAAGTACCCCGGGAGGGGAGTGAAATAGTACCTGAAACCGTGTGCCTACAAGCCGTGGGAGCGTCGGATGGAAGCTTGCTTTCATCTCGTGACTGCGTGCCTTTTGAAGAATGAGCCTGCGAGTTTGCGGTGTGTTGCGAGGTTAACCCGTGTGGGGAAGCCGTAGCGAAAGCGAGTCCGAATAGGGCGTTTCAGTAGCACGCTCAAGACCCGAAGCGGAGTGATCTAGCCATGGGCAGGTTGAAGCGGAGGTAAGACTTCGTGGAGGACCGAACCCACCAGGGTTGAAAACCTGGGGGATGACCTGTGGTTAGGGGTGAAAGGCCAATCAAACTCCGTGATAGCTGGTTCTCCCCGAAATGCATTTAGGTGCAGCGTCGTGTGTTTCTTGCCGGAGGTAGAGCACTGGATAGGCGATGGGCCCTACCGGGTTACTGACCTTAGCCAAACTCCGAATGCCGGTAAGTGAGAGCGCGGCAGTGAGACTGTGGGGGATAAGCTCCATGGTCGAGAGGGAAACAGCCCAGAGCATCGACTAAGGCCCCTAAGCGTACGCTAAGTGGGAAAGGATGTGGAGTCGCAGAGACAACCAGGAGGTTGGCTTAGAAGCAGCCACCCTTGAAAGAGTGCGTAATAGCTCACTGGTCTAGTGATTCCGCGCCGACAATGTAGCGGGGCTCAAGCGTACCGCCGAAGTCGTGTCATTCACACAATAGGGCCAACGCCTGTGTGGATGGGTAGGGGAGCGTCGTGTGCCGGGTGAAGCAGCCGCGGAAGCGAGTTGTGGACGGTTCACGAGTGAGAATGCAGGCATGAGTAGCGATTCACACGTGAGAAACGTGTGCGCCGATTGACTAAGGGTTCCTGGGTCAAGCTGATCTGCCCAGGGTAAGTCGGGACCTAAGGCGAGGCCGACAGGCGTAGTCGATGGATAACCGGTTGATATTCCGGTACCCGCTGTGAAGCGTCAAACATCGAGCATCGTGATGCTAAGGCCGTGAAGCCGCCCTGGAGCCTTCGGGCAAAGGGGAGTGGTGGAGCCGCTGAACCAAGCGGTTAGTAGGTGAGTGATGGGGTGACGCAGGAAGGTAGTCCATCCCGGGCGGTGGTTGTCCCGGGGTAAGGGTGTAGGCCGTGCGATAGGCAAATCCGTCGCACATAAGGCTGAGACCTGATGCCGAGCCGATTGTGGTGAAGTGGATGATCCTATGCTGTCGAGAAAAGCCTCTAGCGAGTTTCATGGCGGCCCGTACCCTAAACCGACTCAGGTGGTCAGGTAGAGAATACCGAGGCGTTCGGGTGAACTATGGTTAAGGAACTCGGCAAAATGCCCCCGTAACTTCGGGAGAAGGGGGGCCACACTCGGTGATCCGTTTTACACGGTGAGCTGGGGGTGGCCGCAGAGACCAGCGAGAAGCGACTGTTTACTAAAAACACAGGTCCGTGCGAAGCCGTAAGGCGATGTATACGGACTGACGCCTGCCCGGTGCTGGAACGTTAAGGGGACCGGTTAGCTCAGATTCGTCTGGGCGAAGCTGAGAACTTAAGCGCCAGTAAACGGCGGTGGTAACTATAACCATCCTAAGGTAGCGAAATTCCTTGTCGGGTAAGTTCCGACCTGCACGAATGGCGTAACGACTTCTCGACTGTCTCAACCATAGGCCCGGTGAAATTGCACTACGAGTAAAGATGCTCGTTTCGCGCAGCAGGACGGAAAGACCCCGGGACCTTTACTACAGTTTGATATTGGTGTTCGGTTCGGCTTGTGTAGGATAGCTGGGAGACTGTGAACTCTGGACGCCAGTTCAGGGGGAGTCGTCGTTGAAATACCAGTCTGGTCGTGCTGGATGTCTAACCTGGGTCCGTGATCCGGATCAGGGACAGTGTCTGATGGGTAGTTTAACTGGGGCGGTTGCCTCCTAAAGAGTAACGGAGGCGCCCAAAGGTTCCCTCAGCCTGGTTGGCAATCAGGTGTTGAGTGTAAGTGCACAAGGGAGCTTGACTGTGAGACCGACGGGTCGAGCAGGGACGAAAGTCGGGACTAGTGATCCGGCGGTGGCTTGTGGAAGCGCCGTCGCTCAACGGATAAAAGGTACCCCGGGGATAACAGGCTGATCTTCCCCAAGAGTCCATATCGACGGGATGGTTTGGCACCTCGATGTCGGCTCGTCGCATCCTGGGGCTGGAGTCGGTCCCAAGGGTTGGGCTGTTCGCCCATTAAAGCGGTACGCGAGCTGGGTTTAGAACGTCGTGAGACAGTTCGGTCCCTATCCGCTGTGCGCGTAGGAATATTGAGAAGGGCTGTCCCTAGTACGAGAGGACCGGGACGGACGAACCTCTGGTGTGCCAGTTGTTCTGCCAAGGGCATGGCTGGTTGGCTACGTTCGGGAGGGATAACCGCTGAAAGCATCTAAGCGGGAAGCCTGCTTCGAGATGAGTATTCCCACCTCCTTGAGAGGGTAAGGCTCCCAGTAGACGACTGGGTTGATAGGCCGGATATGGAAGCACGGTAACGTGTGGAGTTGACCGGTACTAATAGGCCGAGGGCTTGTCCTCAGTTGCTCGCGTCCACTGTGTTGGTTCTGAAACCACGAACAGCCCCATGCCATGGTTATGGTGTGGTGCGGCTGGACAGTTTCATAGTGTTTCGGTGGTTATAGCGTAGGGGAAACGCCCGGTTACATTCCGAACCCGGAAGCTAAGCCTTACAGCGCCGATGGTACTGCAGGGGGGACCCTGTGGGAGAGTAGGACGCCGCCGAACAATTTTTGGGAGAACCCCGCATCTTCGGATGCGGGGTTTTCTGCGTTTAGGCTCGAGCCATGCGCCACGACCTCGTGATCTTCGACAATGACGGTGTGCTCGTCGACAGTGAGCCCATCTCCAACCGGTTGCTCGCGGCCTACCTGACAGAGCTGGGGCACCCCACCTCGTACGAGGAGTCCATTCGGGACTACATGGGATCCGCGATGCACCGGATTCATGAACTGGTCCTGGAGCGGACCGGGCAGCGGCTGCCGGAAAGCTTCGACGACGTCTTCCACGCCCGGGTCTTCGCCGCGTTCGAGCAGGAACTGGTGGCCGTCGCCGGGGCCTCCCAGGTGCTGGAGAAGCTCACCGCGGACGGGGTGCCGTACTGTGTGGCGTCCTCCGGGAGTCATGAGCGGATCCGTGTGGCGCACCGGGCGACCGGACTCGACCGATGGTTCGACGAGGAGCGGATCTTCAGCTCGCAGGACGTCGGGCGGGGAAAGCCGGCCCCTGATCTCTTCCTGTACGCGGCCGAGCGGATGGGCGTCGCGCCGGAGCGGTGCGTCGTCGTCGAGGACAGTCCCCTGGGCGTGCAGGCGGCCCTCGCGGCGGGCATGGACGTCTACGGCTACACCGCGATGGCGACGGCGGAGAAGCTGGCCGGGGCGGGCCGGCTCTTCTCCGACATGGGTGAGCTGCCCGACCTGCTGCTGTGAGCCTGGCCCCTGGAGCCCGCAGAAGCTGAACCAAATTCATCTTTGGCTGGATCTACCCACGAGTAAGCCGGAGCCCTACGCTCGCCGCCATGACTGATGTGCTGCGGCGCGGCCGGGCCTCTTTGACTGCCAGTTTCCTGGTGCAGGGCGTCGCGTTCGCCCTGCTCGTGACGAGGATCCCGGCCATCCAGGACCAGTACGGGGTTTCCGACGCGCTGTTGCCCGCCTTCCTGGCCGCCGTGCCGATCCTCGCCGGGATCGGGAGCGTGACCACCGAGCGGCTGGTGAAGCGCGTGCGGCCGAGCCGGCTGCTGCGCTGGTCCCAGCCGGTGGTGCTGCTGGCGCTGCTCGGCGTCGGTGCCGGGGACCGGATGGTGGAGCTGGGGGTGTCGCTCGCGGCGTTCGGGCTGGCCGTGGGGGTGCTGGACGCCTCGATGAACATGCTCGGGGTGAGCCTGCAGCGGTCGTACGGGCGCAGCATCATGCTCGGCTTCCACGCGGCGTACAGCCTGGGCGGGATCATCGGGGCCTCGCTGGCGTGGGCGGGCGCGCACTGGCATCTGGCGCTGTGGGTGTCGTATCTGCCGGTCGTGCTGGTGCTGTTGCCGGCCGTACTGGTGGGGAGCCGGTGGTATGCCGACGACCGGGGCGCGGCGCGGGGAGCGGAGGAGAAGGGCGGAGAGAGCCAGACGGTCGTCTTCAAGTGGCTGCTGCCGCTGTGTCTGGTGATGACGGTCGCGTACATCGGGGACTCGACGGTCTCCAACTGGAGTGCCAAGTATCTGCAGGACGTGCTGGGGAGCTCGGAGCAGATGGCGACCGTGCCGTACAACGTGTACATGGTCACCACGCTGCTGGGGCGGGCGATCGGGGACCTCGGGGTGCGGCGGTTCGGGGCGGTCGCGGTGGTGCGGGGCGGTGCGCTGGTCGCGGCGGGTGGGTTCGCCGTGGTGGCGGGGGCGCCCGGGGCCTGGGTCGGGATGCTGGGGTTCACCCTGTTGGGGCTCGGGTTGTGCGTGCTGGTGCCGCAGACGTTCGCGGCGGCCGGGAGGCTGTTCCCGGGGGCTTCGGACGCGGCCGTGGCGCGGCTGAACGTCTTCAACTACGTGGGGTTTCTGATCGGTTCGCCGTTGGTCGGGGCGCTCGGGGATCTGTGGAGTTACCGCGGGGCGATGCTGGTGCCGATGGTGTTGGTGCTGGTGACGCTGGTGTACGCCCGGTCGTTCGCGGCTCAACCGGACCGATACGGTGGCGGGCATGAGCGGCCGCGCACAGCTGATGTGGGACGAGGCAGTAACGGGCTATGACTTCGGTCCGGGGCATCCGATGGACCCCGTCCGGCTGGCCCTGACCCGGAGACTGGTCGACGCCTTCGGGCTGGACCGTGAGGTGGATGTGGTCGCCGCGAAGGCGGCCGGGGAGTCGACGCTGCGGCTCGTCCACCGGCAGGACTACATCGGGGCGGTGAAGGCCGCGTCGGCGGATCCGGCTGCGGCGGACCAGTCGTACGGGCTGGGGACGATGGACGATCCGGCGTTCGCGGGGATGCACGAGGTGTCGTCGTTGATCGCCGGGCAGTCGGTGGGGGCTGCGGAGGCGGTCTGGCGGGGTGAGGCGGTGCACGCGGTGAACTTCGCGGGCGGGCTGCACCACGCGATGCCGGGCGGTGCGTCCGGGTTCTGCATCTACAACGACGCGTCGCTGGCGATCGCGCGGCTGCTGGAGCTGGGGGCGGAGCGGGTCGCGTACGTCGACGTCGACGTGCACCACGGGGACGGGGTGCAGGCGGCGTTCTGGGAGGACCCGCGGGTGCTGACGATCTCGCTGCACGAACATCCCCGGACGTTGTTCCCGCAGACCGGGTGGCCCGAGGAGACCGGGGCGGACTCCGCGGCGGGCTCGGCGGTGAACGTGGCGCTGCCGGCCGGCACCGGGGACGCGGGGTGGCTGCGGGCGTTCCACGCGATCGTGCCGGAGCTGATCGCCGACTTCCGGCCGCAGGTGCTGGTGACGCAGCACGGGGCCGACACGCACTTCGAGGACCCGCTGGCGCACCTGGCGGTGTCGCTGGACGCGCAGCGGGCGGTGCAGGTGGCCTGTCACGACCTGGCGCACGAGTACGCCGACGGGCGGTGGGTGGCGCTGGGCGGGGGCGGCTACGCGGTCGTGGACGTCGTGCCGCGGTCCTGGACGCATCTGGTCGCGATCGCGGCGGGCCGGGCCGTCGAACCCGAGGCGATGATCCCCGAGGGCTGGCGGCAGGAAGTGTTCGCGAAGACGCGGCAGTTGGCGCCGGCGCGGATGACGGACGGGCGCTGGCCCGTCTCGTGGTCCGGCTGGGAGCAGGGCTACGACCCGGCGGACCGGCTGGACCAGGCGGTGCTGGCTGCCCGGCGGGCGGTGTTCCCGCTGCGGGGGCTGCTGGCGTGAGGGAGTGAGTGAGACCGGGCGGGACCTCGGTCCGGCGCGTGCGGTCGGGCCGCACAGGCGGGAGCGGCCGTACGTCTGCGGCCGACGACGCTTCCGGGTGGCCGTAGATCTGCCGCGAGCGGCGCTTCCGGGTGTCCGTGCATCTGCGGCCGACGACGCTTCCAGGCGGTCGTAGATCTGCCGCGAGTGGCCTTCCGGGTGGCCGTACGTCTGCCGCGCGTGGCGCTTCCGGGCTCTGGGCCGACCGTGCGATGTTCGGCGGTTCCCGGGACGGGCCGCGTTCCGGTCACGCACGATCTGTCTGTGCTGACCACCGAAGCCCTGCGCGCGCATCTGGTGGGCGCGCGGCTCGCCGGGACCGTGGCCACCTCGCGGGAGCAGAGCCTGCGCAGATACCGCCTCTTCGCCGCCCGGGACCCCCGGGTGCTGCTCGGGATCGATCCCGAAGGCGCCTGGAGGGAACGGGAGTTGATCGAGCTGATGGCGGACCGGTGTGGTGTTTCGGCCGATTCCCGGAGGGTTTCCGGCCATGATGTGATCGATCCGGAGCGGACGCTGGCGGGGCTGGACGCCTTCGCGGAACGTCTCGCCCGGGCCGTCCGGCGGGGTGCTCCCGTGCTTCTCGGCACCGGGCACCCGCACCGGCTGCTCGGTTTCTACGGCGCTCTGGCAGACGCCCTGTCGGCGGCGGGGTGTGCCGTCCTCACTCCCGCGCAGGGTCGCCGTGTCGACATAACGACCCGGTTCGGTCTACGTACGTACAACCTCGACTACGTACGAGGAGTCGCGCTGGTGCGGACCCCCGGTCCCGAACGCCCCGGTTGTGAGCCCGGCGCACATACGCACTCACCTCTCCCGGTTCGTACCGTGCTGGCCGCTTGTGCGGAGGCCGGCGGGCCCCTGCCCGAGTTGGTGATCGGGGATCACGGGTGGGTCTGCGGTGCAGGTCAGCTGGGGTTCGAGGCCATCGGGCCGGCCGATACGGACGACCCGGCGCTGTTCGTGGGGGAGGCCGAGGGGTCGGTCTCGGTCGCCGTTCCACTTGATGACGGCGTGCGGTCCGATTACTACCTGCCGCTGACCCGCTACGTACTCAATCGGGCGTGTCTGTCACAGTAGGCCGCCGATGGGTGCACCTCTTCCCCACTCGCATCACTGGCACCTACATTGGGGAGTGAGCACGCAGCGACGAAGAGTCACCGGAAGGGGAAGCCGGTGGCCGTCGAGTGCGGAAGGTTCAGGTGTGTCATGGCTGCAGCTGGCGAGAGGCCTCTGAACGAGGTTCAGTTCCTTACCGTGGCGGAAGTCGCCTCGGTGATGCGAGTGTCGAAGATGACCGTGTACCGGCTGGTGCACAGCGGTCATCTGCCCGCGATCCGTGTGGGGCGGTCATTCCGCGTCCCGGAGCAAGCGGTTCACGAGTACCTCCGTGAGAGTTACGTGGGGGTGGAAACCGCCTGACGGCAGGGTCGGAGCGATCCCCACAGGGCACTTCGGGATCCCTCCGGCCTCCTCGATTACGACCTCAGCGCTCGGACGGGTAGGCTGGCCCCTCGTAGGTCGTATGGGCCCATGGCGCCCAAACACCGAGTGATGAGAAGTGAGCGAGGGTAGTCGTGGGCTCTGTTATCAAGAAGCGGCGCAAGCGGATGGCGAAGAAGAAGCACCGCAAGCTGCTCAAGCGCACGCGCGTCCAGCGTCGCAACAAGAAGTAAGTTCGCGACGCGCACGCCGCGCGAGAGCGTTGCTGTGGCCCCCCACCGACCGGTGGGGGGCCACACGCATATCGGCGTCGGGCCGCCGTGGTTCCGGCCCCGGCTCCTGCGTCCGGCTGCTTCGGTCACTTCGCGCATCGGGCGGTCATCACAGCGCAACGACAACCCGCTAAGTTGGCCCCACGGGGGAACGCGGCCGGGAGCAAGAGGTTCTGGAAGGAAGGCGCTGATCTTGGGCAAGGTCGTGCTCGTGACCGGAGTGGCCCGCCAGCTGGGGGGCCGGTTCGTCCGGCGGATCCAGCGGGACCCCGATGTGGACCGGGTCGTCGCCGTGGACGCGGTGCCGCCCGAGCACCACCTGGGCGGTGCGGACTTCGTCCAGGCCGACATCCGGCAGCCCGGGATCGCGCGGGTGCTCGCCGAGACGGGCGCCGACACGATCGTCCACCTGGACGTGACGGGCACACCGCTGGGCAGCGGCAACCGGGCCTCCCTGAAGGAGACCAACGTCATCGGCACCATGCAGCTGCTCGGTGCCTGCCAGAAATCCCCGTCCGTGCAGCGGCTGGTCGTGAAGTCCAGCACGAACGTCTACGGCTCCGCGCCCCGCGACCCCGCCGTGTTCACGGAGACCACCCCGCCCAAGTCCCTGCCCAGCGGCGGCTTCGCGAAGGACACCGTCGAGGTCGAGGGCTATGTCCGGGGGTTCGCGCGCCGCCGGCCCGATGTGGCCGTGTGCGTGCTGCGGTTCGCCAACATCCTGGGCCCGGCCGCGGACACCCCGCTCGCCTCGTACTTCGCGCTGCCGGTCCTGCCGACCGTGTTCGGCTACGACCCCAGGCTGCAATTCGTGCACGAGGACGACGTGATCGAGGTGCTGCGGATCGGCTCGCACGAACCGCGGCGGGGCACCCTCAACAGCGGCACCTTCAACATCGCCGGCGACGGTGTGCTGCTGCTCTCCCAGTGCTCCCGGCGCCTCGGCCGCCCCACCGTCCCCCTGCTGCTCCCGGCCGTCACCTGGGCGGGCTCGCTGGTGCGTACGCTGGGGATGACGGACTTCTCGCCCGAGCAGATCCGGCTGCTCACACACGGCCGGGTGGTGGCCACGGGCCAGATGCGCGAGACGCTGGGATTCCAGCCCAAGTACACGACCGCGGAGACGTTCGCGGACTTCGCCCGCAGCCAGGGCCCCGGACTCCTTCCGCCGGAGGCCCTCGCGGGGGCCGTCGACCGGATCGCCGACTCGCCCCTCGCGGGCGGCGGACACTCCCCGACGCAGAGCGCCAACTGAGGAGCGCATCAACGATGGCGGACGCCAAGGTCATTCCGTTCGACGACGACCGGTCCCGGGGGAACGCGGCGCAGCGTCCCCAGCGGCGCCGGGGCGCCGGGAACCGCCGCCCGGGCGCGGAGTCCGTGCCGGTGCGTGAGGTGCAGCCCCTGCCTGCCAGGGCCGTTCCGCAGGATGATGTTCCTGTGACTTCCGATGAACAGCCGCCGGAGCCTTCCGGGGACGGCGGGGGCGGGCTGGAGCGGCGGATCGCGGGCGGCCTGGCCTTCCTGCGCCGCCGCCTCACCGGGGACTACGAGGTCGACGACTTCGGCTACGACGAGGAACTCACCGACCAGGTCCTGATGTCGCTGCTGCGCCCGCTGTATGACACGTACTTCCGGGTCGAGGTGAAGGGCATCGAGAACATCCCGTCCGAGGGCGGCGCCCTGATCGTCGCCAACCACTCCGGCACCCTGCCGATGGACGGCCTGATGATGCAGGTCGCCGTGCACGACAACCACCCCGCGGGCCGGCATCTGCGGCTCCTCGCCGCGGACCTGGTGTTCATGCTGCCGGTCGTCAACGAACTGGCCCGCAAGCTGGGCCACACCCTGGCGTGCGCCGAGGACGCGTCCCGGCTGCTGGAGCAGGGCGAACTGGTCGGGGTGATGCCGGAGGGCTTCAAGGGCCTCGGCAAGCCCTTCGCGGACCGCTACAAGCTGCAGCGCTTCGGTCGCGGCGGCTTCGTCTCGACGGCGCTGCGCGCGGGGACGCCGATCGTGCCCTGCTCGATCGTCGGGGCGGAGGAGATCTACCCGATGATCGGCAACGCCAAGACGGTCGCGAGGCTGCTGGGCTTCCCGTACTTCCCGATCACGCCGACGTTCCCGTGGCTCGGGCCGCTCGGGGCGATTCCGCTGCCGACCAAGTGGACGATCCAGTTCGGTGAGCCGATCCCCACGGACGGTTATCCGCCGGAGGCGGCGGAGGACCCGATGCTGATGTTCAACCTGACCGACCAGGTCAGGGAGCAGATCCAGCACACGCTCTACAAACTGCTGGTGCAGCGGCGGTCGGTGTTCTTCTGATCCGTTCCGCTCCGCGTACGGCTTCGGGGCGCCCCGTGCTGAAGGGGCGCCCCGAAGCCGTCTGCTAGTCCGCTTGCTCGCTGTCGATGCCCAGGCCGGGCAGCAGGCCGGGAAGGAGGGGCGGGAGCGTCACATCCGGCTCGGGGACGGGTGTGTTGTCCTCCGCGGACGGGGAGGTGCTGGCCTCGCTGTCCGTCGGCGGGTCGAGCAGGCCGCCGGTGTTGCCGCCGAGCAGGCCGTCGCTGTCGCTGCCGGAGCCGGCCGAGCGGCTGGGGCTGCCGCTGTCGGTGCTGCCCTGGTCGCTGTGCCTGCCGGCGCTCTCGCTGGGGCGGGTCGAGCGGCCCGTGCCCGACGAGCCGCTGGGAGCGGACTCGGAGGCACCCTGCCGCTTGCCGTTGCCGCCGTTGGTGGCCGGGGGCTCGGGCAGCAGGGAACGCAGCGGGGCGACGTCCTCCTCTATGGCGTCGAAGACCGACGACACCTCGCGGCTGACGTCCCCGAGCTGGACGGGCAGTCGCTCGCGCAGCTCGCCCCAGGACTCGCGGTGGGAGTGGGAGAACGCGGACAGGGCCTGGATGGGGCCGAGTGAGTCCGGGTCGTGCTCGTACGCCTCACTCAGCAGCCGGTGGCCCTCCGAGGCGTCGTGCCGCATGCCGGACAGGGCGCGGCGAATCTCGCCGAGGGACTCGTGGTCCAGAGGGCCGCTGCGCCCGCGCTCCATGAGCCGGCGGGCTTCGCTGAGCCGGGTGGAGGCGTGGTCGAGATAGACCCGGCCGCGCTCGTCCGCCCCGTCGGTGAGGCCGAGCTTGACGTCCTCGATGCCGCGCTTGAGGCCGTAGAGCGAGTCGCCGGGCAGGGCGTCCGAGCTGGCGGCGGAGACTCCGCCGAAGGCGCTCGCGGCCACCCCGACACTGAGCCCGCCCGCGGTGAGGCCCTTGGCGAGCCGGGAACGCGGCCGGAACTTCGCGCGGTGTGCTCCGCGGGCCCGGGAGCGCTGCCCGGGAACCGCGCTGTCCATCGCCCCGCCGCCCGCGGTGCCCTCCTGCAGCATGGCCTCGAAGGCTGCCACCAGCTGGGCCCGCTGGACGGCCTTGACCTCCGGGTCGAGCTCCGGCTTGGGCAACGCGCCGAGCCCCGAGGCGAGCGCCAGATGGCGGGCCTGTTCGCTCGATTCCGCGGTGGCCGGGGCCGGGGCCGATCCTTCGGGCTGCTCGGCCGCCGTGCCCTGCCCGGACTGCTCCTCCAGGGCCTGGGCGAAGGCGTTCGCCCGCCGGTGCGCCGATACGTTCGCGATCACTGGCGGCACCTCCTCTCGTCATGACGGTCGACTCCCCAGGGGGTCCTGAGGGTTGCACACCCTGACCACGACCACACGATCGAGTGACCGGAGCCGGTCAGGGGGTGACCACAGGGAGCCTGCATCCCGCACAACGAGCGGCGCGGCACTTGGGTTACGGACGTCGGCTGATCGGATGCCGAAGTCAACCGACTTTCACGGAAAGTGAGTTGGGTGTCGCCGAGTGTGCCGGCCGGTCAGCGGGCGTCTTCCGGCAGCAGCCGCGCGAGGGTGCGGACGGCCCGGTACTGGAGTGTCTTGATGGCGCCTTCGTTCTTGCCCATCACCCGGGCGGTCTCGGCGACCGAGAGCCCTTGGAGGAAGCGGAGCGTCACGCACTCCTGCTGCTGGGGGTTGAGTCGTCGTACGGCGTCGAGCAGGGCGGCGTTGGACAGGGACTCCAGGACGGAGTCCTCGGGCGAGCGCTCGACCTCGTTGGCGTCGAGCATCTCGCCGGTGGTGACCTCGAGGCGGAAGCGGCTGGACTTGAAGTGGTCAGCGACGAGGTTGCGGGCGATGGTGACGAGCCAGGCGCCGAAGTCGCGGCCCTGCCAGGTGAAGGTGCCGATCCTTCTGAGCGCCCGCAGAAAGGTCTCGCTGGTGAGGTCCTCGGCGGTCGCCTTTCCCCCGACCCGGTAGTAGATGTACCGGTAGACGGTGTCGCTGTACTGGTCGTAGAGGCGGCCGAAGGCGTCGGACTCGCCGGCCTGGGCGCGCTCCACGAGGTCCATCATCCGGGCGCTGTCGCTGTCCGCGGCAGGCCGGCGTGCGGTGGCCCCGCCGGAGGGGCGCCCTCGTCTGCCGACCGCGGCGCTGCCGTCGGCCAGTGCGTAGCAAGGGCCTACGGGCGCGGCGGCGGCGAATGCGGGGACGGCGTACGCGGTGGGGACGAAGCCGCGCAACAGGTCGTGGACCCTTGCGCGCAGCGTAGCCAGGCCCGAGGCGTCAACCCCGACGTGTGGGTACACGGGACTCCCAGAGGCAGAGCTTCCATCACGTGCAGTGCGGAACCTTTCACTCGTCGTAGCGACGGAGAGGTACCGGTTTGCGTCTGAGGAGAATAACGCTTCGTGTAGGGCCTGCTACACCGAGTTGCTCAAATCATCGATTACGTCGCTTCTGTAACCGATTGACGCCGGATCAAGTGCCGCAGCGTGACCGATTGTTGATCGGAAACCTTCGGATTGCAGCTGAGTCCAAGGCGTGTTGTGGCCGTGTGCAGCCAAGAGGACTGGACACGAGGTTGTGGGGGTACGCCAGTTGGATTTACGGCGATAGTCAGGCCGTAAACATCGGTGTCCCGGTTTGATCGGACGGTCAGCGGCGGCGGCGGTGCAGGGCGATGGCGGCCGCGGTGCCGCCCGCGACCGCGCCGACGCCCGCCGCGGCCGGGATGCCGACCTTGGCCGCCTTGCGGCCGGTGCGGTAGTCGCGCAGGCGCCAGTCCAGCTGCCGGGCGTGCTTGCGCAGCTTGCTGTCCGGGTTGATGGCGTAGGGGTGGCCGACCAGCGAGAGCATCGGGATGTCGTTGTGCGAGTCGCTGTAGGCGGCGCAGCGGCCGAGATCCAGGCCCTCGGCGGCGGCCAGGGCGCGCACGGCCTCGGCCTTCGCCGGGCCGTGCAGCGGTTCGCCGACGAGTTTGCCGGTGTAGACACCGTCGACGGATTCGGCGACCGTGCCGAGGGCGCCGGTCAGGCCGAGGCGGCGGGCGATGACCGTGGCGATCTCGACGGGGGCGGCCGTCACCAGCCACACCTTCTGGCCGGCGTCCAGGTGGGCCTGGGCGAGGGCGCGGGTGCCGGGCCAGATGCGCTCGGCCATGTACTCGTCGTAGATCTCCTCGCCGATCGACTGCAGTTCGGCGACGCGGTGGCCCTGGACGATCGACAGGGCCGAGTCGCGGGCCTCCTGCATGTGTTCGGGGTCCTCGACCCCGGCGAGGCGGAACCACGCCTGCTGCCAGGCGAACTTCGCCAGCTCGCGCGTCTCGAAGAACTTCCGCTTGTACAGGCCCCGTCCGAAGTGGAAGATGGCCGCGCCCTGCATGACCGTGTTGTCCAGGTCGAAGAAGGCTGCGGCCCGGTCGTCGCCGTGTACCGGGAACTGCGGTTCCTCGGTCGTGCCGGCGACTTCCTGTGTGGACTTGCGGGCTGCCTCCGCCGAGGCCTCGCCTGCCAAAACGCTCCGCGCCGTGGCGGAGCGCCTACGGGGAGTGAGCCATCCGAGAGCGGCCATGGCGTGAGCATAGCCAGTCTGTTCGGGGGTTCCGGAGCCGAGAGGTTGGGGGCGTGTGAACTCTCGGCAAGCATGTCGTCAAAAGACACCCCGCGGGACTCGGGCGGCCGGCGCGTCGGCCGGGGGCTTCTGCGCGGGTTCCGCTTGTCCGCGGGCGCGCGACAATGGCCGACATGAGTCCCCTCTTCCGCCGCAGGCCCTCCGGTGACCGGCTCGTCACGCTGATCCGCAAGCCCGGCTGTCATCTGTGTGATGACGCACAGGTCGTTGTGGAGAAGGTGTGCGGTGATCTCGGAGTCCCCTGGGAGCAGAAGGACATCACCGAGGATCGGGAACTGCACGACCAGTACTGGGAGCAGATCCCGGTCGTACTGGTGGACGGCAGGCAGCACACGTTCTGGCGCGTGAACGAGGACCGCCTGCGCAAGGCGCTGACCGACTGATCCCGCCCGGTGAGCGACTGACCGATCAGTCCAAAGAGGCCGCCCGGTCGCTTAGGATCGATGGTGGCTTGGTCTCGGGGGCGGGATTCACTGAGGAGAGTGTGCGGTTTTGCCCCCAGAAGACAAGGAACGGTGGCGCTCCGGCGCCGGTTCCCTGCGTGTGCGCCGGGGGCGCGTGACCCCGGTCACGTTGGCCGGGCAAATCGGACACCATCTTTGTGCACGCGTTCACAAAGACATAGCCTGCATTCGACGGGGCGGTCATGTAGGGACGTATGACCGCCTACAGCCCCGCTCTACCCGCAGGAGCACCGTGGCAACTGGCCGAACTCACCGACCGGCGACCCGCAGCCGAGGGATTCCCGAGGCCACCGTCGCCCGGCTTCCGCTGTACCTCCGCGCTCTGACCGCGCTGTCGGAGCGCTCCGTCCCCACGGTCTCCTCCGAGGAGCTCGCGGCCGCGGCGGGGGTCAACTCCGCGAAGCTGCGCAAGGACTTCTCCTACCTCGGCTCCTACGGGACCAGGGGCGTCGGCTACGACGTCGAGTATCTCGTGTACCAGATCTCCCGCGAACTGGGGCTCACCCAGGACTGGCCGGTTGTGATCGTCGGTATCGGCAACCTCGGCGCCGCCCTCGCCAACTACGGCGGGTTCGCCTCCCGCGGCTTCCGGGTCGCCGCGCTGATCGACGCCGACCCGGCCATGGCCGGCAAGCCCGTCGCCGGGATCCCCGTGCAGCACTCCGACGACCTGGAGAAGATCATCCAGGACAACGGCGTGTCGATCGGTGTCATCGCCACCCCCGCCGGTGCCGCCCAGGCGGTCTGCGACCGGCTCGTGGCCGCCGGTGTCACCTCCATCCTGAACTTCGCGCCGACCGTGCTGTCCGTCCCGGACGGTGTCGACGTGCGCAAGGTCGACCTCTCCATCGAGCTGCAGATCCTCGCCTTCCACGAGCAGCGCAAGGCCGGGGAGGAGGCCGCCTCCTCCGACGGTGGCGTCCCGGCCGCCGCCGCCCGCAGCGACTCCGCCGACCAGGGGCCCGACGGGGACATGCCCGCCGTGATGCCGGCATGAGCCTCCTCGTCGTCGGACTCAGCCACCGCAGCGCCCCGGTCAGCGTCCTGGAGCGGGCCGCGCTGAACGCGGACGCGCAGGTCAAGCTGCTCCAGGACACGGTCGCCGCCGAACCGTCCTCCGAGGCCGCGGTGCTCGCCACCTGCAACCGCATCGAGCTCTACGCCGACGTGGACAAGTTCCACGCCGGTGTCGCCGAGCTGTCCACGCTGCTCGCCCAGCACAGCGGGGTCGGCCTGGAGGAGCTCACTCCCTATCTCTACGTGCACTACGAGGACCGGGCCGTCCACCACCTGTTCTCGGTGGCCTGCGGTCTGGACTCGATGGTCGTCGGCGAGGGGCAGATCCTCGGCCAGATCAAGGACTCCCTGGCCCGGGCGCAGGACTTGCACTCCGCCGGCCGCCTCCTGAACGACCTGTTCCAGCAGGCCCTGCGGGTCGGCAAGCGCGCCCACTCCGAGACCGGCATCGACCGCGCCGGCCAGTCCCTGGTCACCTTCGGCCTGGAGCAGCTGGCCCGGGGCGGGGACGTACAGCAGTGGGCGCGGGGCAAGAAGGCCCTGGTCATCGGGGCCGGGTCGATGTCCTCCCTGGCCGCCGCCACGCTCGCGCGCGCCGGGGTCGCCGAGGTCGTCGTCGCCAACCGCACCCTCGACCGCGCCGAGCGCCTCGCCCAGATCCTCATGGACGGCGACGACACGGACGTGGCGGCCCGCGCGGTACCGATGGAGTCGGTGCCGGCCGAGCTGACACGTGCCGACGTCACCGTCTCCTGCACCGGCGCGACGGGCCTGGTCCTGACGGCCGAGTCGGTCGCCGAGGCGATCGAGGGCCGCACGCCCGCGCCGGTCGCCGGGCACGGCGAGGACGGACCGGGGGCGCCGGGCGGCGAGTCCGGCTCCGCGACCGGTTCCGGCGCGCAGCGCGGCGGTGCGCCGGGCGCCGGCCTCGGCAGCGAGGACGGCTGCCCGCTCGACCTCTCCGCGGTGCAGGGCACCGCCGGGTTCTCCGTGCTGGGCGAGGCCGCCGTGGCCGGGATGGCCGCCGCCGACCTGGAGCAGCACGCGGCATGGGTGGACAACGGCACGGTGGGCGGCGAGCGGCGTGCGGGCACTTCGGCCCGGCCCGGACAGACCGGCACGCTCGACCCGGCCGCGGACACCGACGCCATCACCGCGCTCGCCGCGACCGTGGCCACCGCCGGCCGGATCCCCGAGCGGCGCCGGCCCGAGCCGGTCGAGGAGCCGCAGCGGCCCGAGCCCGTGCTCTTCCTGCTCGACCTCGCGATGCCGCGCGACATCGACGCGGCCGTGCACCGGCTGGGCGGGGTGCGCCTGGTGGACATCGAATCGCTGGCGGAGGCCTCCGCGGGCGCTCCGATGGCTGCCGATGTGGACCAGGTACGGCGTATCGTCTCCGACGAGGTCGCGGCCTTCGGCGCAGCACTGCGGGCCGCGCACATCACACCGACCGTGGTCGCCCTGCGCACCATGGCCGCCGACGTCGTGGCCGGCGAGATCGCCCGGCTGGACGGGCGGCTGCCCGGACTCGACGACAAACACCGAGCGGAGATCACCCAGACCGTGCGGCGCGTGGTCGACAAACTGCTCCACGCGCCGACCGTGCGGGTCAAGCAACTCGCGGCCGAACCCGGCGGCGCCGGGTACGCGGACGCGCTGCGGACCCTGTTCGACCTCGACCCCGAGACGGTGGCCGCCGTCTCCCGGGCCGAGGAAAGCACCACCCAGAGAGACCGAGGGCCGGCATGAACGACAAGGCGCTGAGGCTCGGCACCAGGCGGAGCAGGCTCGCCATGGCCCAGTCCGGGCAGGTGGCGGAAGCCGTCAGCCGGGTGACCGGGCGGCCCGTCGAGCTCGTCGAGATCACCACGTACGGCGACGTCTCGCGTGAGCAGCTCGCCCAGATCGGCGGCACCGGCGTGTTCGTGACCGCCCTGCGTGACGCGCTGCTCAAGGGCGAGGTCGACTTCGCCGTGCACTCGCTGAAGGACCTGCCGACCACCCAGCCCGACGAGCTGGTCGTGGCGGCAATTCCGGTGCGCGAGGACCCGCGGGACGTGATCGTCGCCCGGGACGGCCTGAAGTTCACGGACCTGCCCTCCGGGGCCCGCATCGGCACGGGTTCACCGCGCCGCATGGCGCAGCTCAACGCGTACGCCCGCAGCCACGGCCTGGACATAGCGACGGTCCCGATCCGCGGCAACGTCGACACCCGCATCGGGTTCGTGCGCAGCGGGGAGCTCGACGCCGTCGTGCTGGCTGCCGCCGGACTGAACCGGATCGGCCGCGGAGACGAGGCGACCGACTTCCTGTCGGTCGACACGGTTTTGCCCGCCCCCGGCCAGGGGGCCCTGGCGATCGAGTGCACCGCAGCCAATGCGGACCTCGCCGCCGCGCTCGCCGAACTCGACGACCCGTTCACGCGGATCGCCGTGACGGCCGAGCGATCACTGCTCGCCGCCCTGGAGGCCGGTTGCAGCGCCCCCGTGGGCGCGCTGGCCGACCTTCCCCCGCTCTCGGCACCGCTCGAGCGGGGGGACCGCCAGGCCGACATGCAGATTGTCAAGGAAATGCGCCTGCGCGCGGTCGTCGGGACCACCGACGGCACGCGCATGGTGCAGCTGTCCACCACCGGTCCCGTGCCCGAGACGCACGACGGGGCAATGGCGCTCGGTCGCGAACTCGCGGCCGACATGCTCGCCCAGGGCGCGGCCGGTCTGATGGGGGAGCGAGCACATTGAGCCCCACCACCCTTTCCGCCGGTCCTGAACACGGGCACGTCACCTTCCTGGGTGCCGGACCCGGAGATCCGGGACTGCTGACTCTGCGCGCCGTGGAGGCGCTGGCGAACGCGGACGTCCTCGTCGCCGAGCACGAGGTGCTCGACGTCGTACGTCAGCACGCCAGGCAGGGCGTCTCCGAAGTGCACACGGATCCGGATCCTTCCCAGGACCCGGCGCCGGGCACAGGAACGCCCCAGCTGACGGTAGTTGACGGCACGTCAACCACCGCCGCCGTCCCCGCGGTGCGGGATGCCGCACATCTTGTCATGGAGGCCGCGCGGGGCGGCAGGCGGGTCGTGCGTGCGGTGTCCGGGGACCCGGGCCTCGACACGTACGCCGCCGAGGAGATGCTGGCGTGCGCCGCCGCCGGAGTGCCCTTCGAGGTCGTCCCCGGCATCGCGAGCGCCGTCGGTGTGCCGGCCTACGCCGGTGTGCCGCTGCGGGACGCGCAGGGCGCGGACGTGCGGTTCGTCGACGCGCGGACGGCGTCGGACCGGTGCTGGACGGAGGTCGGGGCGTCGGACGGCACGGTTGTCGTCTCCACGACGCTGGACTCCGTCGCGGCGGCGGCCGGCGAGCTCGTCTCCGCCGGGCGCAAGCCGGACACCCCGATGACGGTCACCGTCGCCGGCACGACCACCCGGCAGCGCACCTGGACCGCCACGCTCGGCACGATCGCGCAGACGCTGAAGCAGGCCAAGGTGCTGCCCTCGCCCGACGGCGGCCGGCCGGTGATAGCCGTGGTCGGTGAGCGTTCCGCCGCCGCCCAGCGCGACCAGCTCGCGTGGTTCGAGTCCAAGCCGCTGTTCGGCTGGAAGGTGCTCGTACCGCGTACGAAGGAGCAGGCGGCGTCGCTCTCCGACCAGCTGCGGTCGTACGGGGCCGTGCCGCACGAGGTGCCGACGATCGCCGTCGAGCCGCCGCGCACGCCCCAGCAGATGGAGCGCGCGGTCAAGGGGCTCGTCACGGGCCGCTACGAGTGGATCGCCTTCACCTCGGTGAACGCGGTCAAGGCCGTGCGGGAGAAGTTCGAGGAGTACGGGCTCGACGCGCGTGCCTTCGCGGGCATCAAGGTCGCGGCCGTCGGCGAGCAGACGGCGAAGGCGCTGATCGCCTTCGGCGTGAAGCCCGACCTGGTGCCGAGCGGCGAGCAGTCGGCCGCCGGCCTGCTGGAGGACTGGCCGCCCTACGACCCGGTCTTCGACCCGATCGACAGAGTGTTCCTGCCGCGTGCCGACATCGCCACGGAGACGCTGGTGGCCGGGCTGATCGAGCTCGGCTGGGAGGTCGACGACGTCACGGCCTACCGGACCGTGCGGGCCTCGCCGCCGCCGGCGGAGACCCGTGAGGCGATCAAGGGCGGTGGCTTCGACGCCGTTCTCTTCACCTCGTCGTCCACCGTGCGGAACCTGGTCGGCATCGCCGGCAAGCCGCACAACGTCACGGTGATCGCGTGTATCGGCCCGGCCACGGCGAAGACCGCCGAGGAGCACGGGCTGCGGGTGGACGTCATGGCTCCCGAGCCGTCCGTCCACAAGCTGGCGGAAGCCCTGGCCGACTTCGGCGCGAAGCGCCGTGCGGCGGCCGTGGAGGCCGGGGACCCGGTGACGCGGCCGAGCGAGCGGCGGCCGGGGGCCCGGCGCAGGCGCTCGACGACCTGACCGACCCTCACTGGCTGCGGCTACGCGGGCGTCACCGCGTGGCCGTAGCGCAGGAGGTTGTCCGGGTCGTAGACGGACTTGTCGTGGCGCAGGCGGGCGTAGACCTCCGGGGTCCAGGCGCGGGCGCGGTCCTGTTCGTCGCCCGGCGTGCCGTGGATGTTGACCATGGTGCGGCCCGTTCCGTACGGGCCCATGGCCGTGTGGAGACGGCGTGTGGCCTGCTCGACGGCCTCGGCCACGGGCGGGGCGGGCATGATGCCGACCGACTCCATGAAGTAGCGGGCGTCGCGGGAACAGACGGCGTCCTCGACGGCGGAGGGGCGGGCCAGCGCGCCGCCCATGTGCCGCAGGGAGGCGACGAGCAGCGGGTGGTCGGCGCCGGCTGCGGGGCCGACCTGCTCCAGGAACGTGTCGACGGCCTCGGGGGACAGGTCGCGCAGCAGCATGCAGCACTCGCGTGCCGGCAGCGGGTCCTGGGGTTCCATGTGGATGCGGTCCAGGTCCGCGTAGTCCATTTCCCCGACCAGGTCCACGGCCACGGGCGCGGCCGCCCTCATGGGTGCGATCAGGGCCTCGCCCTCGGCCGGGTCACCCGGCCACGCGATCGCGACCCGGGCCCAGAAGCCGCCGCGCAGGGGCTCAGGGATCTGCGGGATCGGCGGCAGGCGCAGCACCGAGAACATGCTGCACATCTCGTCCGGGACCGTACGGGTCCAGTCCGTCCAGGCCCGCAGCAGGGTCTCCGCGTGCTCGGCGTGGCAGTGGATGCCGCCGCCGTAGAGCCGGGGGAGGGGCAGTAGTTCGGTGACGAGCGAGGTGACGATTCCGACGTTGCCCTTGCCGCCGCGCAGCGCCCAGAACAGTTCCGGTTCGTGCTGGGGGTCCGACTCGCGCAGGTGGCCGTCCGGGGTGACCACCTGGAGGGAGCGGACCAGGTCGGCGGCGTAGCCGTAGGCCCGCCCGAGGACCGGGAGTCCGCCGCCCAGGGTGTAGCCGACGACGCCCGCGTCCGTGGAGGTGCCGCACAGGCCCGCCAGGCCGTGGGGGGCGGCCGCGGCCATGACGTGGCTCCACTTGGCGCCGGCGGCGATGGTGGCGGTGCGGGTGGTGGGGTCGACGTGGACGTCCGTCATGCGGGACGTGTTGATCAGCAGGCCGTGCTCGATCGGGTAGTTGGCGCCGTGGCCGGTGGCCTGGACGGCGACGGGGGTGCGGGTGGCGTGGGCCCAGCGCATGGCGGTGACGATGTCGTCGGGGCCGGTGGCGCCTATCGCCACGTCCGGGGTGTGGAGGGAGGCCAGGTTGAAGCCGGTGACTTCGTCGGGGTAGGCGGGGTCGCCGGGGCGCAGGACCGGGCCGTTGATCTCCGAGAGGGCGAAGAGATCGGGAGTGTGGTGGGGGGCGGTCATCGCGTCCTCCGTGGGGGCTGTACGGAGGGACGGCGGCGGCGTGGGGGCGGGCCGTCGGGGTCCTCGTCCTTGCTGTTTCAGGATGGACCTGGGGGTTGTCGGGCGCATTGCGGGGCGGTGGGCTGCGAGGTGCTCGGCGGTTGTGCTGGGGCCTGGTGGGTCCGCGGCCCGGCGTAGCGGGGGCGGTACGCGTCTCGCAGGGGGGCCGACAAGGCGTCGGTATCGGGGGGTTTGGGGCGGGCGTAGCGTAGGGGCATGACGACGTACGGATCATTCCCCGGTTCTCGGCCGCGGCGGTTGCGGAGCAACGCCGTGATGCGTCGGATGGTCGCCGAGACCCGGCTGCACCCCGCCGATCTCATTCTTCCGGCCTTCGTGCGCGAGGGCGTCAGCGAGCCCGTGCCGATCGCCGCCATGCCGGGGGTCGTGCAGCACACCCGGGACAGTCTGAAGAAGGCCGCCGCCGAGGCGGTCGCTGCGGGGATCTCCGGGATCATGCTGTTCGGCGTGCCGGAGGAGTCGAAGAAGGACGCGCTCGGCACGCCCGGGACCGACCCGGACGGGATCCTCCAGGTCGCCCTCCGCGACGTGCGCGCCGAGGTCGGGGACGACCTGCTGGTCATGTCCGACCTGTGCCTCGACGAGACCACCGACCACGGGCACTGCGGCGTCCTGGACGAGCAGGGGCGGGTCGACAACGACGCGACCCTGGAACGGTACGCCGAGATGGCCCAGGTGCAGGCCGACGCCGGCGCTCATGTCGTCGGGCCCAGCGGGATGATGGACGGGCAGATCGGGGTCATCCGCGACGCCCTCGACCAGATCGGGCGGGAGGACGTCGCGATCCTCGCCTACACCGCCAAGTACGCCTCCGCCTTCTACGGTCCCTTCCGCGAGGCCGTCGGCTCGTCGCTGCAAGGGGACCGGAAGACGTACCAGCAGGATCCCGCGAACGCGCGGGAGTCGCTGCGCGAGCTCGCCCTCGACCTGGAGGAGGGCGCCGACATGGTGATGGTCAAGCCGGCCGGCCCCTACCTGGACATCCTCGCCCGGGTCGCGGACGCCGTGGACGTGCCGGTCGCCGCCTACCAGATCTCCGGCGAGTACTCGATGATCGAGGCCGCCGCCGAGAAGGGCTGGATCGACCGGGACCGGGCGATCATGGAGTCCCTGACCGGCATCCGCCGGGCCGGTGCCCGCAACATCCTCACCTACTGGGCCACCGAAGTGGCCCAGAAGCTCAAGGACCGGTAGGGCGGCGCTCAGTACGACAGCGCGTCGTCCATGTCGCGCAGCCAGTAGGTGACCTTCAGGGTGCTGTCGTAGTACACGCCCTTGGCCGGCAGGGCCGGGATCGCCGAGGGGCCGCCGTCGCTGTTGGGCGTGCGGCCCTGGAAGCCGACCGTGAGCTTGTGGCCGGTGGTGCCCCACTCGCCGCTGCCGTCGGCCGCCGACAGCGAGACGCCCGCGTAGCCGGACTCGCCGGGGGCCAGGGTCGTCACCGCCTGCGGCTGGGAGTCCTCGATGGGCTGCGGGACCCACTGCATCTCGTCGAAGCGCAGCACCGGGTAGTAGGTGAGGTCGCACATCTTCGAGCCGGTGTTCTTCACCGTGATCAGCATGTGGTTGACGGGGCGGCGGACCGGCTGGGCGGTGACGGTGGTGTTGGAGCCGTTGCAGGAGACGCGGGTCGCGGCGGCACCCTTCGCTTCCTTCCCGCCCTGTGCGGCCTTCGAGGCCTGCCGGCTCTTCGTGGCCCGCGTCGCCTGCCGGTCCTTCGTGTGCTTCGTGCCCTCCGGCGCCTGAGCGGCCCGCGTGGCCTGCTCGGCCGTGACGGTCGCCGAGGCCGGCTCGGGGCGGGCGGCGCCCTCGTCCTTCGGGCCCGTGCCGTCCTGGCACGCCGTCAGGGCGAGGGCGGCCAGGAGGGCGACGGGGAGGGCGTGGTACGTGCGCATGTCTGCGTTTCCTTTCGGACAAAGGCAGTGGGCAAGCAGACCCGGGTGGGCCGCGCCGCCGATGGTCCCGGGGCGGCGTGCTTGGATGACCAGAGCTTGTGCGGTGATCCGTCCCGGCTGCCAGACCCGGCGGGCCATCAGGGACGTTGGAACGCCCGCACATGCTCTGACCAGGGAGAACAGTCATTCCCTGGAACGGGGGAACGGGACACGGGGCATGGAGGGACAGTGTCGGAGGGGACGGCCACGGCGGAATTCGCCGCGCTGCTGGGGGAGTTGAAGGAGCGCTCCGGGCTGAGCTACGGGGTGCTCGCCAAGCGGCTCCACATGAGTACGTCGACGCTGCACCGGTACTGCAACGGCGATGCCGTGCCGACCGATTACGCGCCGGTGGAGCGGCTCGCCAGGCTGTGCAAGGCGTCGCCGGAGGAGCTCGTCGAACTGCACCGGCGGTGGGTCCTGGCGGATGCCGGGCGGGCGCGCAAGGGGAGCGGCGCCACGGGGAGCGGAACTGCGGGCAGTGGCGGCAAGGAGAGCAGCGGTGAGGAGAGTCGTGGTGCGGGAGGCGGAGCTCCAGTGGCGGCCTCCGCCGCGACCGCCACTTCGGCGCCGGACGCGGTCGAGGCCGGGGACGCCGACCCGCCCGCGCCGGAGACCCCCGTACGGCGACGCCCCCGTCGTGCCCTCCTCGTCGGTGTCGCCGTAGCCGTGGCCCTCGGTGGGGTCGGTCTCGCCATGGCCGTCCCCCTGGACGGTTCGGACGACGAGGGGCGGCGCCGGACGGCGGTGGCCACCGGCGGTGCCGGCGGGCGGGAAGCGGACGGCCCGGCGGCCTCCGTCCAGCCCTCCGCCGGTGCGTCCTCCGCGGACGGCGACGGCAAGGACAAGGACAAGGACAACGGCAAAGACAACGGCAAAGACAACGGCAAGGACGGGGAGAAGAAGAATTCGGGTGCCCCGGCGCCTGCCGCCTCGGACCCCGCCGCCGGCGGTTCCGGCCGCCCCGGCCGTGACACCGCCACCGCCGCCCCTCCTCTCACCGTGACGACGGAACCGCACGCCTGGGAGAGCCCTTGCTCCCAGCGCTACCTGGTGAACCTGCCGCCGGGGCAGGTCCGCCCGCCGCCGGTCGAGCCGGACGCGCCCGGCTGGGTGGCGGCCATGGGGGCCGTGCCGTCGGGGGAGCAGCTCCTGAAGCTGACGGTGCAGGGGAAGGGCCGGGAGACCGTGGTCGTCAAGGACCTGACCGTCCGGATGGCCGGCAAGCGGGCGCCGCTCGCCTGGAACGACTACGCCATGGGGTATCCGGGCGTCGGCTGCGGCGGCGGTGTGCCGACCCGGTTCTTCACGGTCGCCCTCGACGCCACGCGCCCCGGGGTCGTGCCCGAGGCGGGGCACGCGGACTTCCCCTTCAAGGTGAGTGAGTCCGACCCGGAGGTGTACTACGTCCGGGCCGACGCCTCCGCGTACGACGTCAGCTGGTACCTGGAGCTGAGCTGGTCCAGCGGCGGCCGGACGGGCACGCTGACGGTGGACGACCACGGCCGGCCGTTCCGTACGAGCGGCAACAACGGGCGTCCGGCGTACGAGTTCCCGCTGGGCGGCGAGACGTGGGTCGAGGAGGGGACCACGCAGTAGTCGCGCGGGGCGGGCTCAGTGGAACTCGTGGACCAGCTCGATCTTTCCGACGATATGGGCGTTGAACTCGTCGAGCTCCTCGGCCGGGACCCACAGTTCCAGGATGGTGCGGCCGCCGGCCTGCTGGACCGGGTAGCGGGTCAGGAAGTCGGTGTCGACCTCGAAGCGCGTGACGTAGCCGGCGCCGTCGTGCTTGACGTTCCAGTCCCGGGCGATCTTGATGGCGTAGTCCTCGTTGAGGACCGGGTAGAAGATCGGCTGCTCGGGGAGGCGGGGCGGCCAGGCGCGCCGGTCGAGGTCGCGGACCAGGTCCAGTTCCTTGGGGCCGATGGGGCGCCAGAGGGTCGTCGTGACTCGGCTTGCGTTCGGCACGGGCACCATCAAATCACTTGAGTCGTTAGGTTGTTGACCGTCGTAGTGGTTGTCGATTGAACTACACGCTCTTCAGGGAGACGTCCATGTCCGGTGACGCCCTCAGCCAGGATCCCGCCGGGCTGCGGAGGAGGATCGACAGCAGCAAGGCGCACCCGGCGCGGGTCTACGACGTCTTCCTCGGCGGCAAGGACCACTACCCCGCCGACCGGGACGCGGCCGCCGCCGCGCTGGCCGCCAACCCGCGCGGGTACCTCGACGTCCGGCACAACCGTGACTTCCTCCGGCGCGCGGTGACCACGCTCGTGGAGCAGGACGGCATCCGGCAGTTCCTCGACATCGGCACCGGACTGCCGACGGCCGAGAACGTGCACCAGATCGCGCAGCGCATCACACCCGAGTCGCGGGTCGTGTACGTCGACAACGACCCCGTGGTGCTCGCGCACGCCCGCGCCCTGCTGACCAGCGGCCCCGAGGGGCGTACGGACTACATCGACGCCGACCTCCGGGATCCGGACCGCATCCTCGAACAGGCCGCCAAGACCCTGGACTTCGACCGGCCGATCGCCCTCTGCCTGGTCGCGGTGCTGCACTTCGTCGCCGACGAGGAGGCCTATCCGCTGGTGAGCGGACTGCTCGGCGAACTGCCCGCCGGCAGCCGGCTGGTGCTGAGCCACCTCACCGAGGACCTCAACCCCGAGAACATCCGCGCGGTCCAACGGACCTACACCGAACGCGGCTTCACCTTCGTGCTGCGCTCCCGGGCCGACGTCGAGCGGTTCTTCACGGACAGCCGGCTGAAGATCGCCGACCCCGGGGTGGTCCCCGCGCACCGCTGGCGGCCCGACCACGCCGCCCCCGTACCCGAGCAGCCGGAGGAGTCCTTCCTCGCCTCGCTCGAGGAGATCGAGAAGGTGCGGTACCGCGACATCAACGACGTCACGGACGCGGACATCAACGTGTACGCGGCGATCGGCGCCAAGGCGTGAGCCACGGCCCCGCCGGTGACCGGAGGGGCGTCCGGATCCCGGAAACCTGCTTGTAGACGGCACGTACTTCCCTAGGCTGCGGGGCACCAGGCGTCACCGCAGTTGAAGGAGCCGTGTCATGACCGTCGCCGAGCCCCTGCCCACCCACGCTCCCGTGCCGCCCCTGCCCACCCACGCTCCCGTGCCGCCCCTGGCCGCGCGGGCGAAGGCCGTCGGCGGCTCTCCCGTACGCGACATCCTCGCCGTCACCGCCCGCCCCGAGGTGATCAACTTCGCGGGCGGACTCCCGGCACCGGAGCTGTTCGACGCCAAGGGCATCGCCGCCGCGTACGACGCCGTGCTCGCCGAGGCGCCCGCCCGGGCCCTGCAGTACTCCACCACCGAGGGCGAACCCGCGCTGCGGGACGCGCTGGCCGCCCGCACCACCGCGCGCGCCCTGCCGACCGGCCCCGACGACCTGCTCGTCACCACCGGCTCCCAGCAGGCCCTTTCACTCCTGGCCACCGCGCTCCTCGAACCCGGGGACACCGTCCTCGTCGAGAACCCCTGCTATCTGGCGGCCCTCCAGGCGTTCGGTTTCGCCGGGGCGCGGATCGTGGCCGTGCCCGGCGACGAACACGGCATCGACCCCGGCGCCCTGGAGGAACTCGTCGTGCGTGAGCGGCCCAAGCTGCTCTACACCGTGCCCACCTTCCAGAACCCCACCGGCCGGACCCTGCCCGCGGCGCGCCGCGCCGCCGTGGCCGCCGTCGCCGCCCGGCGCGGACTGTGGATCGTCGAGGACGACCCCTACGGCGAACTTCGCTACGACGGTGAGCGCGTGCCGTGGATCGCCGCCCACCCGGGCGCCGAGGACCGGACCGTGCTGCTCGGCAGCTTCTCCAAGGTCATGGCGCCCGGGCTGCGGCTGGGCTGGCTGCGGGCACCCGGGGAGCTGCGGCGCGCCTGTGCCGTCGCCAAGCAGGCCGCCGACCTGCACACCCCGACCGTCAACCAGCTCGCCGCGGCCCGCTACCTGGCCGACAACGACCTGGACGCCCATGTCGCCCGCGTCGCCGGCGTGTACCGCGAACGCCGCGACGCGATGCTCTCCGGGCTCGCCGGGGCGCTGCCCGCCGGGTCGGTCTGGAACCGGCCCGAGGGCGGCATGTTCCTCTGGGCGCGCCTGCCGGAGCCGTACGACACGACGGCCCTGCTGCCGCGGGTGGTCCGGCAGAACGTGGCCTACGTCCCCGGCGCCCCCTTCTACGCGGGCACGCCCGACCGGGCCACCCTGCGGCTGTGCTTCGTGACGCAGACGCCGCAGGAGATCGGGGAGGGGCTGCGCAGGCTGGGGGAGGGGCTCAGTCCCATCAGAAGTGCCACGTCCGCCGGTTGAGGACCTGGTGCTCGGCATACGCGCCGAGGGCCGGGCCGGCGCCCCGCCGGATGGTGACGACCGCCGTAGCGGACAGCGACTGGCCTACATCCTCCCTACGGTTCGGACATGACCACTTCCTCCGAGAAGACCGACCTGCTCGCCGCGTTCGCGGAGCAGCGCGCGCTGCTGCTGATCACCCTGCGCGGAATCACCGACGCGCAGGCCCGGCGGCGTACGACCGTGAGCGAGCTGACGCTCGGTGGCATCGTGAAGCACCTCGCCACGGGAGAGGAGACGTGGACCCGGATCATGTCCGAGCGCGACGGTGAACTGCCCGACGGCATGCTCGACACGGCGCAGTACCGCATGGCCGAGGGCGACACGCTCCCCGCGCTGCTGGAGCGCTACGCGACCGCCGCCAGGGCCACCGAGGAGGCGGTGGCCGCACTGCCGGACCTGGACGCCGGGGTGCCGCTGCCGAAGACGCCCTGGTCCCCGCCGGAGCCCGAGGTCTGGTCCGCGCGCCGGGTCCTGCTGCACCTGATCCGGGAGACCGCCCAGCACGCCGGGCACGCGGACCTCGTCCGGGAGAGTCTGGACGGCGCGAACACCACGGCGCAGCGCTGAACGCCCGAGGGCGGCACTCCACGGGGGAGTGCCGCCCTCGGCCTGTCCGTCAGGGCCCGGCGTCAGAGCCGCTCAGGCGTCCGGATGCCCAGCAGGGCCATGCCCCGGTGCAGCGTGCGCGCTGTGACGTCGCAGAGGAACAGGCGGTTCTCGACCTGCTCGGGCGTCCCGGCCTTGAGGACCGGGCACTTGTCGTAGAACGTCGTGTACAGCGACGCCAGCTGGTACAGGTACGCCGCCAGCTTGTGCGGGGCGTACTCCGTCGCCGCCTCCGCGACCGTCGCCGCGAACGAGTCCGCGTGCAGGCCGAGCGCGCGCTCCGCCTCGTGCAGCTCCAGCTCGGGGTGTGCGGCGGGGCGGGCGTCGCCGGCCTTGCGCAGGATCGACTGGATACGGGCGTAGGCGTACTGGAGGTAGACGGAGGTGTCGCCGTTGAGCGAGACCATCTGGTCCAGGTCGAACTTGTAGTCCCGGTTGGCCGAGGTCGACAGGTCCGCGTACTTCACCGCGCCGACGCCCACCTGGGCGCCGCGCTCGGCGATCTCCTCCTCGGAGAGGTCCTGGGCCTTCTCGCGGACGACCACCGAGGCACGGTCGATCGCCTCGTCGAGGAGGTCGACCAGGCGGACCGTCTCGCCCTCACGGGTCTTGAACGGCTTGCCGTCCTTGCCGAGGACCGTGCCGAACGCCAGCTGGTAGGCGGTCACGTCGTCGTTCAGCCAGCCCGCCTTCCGGGCCGTCTCGAAGACCATCTTGAAGTGCAGGGACTGGCGGGCGTCCACGACGTAGATGAGGCTGTCCGCCTTCAGGTTGAAGACGCGGTCACGGATGGCCGAGAGGTCGGTCGCCGCATAGCCGTAGCCGCCGTCCGACTTCTGCACGATCAGCGGGACCGGGTTGCCGTCCGGGCCCTTGATGTCGTCGAAGAACACGCAGAGGGCGCCCTCGGAGCGGACCGCGACGCCCGACTCCTCCAGCAGGCGGCAGGTCTCGGCGAGCATGTCGTTGTAGCCCGACTCGCCGACGATGTCCGCGTCGCGGATCTCCATGTCCAGCTTCTCGAAGACGGAGAAGAAGTAGATCTTCGACTCGTCGACGAACTTCTGCCACATGGCCAGCGTCTGCGGGTCGCCCGCCTGGAGGTCCACCACCCGGCGCCGGGCGCGGGTCTTGAACTCCTCGTCGGAGTCGAAGACCTTGCGGGCGGCCTTGTAGAGGCGGTCGAGGTTCGACATCGCCTCCTCGCCGGAGACCTCGTCGGCCCTGTGGTCCAGCCCGTGCGGGTGCTCCTCCAGGTACTGGATGAGCATGCCGAACTGGGTGCCCCAGTCGCCGATGTGGTGACGCCGGACCACGTTCTCGCCGGTGAACTCCAGCATCCGCGTCACCGCGTCGCCGATCACCGCGGAGCGCAGGTGACCGACGTGCATCTCCTTCGCCACGTTCGGCTGGGCGTAGTCGATGACCGTGGTGCCGGGCTGCTCGGCGTGCGGCACGCCGAGGCGGCCGGTGTCGTCGGCGTAGCGCGCGGCGAGGTTCTCGGTGATCGCGCGGTCGGTGAGGGTGATGTTGAGGAAGCCGGGGCCGGAGACCTCGACGTCCTTGATCAGCTCACCCGACTCGACACCGGAGACGACCTGCGTGGCCAGCTCGCGCGGGTTGGCCTTCTCCTTCTTGGCGAGGGCCAGGATCCCGTTGGCCTGGAAGTCGGCCCGGTCGCTTCGTCGCAGCAGCGGGTCCGCGGAGCCGGCCTGCGGCAGAGCCGCCGACAGGGCCGCCGCGAGGCGCTGGTGGACGGAGTCGCTGAGGGACGTGACCGAGGCCATGGGCGAGGGTGCCGTTCTCCTAGGGGAAATCGATGGACCCGGCCAGTATCCCACGGGGGTAAAGCCGTTTTTCCGGGCGCGAGAGGGTCTGGGACAATGGTGCGGTCAGCCGTGCGACCGTACCGGCTGCCCGATGCAGAAAGAAGGACGTGCCGATCGTGGCTCAGAGCACCGAGACCACCGACTGGGTCTCCCGTTTCGCGGATGAGGTCATCGAGGAGTCGGAGCGCCGGGCCCCGGGCAAACCCGTCGTCGTCGCGTCCGGGCTCTCGCCGTCCGGTCCCATCCACCTCGGGAACCTGCGCGAGGTCATGACCCCGCACCTCGTCGCCGACGAGATCCGCCGCCGGGGCCACCAGGTGCGCCACCTGATCTCCTGGGACGACTACGACCGGTACCGCAAGGTGCCCAAGGGCATCGCCGGGGTCGACGAGGAGGCCTGGCAGGAGCACATCGGCAAGCCGCTGACGTCCGTCCCGGCGCCCAAGGGCTCCGCGCACCCGAACTGGGCCGAGCACTTCAAGGCCGCGATGATCGAGTCGCTGGCCGAGCTGGGCGTGGAGTTCGACGGCATCAGCCAGACCGAGCAGTACACCTCCGGGGTGTACCGCGAGCAGATCCTGCACGCGATCAAGCACCGCGGCGACATCGACGCGATCCTCGACCAGTACCGCACGAAGAAGGCCCCGGCCAAGAAGCAGCAGGGGCAGAAGCCGGTCGACGAGGCCGAGCTGGTGGCCGCCGAGGGCTCCGGCGCGGCCGGCGAGGACGACGGCAGCTCCACCGCCGCCGGGTACTTCCCGTACAAGCCGTACTGCGGCAACTGCGAGAAGGACCTCACCACCGTGACCGCCTACGACGACGACTCCACCGAGCTGACGTACGCCTGCACCGCGTGCGGCTTCTCGGAGACGGTCCGGCTGGAGGAGTTCAACCGCGGCAAGCTGGTCTGGAAGGTCGACTGGCCGATGCGCTGGGCGTACGAGGGGGTCGTGTTCGAGCCCTCCGGTGTCGACCACTCCTCGCCCGGGTCGTCGTTCCAGGTCGGCGGGCAGATCGTCGGCATCTTCGGCGGGAAGCAGCCGATCGGGCCCATGTACGCCTTCGTCGGGATCTCCGGCATGGCCAAGATGTCGTCCTCCAAGGGCGGCGTGCCCACCCCGGCCGACGCCCTGCAGATCATGGAGCCGCAGCTGCTGCGCTGGCTGTACGCGCGCCGCAGGCCCAACCAGTCCTTCAAGGTCGCCTTCGACCAGGAGATCCAGCGGCTCTACGACGAGTGGGACCGGCTGGACGCCAAGGTCGCCGACGGCAGCGCCCTGCCGGCCGACGTGGCCGCGCACGCGCGTGCCGTGGGGACGGCCGCCGGTGAGCTGCCCCGGACGTCCCGGCCGCTGCCGTACCGGACGCTGGCGTCCGTCGCGGACATCACCGCCGGCCACGAGGACCAGGCGCTGCGCATCCTCAGCGAGCTCGACCCCGAGCAGCCGCTGACCTCGCTCGACGAGGCGCGCCCGCGCTACGACAAGGCCGAGGCCTGGATCAACACGCACGTCCCCGCCGACCAGCGGACCATCGTGCGGGACGAGCCGGACGCCGAGCTGCTGAAGTCGCTCGACGAGCAGGGCCGCGAGTCGCTGCGGCTGCTGCTGGACGGGCTGGCCGACCACTGGTCGCTCGACGGGCTGACGCACCTGGTGTACGGCGTTCCGAAGGTGCAGGCCGGGTTCTCCGCCGACGCCACGCCGAAGGAGCTGCCGCCGGAGATCAAGACCGCCCAGCGGTCCTTCTTCGCCCTGCTGTACCACCTGCTGGTGGGCCGCGACACCGGCCCACGACTGCCCACGCTGCTGCTGGCGGTGGGACAGGAGCGGGTGCGCTCCCTGCTCGCGGTGTAGCGGATCCGTCGCCGTGACGACGGAGAAGGGGCCCTCACCGAGGGCCCCTTCTCCGTCTGCGGGTGCGTCTGCGCGTGGGTGCGCCGGCGCGGATCAGGCGATGTGCTCGTCCGTCAGCTCCGCGTTGAGACGGTTGGAGAAGCGATTCACCATGCGCTTGGACTCGGCCTCTTCCAGCGTGACGCCGTACGTCGTCTCGACGTCGGCCATGAACCCGCGCGGGGTGGGCGCTCCGTTCCCGCTCTTGATCGACTCACGGAAGATCTGGTAGTACGCCTCCTCGTCCGGCTCCGGCGTCGGGGGCGTGCCGCCGCCCTCACCCAGTTCACGGGTGCGGTTGGGGCCCACCGGGATCGGGAAGCTGCCGGTGTCCTCCGGGGAGAAGCCCTCCTGCGGCCGGTCGGGGTACTGCTCGGCCTGCGGGGGCTCGGCGATCCACTGGGCGTACTGGTCGGGGTCGTAGGCCGGGTCGTAACCGCCCTGGTACTCGACATCGCGCGGGGTGTTGAACCAGGGGCTCTCGTCCGCTTCGGGTTCGGGGCCGGGCTCCTGCGCGTAGGGGGCGCCGTCGAACTCCGGACGCCGCCCGCCGCGGGGCGCCGCCGCGCCCGCCTGTGCCGCCGCCGTGACGCGGCTGTCCGCAGCGAGGGCGGCGTCCGCCGCGAGCGCCTTCGGTTCCGCCGCGAGCGTCTTCGGCTCCGCCGCGTCCAGGGCCTGCTGCGGGACCGGGGGCAGCAGGGCCGGTTCGATGCCCGCCGCGGCCAGGCCCGCCGGGGCCGTCTCCGCCAGCGGCACCCCGTACCTCGCCAGCCGCAGCGGCATCAGCGACTCCACCGGCGCCTTCCTGCGCCAGGCCCGCCCGAAGCGGGACCGCAGCCGGGCCTGGTAGACCAGCCGCTCCTGCTCCAGCTTGATCACCTGGTCGTAGGAGCGCAGCTCCCACAGCTTCATGCGGCGCCACAGGAGGAACGTGGGGACGGGCGACAGCAGCCAGCGCGTCAGGCGCACGCCCTCCATGTGCTTGTCGGCCGTGATGTCGGCGATCCGGCCGATCGCGTGCCGGGCCGCCTCGACCGCGACCACGAACAGCACCGGGATCACCGCGTGCATGCCCACACCGAGCGGATCCGGCCACGCGGCCGCGCCGTTGAAGGCGATCGTGGCCGCCGTCAGCAGCCAGGCCGTCTGGCGCAGCAGCGGGAACGGGATCCTGATCCAGGTGAGGAGCAGATCCAGGGCCAGCAGGACGCAGATGCCCGCGTCGATGCCGATCGGGAAGACGTAGGAGAAGTTCCCGAAGCCCTTCTTGATGGCCAACTCGCGGACCGCCGCGTACGAACCGGCGAAGCCGATACCGGCGATGATCACGGCGCCGGCCACGACCACGCCGATGAGAACGCGGTGCATCCGAGTCAGCTGCAGTGGCGCGGCCACCCGTACTCCCCTCCCCTTGCGTGTTGTTGCGCGCAACAGGGTGGCACATGTGTGCGGAGAACGGGTGGCCGGTTCCCGTCGGAACCTCTCAGGGACTCCTCAGGGACTTCTCAGCTCTTCGCCGCGGGCTTCTTCGACGGCGAGGCCGAGGCGCCCTTCGACGGCTCGTCCGACGCCTCCTTGGAAGCCGACTTCGAGGGCGACTTCGACGGCTGGGACGGGGCGCCGTCCGCCGTGCCGCCGCCCTTGCCGTTCGCGGCCGACACTGCCTCCACGGCCTCCTTGACGGCCTTCTTCGCGTCCTTCAGCAGGTCGCCGCCCTGCGGCGTCTTGTCCCCGGCCAGGCCCGCGCCGTTGTAGTCGAGCGTGACCACGACGTTCTCGACGCGCGCCACGACCGTCTGCTGCTTGAAGGTGCCTTCCTTCTTCTTCAGGTCGTAGTGGACGGCCGTCGCCTGGTCACCCGTACCGGCCACCGGCTCCGTCTTGACGCTCTTCGCGCCCTCGACGGCCTGCGCTTCCTGGACCTGCTTCTCGAAGTACTCCTGGGCCAGCTTGTCGGCCGGGCCGCGGGTGACGTCCGACTCGAAGCGCAGCATCGACACGTTCAGCCAGCGGAACTGCGAGCCCTTCACGCCGTTGTTGTCGAGGCTGTTCCAGGAGCAGCTGGCGCGCGTCGAGATGTCGTCCGACTTGCCCTCCTTGCCGGACTTGCTCTTCGGTACGAGGTCCTTCAGCGTCTTCTCCGGAAGCGCCTTGCACGCCTCCGGAAGCTTGCCGTACGCCGCCGCCTTCACGGTCGGTGACGGACTCGCCGACCCCGACGCCGCGGCCTCGGCGGCCTTGTCCGTGCTGTCGCCGGAGCCGGAGTCCGAGGAGCAGCCGGCGGCGACCAGCATCACGGGGACGGCGGCCGCGCAGACAAGGGCGCGGCTCAGGCGCTTCGCTCGCTGGTCTCGCTCTTCTCGCTGTGCTCGTCGCTGCATGGTTCCTTCACTCATGACGCTCGTGGTTCCCTGCGGTCGGAACGGGTCCGAGTGGTCACCGTACGCGGTGAGACAGCGGTGTGTTCTTCCTTCGAGCGCTTTGCGTGGGGCCGTGAAGGGGCAGTGAAGGGGCCTCAGTCGCCCAGGGACTCCGCCAGTTGGGAGGCCAGTTTCTGCGCCCTGTCCTGCATTTCCTTGCTGTCCGGCACGACTCCGACGGTCGCCGGCTGCTCCGCGTACTCGATGGTCACGATGACGTTGGACGTGCGGAACGCCACAGTCACCGTCCGCTGCTCGGCCGTCGAACCGGAACGGTTCAGCGCGTCGTCGAGGAACGCCTCGTCGCCGAGGTCCTCCAGCACCCGGGGCTGCAGCTCGGTCGGGGTCGCGGAGGGGGACGCCGAGGGCGAGGAGGAACCGGACGGGGCCGGGGAGCCGCTCGACGCGGCGGCCGAACCGCTCGCCGTGGCGCTGCCGGAGGGCGCCGTCTGCGTGGCGGTCGGCTCGGGCAGATGGGCCGCGGCCTCCCGCTCCGCGAAGAGCTGCTCGGCCTGGCTGTCGTCGCTGACGGCGTTGTCGTAGGACACGACCCGCTCGAAGTCGATCAGCAGGTGGTCGGTGGCCGCCGGGGAGTCCACCTTCCAGCGGCAGCCGACCTTCCGGTCGGTGTCGAAGGTGGTCGCCGGCTCGCCCGCGTAGGCCTTCTCGCGCTGCTCCTCGTCCCTGATCTGCCGGATGCCCGGGAGCAGTTCGTCGAGGGTGCTGTCGCCGACCTCGACGCAGGGGTCGGGCAGGGTGCGGTAGCGGCCGGGTTCGGCGGCGGGTGAGGCCGTGCCGGTGTCGCCGGAGTTGGAGTCGTCCGTCGGGCCGCCGTCGGCCGAGCCGCCGGTGCAGCCGGCCAGGACCGCCGCGAGGAGCACGGCGACACCGGGCACGCACGCCTTTCGTTGCACGTGGTGGCTCCTCTCGACACGGATATTGGCTTGCCGCCGTACAGCGGGCGATGGACACAATGTGTATCGCACGCACTGCCGTGAACGCCGGTCCGATTTCCTTTTCGTCGACCTTGGCTCCGGTATTTGCTGTTGAAGACTTCTGTTCGTTTACGGGGGATTGAGGACGCTATGTCGTATGTAGAGGTACCGGGTGCGAAGGTGCCGATCCGGATGTGGGCCGACCCGGCGTCGGTCGAGGGCTCGGCGCTCCAGCAGCTCCAGAACGTCGCCACGCTGCCGTGGATCAAGGGCCTGGCCGTGATGCCCGACGTGCACTACGGCAAGGGCGCGACGGTCGGTTCGGTCATCGCCATGCAGGGCGCGGTGTGCCCGGCGGCGGTGGGTGTCGACATCGGCTGCGGGATGTCGGCGGTGAAGACGTCCCTGACGGCGAACGACCTGCCCGGCGACCTGTCCCGGCTGCGGTCGAGGATCGAGCAGGTGATTCCCGTGGGGCGGGGGATGCATGACGACCCGGTGGATCCGGGGCGGTTCCACGGGCTGGCCACCGCCGGGTGGGACGACTTCTGGGCGCGGTTCGGCGGGGTGGCGGAGGCGGTCAAGTTCCGCCAGGAACGCGCCACCAAGCAGATGGGAACGCTCGGCGGGGGAAACCATTTTGTCGAAGTATGCACGGATACGACTGGTTCTGTCTGGCTGATGCTGCACTCCGGTTCCCGGAACATCGGCAAGGAACTCGCCGAGCATCACATCGGCGTGGCCCAGAAGCTCCCGCACAACCAGGGACTGGTCGACCGCGACCTCGCGGTGTTCGTCGCGGACACCCCGCAGATGGCGGCGTACCGCAACGACCTGTTCTGGGCGCAGGAGTACGCCAGGCACAACCGCTCGATCATGATGGCGCTCCTGAAGGACGTGGTCCGCAAGGAGTTCAAGAAGGCCAAGCCCGCCTTCGAGCCGGAGATCAGCGCGCACCACAACTACGTGGCCGAGGAGCGCTACGACGGGATGGACCTGCTCGTGACCCGCAAGGGCGCGATCCGGGCCGGCTCCGGCGAGTACGGGATCATCCCGGGCTCCATGGGTACGGGTTCGTACATCGTGAAGGGTCTCGGCAACGCCAAGTCCTTCAACTCGGCCTCGCACGGCGCGGGCCGGCGCATGAGCCGCAACGCGGCCAAGCGCCGGTTCACCACGGCGGACCTGGAGCAGCAGACCCAGGGCGTGGAGTGCCGCAAGGACTCCGGGGTCGTCGACGAGATCCCCGGCGCCTACAAGCCGATCGAGCAGGTCATCGATCAGCAGCGCGATCTGGTGGAGGTCGTGGCGAAGCTGAAGCAGGTCGTCTGCGTGAAGGGCTGACCGGCAGGCTCTACAGCTCCCGGTGCACCTTCGTGTTCGACGCCTGGGCTCGGGGGCGCAGTACCAGGAGGTCGACGTTGACGTGGGCGGGGCGGGTGATCGCCCACGTGATCGTTTCGGCGACGTCGTCGGCCGTGAGGGGGTCGGCGACGCCCTGGTAGACCTTGGCTGCCTTCTCCTCGTCGCCGCCGAAGCGGGTCAGGGCGAACTCGTCGGTCCTGACCATGCCGGGGGCGATCTCGATCACGCGGACCGGCTGTCCGACGATCTCCAGGCGCAGGGTCTCGGCGAGGACGTGGGCGCCGTGCTTGGCGGCGACGTAGCCTCCGCCGCCCTCATAGGTGCCGTGGCCGGCCGTGGAGGAGACGACCACGACCGTGCCGTCGCCGCTCGCGATCAGCTTGGGCAGCAGGGCCTGGGTGAGGTTGAGGGTGCCGAGGACGTTCGTCTCGTACATCCGGCGCCAGTCCTCCGGGTCGCCGGTGGCGACCGGGTCGGCGCCGAGCGCGCCGCCCGCGTTGTTGACCAGCACGCCGATGGTCTTGAAGGCCGTGGCGAACTCGTCGACGGCCGCGCGGTCCGTGACGTCGAGGGCGTACGCCGTGGCCTGGTGGCCCGCCTTGGTGATCTCCTCGGCCAGGGCCTCGATGCGGTCCTTGCGGCGCGCGGTGAGGACGACGCGGTAGCCCGCCGCGGCGAGCTGCCGGGCCGTGGCGGCGCCGATTCCGCTGCTCGCACCCGTGACGACGGCGATGCGGGAGGCTGCGGGCGGGGCGGCGGTGGCCATGGGAGCTCCTCGGTGGGTGGCTGGCCGGCGTCTGCGCCGGGCTTGCGGCCAGGATAGAAGGGGGCGGCGGTGGGAGAATGAGGCTGGGTGTTCCCCTGTTTCTCCGGGAGGTGGATCATGGGTCAGGCACGTGAGGTCATGGACCGGCTCACCGACGCGGTCACCGGGCACGCCGATCTGAAGGTCGTCGCCGATCTGTACGCCGAGGACGCGGTCGCCTTCACTCCCGACGAGGGCGAGCTGCGCGGGCGCGACGCCATCGTCGACTACTGGCGGACCATGACGGAGGCGGTACCCGAGGCGACGTTCCAGCCGCTGCACTCCTACGAGGCCGGTGACACGGCCATCGACGAGGGTGTCTACCACGGCCGGAACACGGGACCGCTGGAGTTGCCCAACGGGGAGACGCTGCCGCCGACGCAGAAGGAGATCCGGATCCGCGGGGTGGACATCGCCACCGTCAAGGACGGGCGGATCGTCGACTACCGGCTGTACTTCGACGAGATGGACTTCCTGGGGCAGCTGGGCCTGCTGCCGCCCGACGAGCCGTTCTGAGCACGCCCGGGGCCGGGGGTCAGTGCCCTCGCGGGGCGTACATGATGACGGCCATGCCCGCGAGGCAGACCAGTGCGCCCGTGACGTCCCAGCGGTCCGGGCGGTAGCCGTCGGCGGCCACGCCCCACAGGATCGAACCGGCGACGAAGATCCCGCCGTACGCGGCGAGGACACGGCCGAAGTGGGCGTCGGGCTGGAACGTGGCGACGAAGCCGTAGGCGCCGAGGGCGAGGACACCGCCGGCCGCCCAGAGCCAGCCCTTGTGCTCGCGCACGCCCTGCCAGACGAGCCAGGCGCCGCCGATCTCCAGCAGCGCGGCGAGCACGAAGAGGGCGGCGGAGCGGAGCACGGACATGGCGGTCAGCTTCGCATGCCCGGCCTGGTCCCGTGACGTCGGCGTCAGGCGTCGGCGGTCTCGGCGTCGTAGCGTTCGCGGGCCTGTGCGACCTCGTCGAAGTGGTTCTCCGCCCAGTCCTTCACGGCGGTCAGGAGCTGGGCGAGGTTGTGACCGAGGGGGGTGAGTTCGTAGTCGACGCGGACCGGGACGGACGGGGTGACGGTGCGGCTGAGGAGGCCGTCGCGTTCCAGTGTGCGCAGGGTCTGGGTGAGCATTTTGGGGCTGACCCCGGCGATCTTGCGGCCGAGGTCGCTGTAGCGCAGGGGGCCCTGGGCGAGGGCGGCCACGACCAGGCTGACCCACTTGTCGCTGATGCGGTCCAGGAGCTGGTTGGTGGGGCAGCTCTTGAGGAACGCGTCGTACTCGGCGCGGGCCTGCTCGCGCCGCTGGGCCGCCGTCATGGTCGGCATGGCTCACCTCCGGGGTACATACGCACTCGCAGGTAACTACTTACCAATGGATAGTAACTCTTCCTAGGGTTGCGCGCATGGCCGGGAGGACGTCCCGGACCACGGCAATCCAAGGAGCGTCGCTGTGCGTGCTGTAGTGGTGAATTCGTTCGGTGGGCCGGAGGTCGTGGAGGTCGTGGAGAGCGCGGTGCCCGAGCCGGGTGCGCGTCAGGTGCGGATCAAGGTGTCGGCCGCTTCGCTGAATCCCGTGGACGCGGGGGTGCGGGCCGGTGTGTTCGGGGGTGCGGGCAAGCGGATCGGGCTGGGCTGGGACGTCGCGGGGACGGTGGACGCGGTGGGGCCGGCCGGTGCGTGGAGCGTCGGGGACGAGGTGGTGGCGCTCGACTACGGCATGGTCAAGCCGCTGGGCACCCACGCCGAGTACGTCGTCGTGGACGCGGATGCCGTGGCCCTGGCCCCCGCCTCGGTGGACATGGTGCACGGGGCGACCCTGCCGCTGAACGCGCTGACCGCCGCGCAGGCCCTGGACCTGCTGGAGCTGACACCGGAGCGGTCGTTGCTGGTGACGGGTGCTGCGGGGGCGGTCGGTGGATACGCCGTCCAGCTCGCCGCGCACCGGGGGATACCGGTGGCCGGGCTGGCACGGCAGGGGGACGAGACGTTCGTGCGGTCCCTGGGGGCCAGGCGTTTCGTCAGCGGTGACGTCGCGGGCCTCGATTTCGACGCGGTGCTGGACGCCGCCGTGCTCGGTGAGCCGGCCCTGGCGGCGGTCCGTGACGGGGGCCGGTACGTCGGTGTCATCCCGCAGGCGGAACCCGCGTCGGTCCGCGGGGTGCGGACGAGCGCGGTCGAGGTGAGCGCGGACGGGGCGCGGCTGGCGGAGCTGGTGCGGCTGGTGGACGAGGGCGTGCTGGCGACCCGGGTGGCCGAGACGTTCGCCCTGGAGGATGCCGCCAAGGCCCATGCCCGGCTCGACGGGGGTGGGGTGCGGGGGCGGCTGGTGCTGGTGCCCTAGCCGGGTGCGGACACATCCAGGGCCGCGGCAGGCGACGGTGCCCGTGAAGGGGCGGCGTCCGGTGTGCGTGCTCTCGGCGTGCCGGGCGGAAGCCCTCGTACGGGGCGTACTCGGGCTTTCGGCCGGTGCGGCGAGAGGGCGTGGCGGGCGTCGCGACGGGGCGAACGTTGCCTGCCGCGGGACTAGTAGGGCCCGGCGTGTCCGGCGCGGGCCTCCGCCGCGTACGTCGTGGGCGGCACCCCCACCGTCGCCGTGAAGTCCCGTACCAGGTGGGCCTGGTCGGCGTAGCCGAGGTCGGCGGCGAGGGTGGCCCAGTCGATGGTGTCGCGGGTGCCGGCCTGTTCCAGGGCCTCGTGGATGCGGTAGCGGAGGATGACCCACTTGGGGCTCACCCCCACCCAGGTGGCGAACAGCCGTTGCAGGGCCCGTACCGACAGGCCCCGGTCGCGGGCGAGGTCGCCGACGCGGCGCACGCTGCGGTCCGTGCGGATGCGCCGGACGAGGTCGATCGCGAGGTCGGCCTGCGGGTCGGGGGCGCAGGGCAGGGAGAGCAGGAAGGCGTCCAGGGCGGCCACCCGGTCCCGGTCGCCGGCGGCGGTGACGACCGAGCGGACGGTGTCGCCGGTGATCCGCGGGAACACCTCCCGGGCGGGCAGCGCGCGGCCCGTCCACCGGGAGACGGGGTCTTCGGGGGCGTACGGCCGGAAGCCGCCGGGGCGGAACTTCACCCCGCAGACGCGGCCCCGCCCGGTCAGCTTCCTGGTGCAGAGGCCGAGGGCGACGCCGGTGACCTCGGCGTACGGCGGGCCCTCGTCCTCGTCCCACTGGAAGGTGAGGTTGACGGAGGGGTGCGGGACGACGTGGGAGGCGTAGGGCGCGGGCAGGTCCCAGTCGATGAGCCAGTACCACTCGACGTACCGGCGCAACGGCCCGGCGGGCTCGTGGCGGCGGAACCGCACGCGGTCCAGCAGCCCGGCCGGGTCGACGATCCCGCGGGTGTCGTGGCGGGGTGCCTCCATGGCCGGATCGTACGTCGCGTTTCTTCAAGATGGGCGGCTCCGGGCCCGCCTACGGTCGGGGTATGGACACGAAAGCGGTGAGGACGTACGGCATCGGTGAGCTGCTGGCCCTGGCGAGGGAGCGGGCGGTGCCGGTGATGCGGGGGATCCCGGACGCGGCGCTCGGCGCTCCGACGCCTTGCGCCGAGTACGACGTGCGGGCCCTGGTCGGTCATCTCTTCCAGGTGATCGTGCAGTTCCAGCGGCTGGCCGCGAAGGAGGCGTCGGCCTTCGGGGAGGCGGCCGACGTGGTCGCCGAGAGCCCCGACTGGCGGGAGCTGCTGGTGCGGGAGACGGACCGGCTGGTGGCGGCCTGGTCCGCGCCCGGTGCCGAGGAGGGCACCACCGGCGCCATGGACATGCCCGCGCGGCTGGTCGGCTCGATGGCGCTGCTGGACCTGACGGTGCACGTGTGGGACCTGGCGAGGGCGACGGGCCAGGATTTCCCGGGTGCCGACGAGGCGGTCGTGGCGGAGCTGGCCGGTGCGGTGGAGGAGCTCGGGCCGATGGCGCGCAGGACGGGCGTGTTCGGGGAACCCGTGCCGGAGGGCGAGGGCGCGTCGGCCTTCGAGCGGCTGCTCGCCAGGACCGGCCGGGCCCCCTCCTGGGAACGGACCGGCCGGGCCGCCTCCTGGGAATAGGCGCATGGGGGCCGCGGTTCTCCGGGTATGGTTGAACAGTAAACAACCTGGAGGGTGAGCGACCATGCAGTTCGGGATCTTCAGCGTCGGCGACGTCACGCCCGACCCCACCACCGGCCGGACGCCCACGGAACGCGAGCGCATCAAGGCCATGGTGGCCATCGCGCTGAAGGCCGAGGAGGTGGGCCTCGACGTGTTCGCGACCGGTGAGCACCACAACCCGCCGTTCGTGCCCTCGTCGCCCACCACGATGCTCGGCTACGTCGCGGCCCGCACCGAGCGGCTGATCCTCTCCACGGCCACGACCCTGATCACCACCAACGACCCGGTGAAGATCGCCGAGGACTTCGCGATGCTCCAGCACCTGGCCGACGGCCGGGTCGACCTGATGCTGGGCCGCGGGAACACCGGCCCGGTCTACCCCTGGTTCGGGCAGGACATCCGGCAGGGCATCAACCTGGCCATCGAGAACTACGCCCTCCTCCACCGCCTCTGGCGCGAGGACGTCGTCGACTGGGAGGGCGAGTTCCGCACGCCCCTGCAGGGCTTCACGGCCACGCCCCGCCCGCTGGACGGCGTACCGCCGTTCGTCTGGCACGGGTCGATCCGCTCCCCGGAGATCGCCGAGCAGGCCGCGTTCTACGGCGACGGCTTCTTCCACAACAACATCTTCTGGCCGGCCGACCACACCAAGCGGATGGTCGAGCTGTACCGCGAGCGGTACGCGCACTACGGGCACGGCACTCCCGAGCAGGCGATCGTCGGACTCGGCGGGCACGTGTTCATGCGGAAGAACGCCCAGGACGCGGTGCGCGAGTTCCGCCCCTACTTCGACGTCGCCCCGGTGTACGGGCACGGCCCGTCGCTGGAGGACTTCACGGAGCAGACGCCGCTGACCGTGGGCTCCCCGCAGCAGGTCATCGAGAAGACCCTGGCCTTCCGCGACTACGCGGGCGACTACCAGCGCCAGCTGTTCCTGATCGACCACGCCGGGCTGCCGCTGAAGACCGTGCTGGAGCAGATCGACCTGCTCGGCGAGGAAGTCGTGCCGGTCCTGCGCAAGGAGTTCGCCGTGGACCGCCCGGCGGACGTCCCGGACGCCCCGACGCACACGGCCCGGCTCGCCCGGGCCCGCGGGTGAGAGGACGGCAGGGCCCGGCCGTGAGGCTGCCCGGCCCCTGGTGAGAGCCGAGTAAGAAGGATGCCCCGGCGCAGCGCACACGGTCCCCGGCGCCGGGCGGCTTGGCACACTGGACGCGTGCCCCACACCGTGCTGCTCGCCGAAGACGACCGCGCCATCCGCAACGCCCTGGAGCGTGCCCTGACCCTGGAGGGCTACGAGGTCATGGCGGTCGCCGACGGAGTCGAGGCGCTGGCGCAGGCCCACCGCAACCGTCCGGACGTCCTCCTGCTGGACGTGATGATGCCCGGCATCGACGGGCTCCAGGTGTGCCGGGTGCTGCGTGCCGAGGGGGACCGGACGCCGGTGCTGATGCTGACGGCCCTGGTGGAGACCGCCGACCGGATCGCCGGGCTGGACGCGGGCGCCGACGACTACGTGGTCAAGCCCTTCGACGTGGAGGAGGTCTTCGCCCGGCTGCGCGCCCTGCTGCGCCGCACCAGCCCGGTGGGCACCGGCGGCGCCCCCGCGGCCGAGGCGCCCAGGCCGCTCCCGGAGCGGTTCCTCGAGGCCGCCGGCCTGCGCATGGACCCGCAGGCCCGCCGGGCCTGGCGGGGCTCGCGCGAGCTGGAGCTGACCCGCACCGAGTTCGAGCTGCTGGAGCTGCTGGTCCGCAACGCGGGCATCGTCCTCGACCACTCGACGATCTACGACCGCATCTGGGGCTACGACTTCGGGCCCGGCTCGAAGAACCTCGCCGTCTACGTCGGCTACCTGCGCCGCAAGCTCGACGAGCCGGACGCGCCCCAGCTGATCCACACGGTGCGCGGCGTGGGTTACGTGCTGCGGGAGGACTGAGTGGGCCGTCTGCGCCTGCCGGCCGGGCGGCGGCCGAAGCTCGTGTCGCTGCGCACCACCTTCGCGGTGTCCTTCGCGGCGGTGACGGCGGCCGTCACGGTCCTCGTCGGCATCCTGTCCTACAGCGCCGCCGCCCGGCTGGTGCGGGTGGACCAGCAGACGGTGTTCGACGAGGTCGTGCAGGACCTGCGCGACGAGGTGCGGCAGAACCACATGGCGCCCGGCGACTTCTCGTCCGCCGCGCCGGGCCACGACCTGGTGCGGCCGGCCCGCACGGACGTGCAGGTGCTCGGCCCGGACGGGCACGTCGTCGACGCGGGCAGTCCCGGACTGCCCGTCACCGGCACCGACGTGCGGATCGCCGCCGCGGCCGGCTCCGGGCAGGTGGCCGAGCACAAGGACGTCGACGTGGGCAGCGACGTCTACCGCGTCGCCACCGTCTCCCTCGGCGGCGGCCGGGGCGCGGTACAGGTCGCGCAGGAGTTCAGCGACGTCGAGGACCTGCTGCGGGCGCTCCAGCAGCGGACGCTGCTGCTGATGGCCGCCGTGGTCGTGGGCGCCGGGCTGTTCGGCTGGTGGCTGGCCCGGCGGATCACACGCCGCCTGGTCGTGCTGACCGACGCCGCCGAGGACGTCGCCCGCACCCGCCGGCTGGGCATCCAGGTGCCCGTGGCCGGCCACGACGAGGTGGGCCGCCTCGGCCGGGCCTTCGACCGCATGCTGGGCCGGCTCGCGCAGTCCGAGGAGGACCAGCGCCGCCTGGTCCAGGACGCGGGCCACGAGCTGCGCACGCCGCTGACCTCGCTGCGCACCAACATCTCCCTGCTGCGCCGGATCGACGAACTCCCGCCGCAGGCCCGCGAGGAGCTGGTCGCCGACCTCGGCCAGGAGGCCCGGGAGCTGACCGACCTGGTCAACGAACTGGTGGACCTCGCGGCCGGCCAGTCCGACACCGAGCCGCCGCAGCGCGTGGACGTCGCCGACATCGCCGAGGAGGTCGCGGGGGCGGCGCGGCGCCGCAGCAGCCGGCAGATCCTGCTGCGCGCGAGCGGCGACACCACGACCGACGGACGGCCCGGGATGCTGACCCGGGCGCTGTCCAACCTCGTCGAGAACGCCGTCAAGTTCGACCAGGGCGGCAGGGCCCCCATCGAGATCGTCGTCTCGGGGCCCGCCCGGCCCGGCAGGATCCGCATCGAGGTCCTCGACCGCGGCCCCGGCATCGACGACCGCGACCTCACCCGGGTCTTCGACCGCTTCTACCGGGCCGCCGACGCCCGTTCCCTGCCGGGTTCCGGCCTCGGCCTGTCCATCGTCCGCGAGGTGGCCCTCGCACACGGGGGAGCACCGTTCGCGTTCCGGCGGGAAGGAGGCGGGACCGTCACCGGGTTCACGGTGGGCGGCGGGATCGATTGACCCGGCGCGGCGTGCGGCGCGGGCCGGGCAAGCGGCTCGCGGCGGCCGGCCTCGCCGCACGCGACCGGCCGGCGCGGGAGCCGCGCGGGCGGTGGTGTGCGCCGTCAGACCGCCAGCCACACCGCCTGGTCCGGACCCAGTCGCCCGTTCCTCAGCGGACCGGAGGCCAGCAGCAGCGCGGAGTGCGCCGGCAGCTCGTACGGCTCGGCCGAGAGGTTCACCACGCCGACGAAGCCGGGCTCCCGGCGGAAGGCCAGGACACCGTCAGGGGTGTCCAGCCAGTCCATCGAGCCGTCGCCGAGGGCCGGATGGTCGCGCCGGATGCGCAGCGCCGCCCGGTAGAGCTCCAGCATCGAGGTCGTGTCCCCCGACTGGGCCGCCACGCCGAACCGGCCCCAGTCGGCGGGCTGCGGCAGCCAGGGCTCGCCCGTGGCGCCCTCCGGACTGAAACCGAACGCCGTGCCGCCCTCGGTCCACGGGATCGGGACACGGCAGCCGTCGCGGCCGCGGTCGGTGTGACCGGAGCGCTCCCAGGTGGGGTCCTGGAGAACGGATTCCGGCAGGTCCTCGACCTCCGGAAGGCCGAGTTCCTCGCCCTGGTAGACGTAGGCGCCGCCGGGCAGGGCGAGCATCAGCAGAGCGGCGGCGCGGGCGCGCCGGGTGCCGAGGTCGAGGTCCAGGGGGCCGTCGGGGCGGTAGCTCTCGTTGGCCACCCAGCGCCTGACCGTCCGGCGGCCGTAGCGGCTGGGGTGGCGCACGACGTCGTGGTTGGACAGGACCCAGGTGGCCGGGGCGCCCACCGCCCCGAGCATGCCGAGGGAGCCGTCGATGACCGCCCGCAGGTCCTTCGCGTCCCAGCTCGACATCAGGAAGTCGAAGTTGAAGGCCGTGTGCAGGCCGTCCCGGCGGACGTACGCCGCCAGCCGCTCGGGGGTGTCCGCCCATGCCTCGGCGACGAAGGAGCGGTCGCCGGGGAACTCGTCGGCGACCTTGCGCCAGGACCGGTAGATCTCGTGCACCTCGTCCCGGTCCCAGTGCGGGTGGTCGACGTGCTGCCGGGGCCGCCCGTCGTCCGGGTCCCGGCGGGGCGGCAGGTCGGGCAGTTCCGGGTGCTTGACCAGCCCGTGGGCGACGTCGATGCGGAAACCGTCGACGCCCCGGCTGAACCAGAACCGCAGGATCGACTCGAACTCCTCCCGCACCTCGGGGTGTTCCCAGTTCAGGTCGGGCTGCTCGGGCGCGAACAGGTGCAGGTACCACTCCCCGTCGGGCAGCCGGGTCCAGGCCGGGCCGCCGAAGCAGGACACCCAGTCGTTGGGTGGTTCGCAGCCGTCCGGTCCGCGCCCGGCGCGGAAGACGTAGCGCTCGCGTTCGGCGCTGCCGGGGCCGGCCGCCAGCGCCGCCCGGAACCAGGCGTGCTGGTCGGAGGTGTGGTTGGGCACGATGTCGGGGATCACGCGGATCCCCAGCGCGTGCGCCTCCTCGATGAGCCGCTCGGCGTCGGCCACGGTGCCGAAGACCGGGTCGATCTCCCGGAAGTCGGCGACGTCGTAGCCGTGGTCGGCCATGGGCGACTTGTACCAGGGATTGATCCAGATGGCGTCCACGCCCAGCGACTTCAGATACGGCAGGCGGGAGCGGATGCCGGCGATGTCGCCGACGCCGTCGCCGTTCCCGTCGGCGAAGCTGCGGATGTAGACCTGGTAGATGACGGCACTGCGCCACCAGGGTGCGGTGGGGGACACGTGGCTCCTTCTGAAGCGGGCGAGGCGATGAGGGGCTGGGACGGGCGGGGCTACTTGGCCGCGCCGGCGGTGAGCCCGGCGACGATCCGGCGCTGGAAGAGCAGCACCATGACCACCAGCGGGACGGTGACCAGGACACCCGCGGCCATCTGGCTGCCGAACGGGGTCTCGTACGTCGTCGCGCCGGTGAACTTGGAGATGGCGACCGTGGCGGTCTGCATGCCCGGCTTGTTGGTCATCGACAGGGCGATGAGGAACTCGTTCCAGGCGGCGATGAACGTGATGATCGCGGTGGTGAAGATGCCCGGCGCGGCCAGCGGCACGATGACCTTGCGGAAGGCCTGGCCGCGGGTGCAGCCGTCGACCATCGCGGCGTGCTCCAGCTCGTCCGGCATCTGCCGGAAGAACGTGGTCAGGTTCCACACCGCCAGCGGCAGCGCGAAGGACATGCTCGGCACGATCATCGACTGGTAGGTGTTGATCCAGCCGATGTCCGTGAACAGCTTCAGCAGCGGCACCACGATCGACACCACCGGGAACATCGAGGTGGCGATGATCAGGGTCAGGATCAGCCGCTTGAAGCGGAACTCCAGCCGGGCCATCGCGTACGCCGTGAACGTGGCCAGCACCAGCGCCAGGACGGTCGTGATCCCGGCGACGACGAGGCTGTTGAGCAGTGCGCGCCCGAAGCCCTGCACCGGGTCGAACACGGCCCGGTAGTTCTCGAAGGACAGCGGGGACGGGACGAGCGAGGTGTCGAAGATGTCGCTCGTGCGGCGCAGGCTGGAGACCAGCATCCAGTAGAACGGGGCCAGGCAGTAGGCCACGACCGCGACGACACCCGCGTACACGAGCCCGCCCCGCCACTTCGCCATGAGGGTCGTCATGCCGTCACCTCCGTACGACGGCGCCTCCTGCCGCGCCCGCCGCCGACGAGGTCGGCGCCGAGCAGCCGCACGAACGCGAGCGCGATCAGGAAGACGTAGAGGAAGAGGATCACCGCGTACGCGGAGGCCGGTCCGAAGCGGACGTTGGACGCCTCGTTCTGCGCGAGCATCGACAGCGTCTCCACCGAGTGCTTCTGCGCGCCGACGAGGATGTAGGGCAGGTCGAACATCCGCAGCGCGTCCATGCAGCGGAACAGCACCGCCACCAGCAGGGCCGGCTTCACCAGCGGCAGGGTGATGTGCCAGAACCGCCGCACCGCGCGGGCCCCGTCCATCCGGGCCGCCTCGTAGACCTCCTTGGGGATCACCTGGAGGCCGGCCAGCACCAGCAGCCCGATGAACGGCGCCGTCTTCCACACCTCCGCGACGATGACCGCGACCTTGGCGTGCACGCCCTCGGTGGTCCACAGGATCTGCTGACCGAGCAGCGCGTTGGCGACGCCGTCGCTGTTGAAGATCCAGCGCCACAGCAGCCCGGAGATGGCCGTCGGCACGGCCCAGGGCACCAGGATCCCGGCGCGCACCAGGCCCCGGCCCTTGAACGCCTTGTGCATGATCAGCGCCATGGCCACGCCGATCACCGTCTCCAGGCCGACGGTGACCACGGTGAAGAAGGTGGTGTTCCAGAAGGCGTTCCAGAACCGCGCCCCGGCCTCCCCGAAGATCACGGCGTAGTTCCCCAGTCCGACGAACGGCTCGGTGTCGCTGATGAACCCGGTCGCAGGGTCCAGGCCCTTCGCCCCGTACAGCGACTCCTTGAGCGCCATCAGGGTCGGGTAGAGCACGACGACCGCAAGCACCAGCAGTGTGGGGGAGACGAGCAGCGCGGCCAGCCGCCCGGTCCCGGCACTCGCCCGTCCCCGCCGCACCGGCGGCCGGACCTCCGTGGCCTCGGGCCGTGCCGCCGCCTCGGTCATGACCCCGGCCTTCACTGCGCCACGGCCTTGCGCAGCGCCTTCTGCAGGTCCCGCAGCGCCTGCGCGCTGCTCTTGTCCCCATTCAGTGCGGCGTACGCCTCCTGCTGGACCGCCGCGGTCACATCGCCGTACGGCACCACCCGGGGGCGCGGGACGGCCCGGACGACGGACTCCTTGAGCACCGGCAGGTACGGGTACTGACCGATGAGCGCCCGGTCGTCGTAGAGCGCGGCGTACGGCGGGGCGAGGGAGGCGTCCTCCAGGAGGGTCCGGGTGTTCTTCTCGTTCGTCATGAACTCGATGAAGTCCAGGGCGGTCGCCTTGTTCTTCGCCGTCGTGGAGACGGCCATGTTGTGGCCGCCGAGGCTGGAGGAGCCGGGCCCGTTCAGGCCGGGCAGCGGCGCGACCCCGAACTTGCCCTTGATGCCGCTCTTCTGGGCCAGGGAGTACACGTACGGCCAGTTGCGCAGGAAGACCAGCTTCCCGGACTGGAAGGCCTGCCGGCCGTCCTCCTCCTGGTAGGTGACGGCCTTCTTCGGGATCGTCCCGTCCTTGAAGGAACGGACCAGGAAGTCCAGGCCCTTGCGGGCCTCGGGGGTGTCGACGTCCGGCTTGCCGCGCGCGTCGGTGACGGTGCCGCCCGCCGAGTTCACCGCCTCGGCGAAGTTCACCGTCAGGCCCTCGTACTTCTGGAACTGCCCGGCGTAGCAGGACATGCCCTTCGCCTCGGGGAGCTTCCTCACCTCGGCGCACGCGGCGGTCATCTCCTCCCAGGTCCTGGGGGGAGCGGTGACGCCGGCCTTCTTCAGCAGATCGGTGCGGTAGTAGAGCATGCCGCCGTCCGAACTCGCCGGCACCGCGTACAGCCCGCCCCGGTACCGGGCGGTCTCCACCACCGGCTTCAGCATCTTCCCCAGCGGGAACCGCTTCTCGGGCAGCCGGTCGATCCATTGGTGGGCGGCGAACTCCGAGGTCCACACGACGTCGAGGGACAGCACCGTGTAGGCGTCGGACTTCGTCTCCGCGTTCTGGATCATCTGCTGCCGCTGGGCGTCCGCGTCGGTCGGCAGCTGGATGAAGGTGACCTTCTCCTTCGGGTGCGCCGCGTTCCAGCGGTCGAGCATCGGCTGGACGGTACCGGTGGTGTCCTTGCCCGCCACGTACGAGATGGGGCCGCGCCCCTCGAACGACGGGGGCCCGGCCTGTCCGGAGCCGTCGTCGGAGGAGCCGCAGGCGGTGAGGAGGAGTCCGGCGGCGGCGATCACGGCCGCCTTGCTGGTGGTTCTGGTCGTCACTGTCTCTCCTGGTCGTGCGGAACCGGTACAGATGCTGGTGAGACTGCGTTGTCACGAGACTTGGCGAGTAAATCCGCAGGTCAGAAAGATGAGAACGGATTTCCGGAGAGAGATCCGGAGGCTGCCGGGACAACGCTTGCAAGCTAGGGGCGTGCCGAGGTGAAGTCAATGCGTTACCTGTGGGTAATGGGCTGACCGCTCGGGTTGCCTGCTCGTGAAAGCGCTGTCACGAAGCCGGGTGACGGAGTGGATCCCTGTGCTAACGTCCGGCTCATGCCTCCAGCCCAGCAACGGCACCCCACGATGGCCGACGTCGCCGAGCGGGCCGGGGTCTCCACGTCCACCGTCTCCCGCACGCTGCGCGGACTGTCCACGGTCTCGCCGGAGGTGCGCGCCCGCGTCGAGCAGGCGGCACGCGAACTCAACTTCGCGGTGTCACGGCAGGCGGCGAGCCTCGTCACGGGCAGGACCGGCACGGTCGCGGTGATGGTCCCGACGCTCAACTCGTGGTTCATGGGATCCGCCCTGTCCAGCCTCGCCCCGCTGCTGCGGGCGGCGGGCATGCAGCTGAACGTCTACGAGATCCCGGACCTGGCCGAGCGCACGGCGTTCTTCGAGCACCTCCCGGCGCGCCGCAACGCCGACGCGCTCCTGGTCTTCTCCTTCGACCTCACCGACGAGGAGACGGCCCGGCTGGACGACCTCGGCATGCCGGTGATCTACGTCAGCCAGCACGTCGAGGGACGCCCGAGCGTCTACGTCGACGACGTCGCCGGAGCGCTGCACGGCACCCGGCACCTGCTCAACCTCGGCCACCGGCGCATCGCCTTCGTCCCGACCGAGGGGGCGAGCGGTTTCGCCTTCAGTTCCAACGAGCGCCTGGTGGGCTACCAGCAGGCGCTCACCGAGGCGGGGGTGCCGCTCGACGACGACCTGGTGGTGTCCACGCGGGTCGGCAGCAAGCGGGCGGCCGCCGAGTCCCTCGGCGCGCTGCTCAGCCTGCGCGAGCCGCCCACCGCCGTCTTCGCCGAGCAGGACGAGGTCGCGGTCGCCCTCATCTGGAACCTCCGCAAGACAGGGATCGCGGTACCCGAGCGCGTCTCGGTCCTGGGCTTCGACGACCAGCCGCTGGCGGACTGGTTCGACCTGTCGACGGTGGCGCAGTCCCCGTCGGAGATGGGCCGGCTGGCCGGGGAGCTGGCCCTGAAGCTCATCGACGACTCGGACGGCGACCATGAACGCCACATCGTCCTGCCGACCCACGTGATCCCCCGGGGCACGACGGCCCCGGTGGCGGCGAGGACGCCCGCTCCCGCGACCCGACCGGCGGATCAGTCCCCGAGGCCGGAGGGACCGGAAGGATCGGCGGGACCGGCGGAATCCGGGAGCTCGGCGAGCGAGTAGAACCCGATCGGGGAGTTCGGCTCGAACCCGATCCGGGGGTACACCGGCGCGCCGGCGGCGGTCGCGTGCAGTGTCGCCCGGGTCAGCCCGGTCGCGCGGCCCCCCTCGTACAGGGCCTTGCGGGTCACGGCCTCCCCGTAACCCCGCCGCTCCCACGCCGGATCGGTGGCGACGAGCACGACGAAGAGCCGCCCGTCCGCCTCCACGGTGGCGGCGCAGGTCACGGGGACCCCGTCGCGCAGCCCCAGGTAGGCGAACACCCCGCTCTTCCACCACGCGGACCCGGCGAGCCCGTCCCGCCCGTCCTCCAGCGGGAAACCGTAGGCGCGCGCGTTGATGTCCGCGTACGCCCGCAGCAGTTCGTCGCTGTCGACGCGCACGAAGGTCAGCTCGGGATGGGCGGGTTCGGGAAGGGGCAGGAGATCTCCCGCCATGCCGGTGCCGGGGAAGGCGTACCGCAGGCCCGCCTGCTCGGCGGCCGCTCCGAGCGCGGCACGCGCCCCGTCGTCGAGCAGGGCCTCGAAGACCCACAGGAAGCCGGGGCGGGTCTTCGAACGCATCACCTCGGCGGCCTCGTGCAGCCGCTGCTTCAGCACCCCGGCGTCCGCCCCGACCTCTGTCAGGGTGACGCAGTTCCAGAAGGCGAACCGGGAGTCGGCCCACCGCACGGCGATGCCCGGCAGGTCCCGCACGTCGGCGCGGGGGTCCCGGTCGAGCACCATGGCCCGCCAGACCGTTGCGAGCTGTTCCATCGACTCGGTCGCGTCCGCGAGTTCACGCACGGGGTCCCCCTCAGGTCACCTACTGCCGCCGCACCGGTCCTGCCCACCCGGGAGCCGGCTCATCCCTTGCCCGCGCAGACCACGGCGACGCCGGTCCTGCCGCACCGGGCGAGCGTGCCGGTGCGGCCGGACCGGGCGGATCCGACGGAGGAATCAGTGACCGGTGGCGCACGCATAGGTGACGAAGGCCGCGCCGCTGTCGAGCACGGTGTGGCCGGTGAGCTCCCAGCCGCGCGGATCGAAGGCGGCCTTGTCGGAGAAGACCGGGATCCCGGCGCCGATGGTCAACGGGGCCACCTTGAGGACGAGCTGGTCGATCTCGCCGTACAGGGCACCGGCCAGTTCCGCGCCGCCCAGCAGCCAGATGTCCTTGCCGTCCTCCTGCTTCAACTGCCGCACCTTCTCCACGGGGTCGCCGGCGACCAGTTCGACGGCCGGGGCCGGGGCCTCGGTGAGGGTCCGGGAGAAGACCAGGTGACGCAGATGGGGGTAGGCGTCGTCGATGCCGGCCTTGAGGCCGATCTCGTAGCTGCGCCGTCCTTCCAGGACGGTGTCGAAGTGCGTGCCCTCCGCCGTGACGGACAGCGCCGCCCGGGCCTGGACGGGCAGGGTCTCCGGGTACTCCGCCACCAGGTACTCGATGTAGTCCGCCGGGATCGGCCAGAAGCCGGCCGGGCCGGTGGGGTCGGCACCGTCCGGGCCCGCGATGAAACCGTCCAGCGTGGTGGCGATGTAGTACACGAGCTTTCGCATGCGGTGCTCCCTCTGAGTCTGTGCGATCGGCCGGAGATCAGAGTGGATCAAGCCTGGATCGGGCACGGGTCAAACCCGGTCCGATGTGATCCATTCGACGGCGCACGACAAGGTCGGGGTCCGAAAACCCCGCCCGGCACCATGGAAACCCCGGCTCAGGGCCACACCAGGCAGTACGGCTGATGCCCCGCCTCATGCAGCCGGTGCGAGAAGTCCTGCCACTCGTGCAGCAGTTGGTAGACGTTGAACGCGTCCCGGGGGCCGCCGCGGTCGGGGACCGTCGACCAGATGAAGGCCGCCGCGCCCACCGCCTCCTCGCCGATGCCGCGCAGGGGGTCGACGACCGTCATGGGGAGCTTGACCACCGCGTAGTCGGGGTGCAGGACGACGAGCTCCAGGGGCGGGACCTTGTGCAGGGGGACGCCCTCGATGCCCGTGAGCACCATCGCCGCCATCGTCTCCGGCTTGATCTTCGTGAACATGCCGTTCATGCCGAGCTCGTCGCCGCCGAGTTCCTCGGGACGCATCGAGATCGGGACGCGGGCCGCAGTCGCACCGTCGGGCGCGCCGAAGTACTTGTACGTCACCCCCACCCGACCACCATTCCCGCTGCTCCCGGCCCGAAGATCGTCCACCTGACGTTCAGTACGTCCGGCGGCCCGCTCCGGTTCACTCGGTGCACCCTGTGTCCGACGCGGTTCCTGAGCGTCCTCCGCCTCGCGCCGGTGCCGTCCCCGCCGGGCACGCCGAGGACCCAGGTCATCAGTCCCCTCGCCCAGTCCGCCACCGCGATGCATATCTCCACCCGACTGCTTTTTCTAGGACGCGCCGCCCCCGCCGCGCAACCCGATCATCGTGTCAGTGACCTCCCCCACGGCCGCCCGCCGAAACGTGCGCTGAAACAACTGCCCGCGGGATGTCCGCAGCCTCCGGCCACCACGGCCGTGCGAGCTGTGTGTATCAGGGTCCAGTCTCGCAGACGACGGCGACTCCGGGGCCGGTTGTCCCGCGCCCCGCCCGCCCACGCCCCTGGCCTACCCTGAACAGGTCACTGGCACCCGGAGCCCGACAGCGTCGGAGAAGGTCGGAGAAGTCGCAGGTCATGAGTGAACTGGCATATCCGTATGAAGCACCGGCCTCGCAGGCTCTGTTCGACCGCGCGGCGACCGTCACGCCCGGCGGCGTGAACTCACCGGTGCGGGCCTTCCGAGCCGTCGGCGGCACACCACGGTTCATGGTGTCCGGCACCGGCCCCTATCTGACCGACGCGGACGGCAGGGAGTACGTCGACCTCGTGTGCTCCTGGGGGCCCATGATCCTCGGGCACTCCCACCCCGAGGTGATCGCCGCCGTGCAGGACGCCGTCTCCCGCGGTACGTCCTTCGGCACGCCCGGTGAGGGCGAGGTCGCGCTCGCCGAGGAGATGGTGGCCCGCGTCGCGCCGCTGGAGCAGGTGCGGCTCGTCTCCAGCGGGACCGAGGCGACCATGTCCGCGATCCGGCTCGCGCGGGGCTTCACGCAGCGCACCAAGGTGATCAAGTTCGCCGGGTGCTACCACGGGCACGTCGACTCGCTGCTCGCCGCGGCCGGCAGCGGTGTCGCCACCTTCGCGCTGCCCGACACCCCGGGCGTCACCGGCGCCCAGGCCGGCGACACCATCGTCCTGCCGTACAACGACCTGGACGCCGTGCGCGAGGCCTTCCGGGCGCACCCCGGCGAGATCGCCTGCGTGATCACCGAGGCCTCCCCGGGCAACATGGGCGTCGTACCGCCCGCCGAGGGCTTCAACCAGGGGCTGAAGGACATCTGCTCCGACAACGGCGCCCTCTACGTCTCCGACGAGGTCATGACCGGCTTCCGGACCAGCCGCGCCGGGTGGTTCGGGGTCGACGGCGTCGTCCCCGACCTGATGACCTTCGGCAAGGTCATGGGCGGCGGCTTCCCCGCGGCGGCCTTCGGCGGGCGCGCGGACGTGATGGCCCACCTCGCCCCGGCCGGGCCCGTCTACCAGGCCGGCACCCTCTCCGGTAACCCCGTCGCCACCGCGGCCGGGCTCGCCCAGCTGCGGCTGCTCGACGACGCCGCGTACGCCAAGGTCGACGCCGTGTCGAAGGAGATCCAGGGCCTGGTCACCGAGGCGCTCACCAAGGAGGGGGTCGCGCACCGGCTGCAGACCGCCTCGAACATGTTCTCCGTGTTCTTCACCGACCGGCCCGTGCGCAACTACGAGGACGCCAAGACGCAGGAGTCGTTCCGCTTCACCGCGTTCTTCCACTCGCTGCTCGCGAACGGCGTCTACCTGCCGCCGTCCTCCTTCGAGTCCTGGTTCGTGTCCACCGCGCACGACGAGCGGGCCGTGCAGAAGATCGCCGACGCCCTTCCGGCGGCGGCCCGGGCGGCTGCGGAGGCCACGGCATGAGCGACCAGCGGAGCAACAGCGCCGAGGACATCACCGTCGTGCACCTCATGCGGCACGGCGAGGTCGCCAACCCGGACGGCATCCTCTACGGCCGCCTCCCCGGCTACCACCTGTCCGACCTGGGGCGCCGCATGGCCGACCGGGTCGCCGAGCACCTGTCCGGCCGCGATGTGACGCACGTCGTCGCCTCGCCGCTGGAGCGGGCCCAGGAGACGGCCGAGCCGATCGCCAAGGCGCACGGGCTGGACCTGGCGACCGACGAGCGGCTGATCGAGGCCGACAACATCTTCCAGGGCAAGACGTTCGGCGTCGGCGACGGTGCGCTGCGCAAGCCGAACAACTGGAAGCACCTGGTCAACCCGTTCCGGCCGTCCTGGGGCGAGCCGTACGTGGACCAGGTCGTCCGCATGATGAGCGCGCTGGGTGCGGCGAAGGACCAGGCCCGGGGGCACGAGGCGGTCGTGGTCAGCCATCAGCTGCCCATCTGGATCGTCCGGTCCTACGTCGAGCGCCGCCGCCTGTGGCACGACCCGCGCAAGCGCCAGTGCACGCTCGCCTCACTGACGACCTTCACGTACCGGGGCGACCGCATCGTCTCCGTCGGCTACACCGAGCCGGCCCGCGACCTCGTCCCGGCCCACCTCCTCGCCGGCGCGAAGCCGGCGAAGGGTCAGGCGAAGGCCTTCGGGGCGTAGACGCCCGGGGCGTAGACCTCGGATCGCGCGCCGGATCGTGGGCCTTGGGAGCGTGGGCCCACGATCCCCCCGGGGGCGTTCCCCACACACCGAGCCTGCTGTGGATCGCCCTCTTATGATCACTTACGACTCTTTCGTTACGGAATCTGCGCATTTCAGCGGAACCTCCCCGCTCGTCACGGCCTCTGACTGGGTGACCAGCACGACGTGACGAATCGGGGATGCCATGCGCGCTCTCTCCCGCAGGGGAATGCTCGGACTCGGCGCAGGAGCCGCCGCCGTCTCGCTCGCCGGATGCGGCGGACTCACGGGTTCGGACGACTCCGGTCACGCCGGCGGTTCCGGCGGCGACTCCGTCCAGGGCGGATCGAAGCCGAAGCCCACCGCCCGCCCCATCGGCGACGGATCGACCAGCCACACCGGCAAGCAGCCCCACCAGCCGGACAGGCCCCAGCCGCTGGAGCCGGGTCAGGCCCCGCCCCAGTTCGTGGTGTTCTCCTGGGACGGTGCCGGCGAGGTCGGCAACGGCCTCTTCCCGCGCTTCCTGGACCTCGCCAAGGAGCACGGCGCGAGCATGACCTTCTTCCTGTCCGGGCTGTACCTGCTGCCCGAGTCGAAGAAGCGCCTGTACAACCCCCCGAACAACCCGCGCGGTGCCTCCGACATCGGCTACCTCACCGACGACCACGTCAAGGCCACCCTGAAGAACGTCCGCCGGGCGTGGCTGGAGGGCCACGAGATCGGCACGCACTTCAACGGGCACTTCTGCGGCGAGTCCCACGGCTCGGTCAAGAACTGGACGCCGGCGCAGTGGCGCAGCGAGATCGACCAGGCGAAGTCGTTCGTCAAGGAGTGGCGCACCAACACCGGCTGGACCGACCTGCCGTCGCTGCCGTTCGACTACGACAAGGAACTCGTCGGCGGCCGCACGCCCTGTCTGCTCGGCCAGGACAACCTGCTGCCCACCGCCCGCGAGCTGGGCTGGCGCTACGACGCCTCCTCGCCCGGCGGCCTCCAGGTCTGGCCCCGCAAGCGCCAGGGCATATGGGACCTGCCCCTGCAGCAGATACCTTTCCCCGGCCGCGGCTTCGAGGTCCTGTCGATGGACTACAACATGCTGGCCAACCAGTCCCTCAACTCCACGAAGGCCCCGGCCCACAACTATCCGGGCTGGAGGCGGCAGTCGGCACAGGCATACATTCAGGGATTCAAGCGGGCATACGAGACAAACCGGGCACCCCTCTTCATCGGTAACCACTTCGAGCAGTGGAACGGCGGCATCTACATGGACGCCGTCGAGGAGGCCTTCAAGCACATCGCGCGCGAGAAGGAGAAGGGCGCGGATGTGCGCCTCGTCTCCTTCCGGCAGTTCACCGACTGGCTGGACGTGCAGAAGCCCGAGGTGCTCGACAAGCTCCGCACCCTCGGCGTCGGACAGCAGCCGGCCGGTGGCTGGCGGGAGTTCACCGGCAAGGCCGCCACGCCGGGTGCCGACCCCTCGGGGAACGCCGCCTGAAATGCGGTTTTCCACCCGCAAGGGGGGTGGGCGAGACCCCCAGAACGGGCATGCGAAACTTTTCACATGAGTGCCGACAGCGCCCCCCAGCGTTCGAACCGCACGACCCGTGCCGCCGAGCGCACCCGCCGTGTCCGACGTAGCGCCACCCTGAGCGCAGGTCTCGCCGTGACCGCGCTGCTCGTCTCCGCGTGCGGCTCCGGCGGCACCTCCGGCGGGGGTGGCAACACCAACTTCGTCACCGGCACCGACGGCGTCGCCACGGTCGCGCAGGGCAAGCGCACCCCGGCCCCCGACCTGTCCGGCAAGACCATCGCCGGCAAGACCCTCGACGTCGCCGACTACAAGGGCAAGGTCGTCGTCCTCAACGTGTGGGGTTCCTGGTGCAACCCCTGCCGCGCCGAGGCCAAGTACTTCGCGAAGGTCTCCAAGGCGTACGCGGACAAGGGCGTGCAGTTCGTCGGCATCAACACCCGCGACACCTCCACCGGCGCGGCCCTCGCCTTCGAGAAGGACTGGGGCATCACCTACCCCAGCCTCTACGACCCGACGGGCAAGCTCCTGCTGCGCTTCAAGAAGGGCACGCTCAACCCGCAGGCGATCCCCTCCACGCTGATCCTCGACCGGGACGGCAAGATCGCGGCCCGTTCGCTGTCCGCGCTCAGCGAGGAACGGCTGCTGAAGATGCTCAAGCCCGTCGTCGCCGAGAAGTGAGCGGAGCAGCGACGTGAGCGCAGTCACCACGCTCGCCGCGGTGGCGGACCCCAACGGCACGGTGCTCAACGGCGCCCTGCTGGTGGCCCTGCCGATCGCGCTGCTCGGCGGCCTCGTCTCCTTCTTCTCGCCGTGCGTCCTGCCGCTGGTGCCCGGCTACCTGTCTTATGTCACCGGAGTCAGCGGCACCGACCTGGCCGAGGCCCGGCGGGGACGGATGGTGGCCGGTGCCTCGCTGTTCGTCCTGGGCTTCACGGCGGTGTTCGTCTCCGGCGGGGCCCTCTTCGGGTACTTCGGCCAGACGCTCCAGGAACAGCGGGGCGTGCTGTCCAAGGTGCTGGGCGTCCTCATGATCCTCATGGGCGTCTTCTTCATGGGCCTGATGCCCTGGCTCACTCAGCGCGAGTTCCGTTTCCACAAGAAGCCGGCGACCGGCCTCGTGGGAGCCCCGGTGCTCGGCGCCCTCTTCGGTATCGGCTGGACGCCCTGCATCGGCCCGACGCTGTCCGCCGTGCAGACACTCGCCTGGCAGCAGGGGACCGCCGGTCGCGGGGCGATACTCACCTTCGCGTACTGTCTGGGCCTGGGCGTGCCCTTCGTGCTCGCCGCGGTCGCCTTCCGCAAGGCCCTCGGAGCCTTCGGCTGGATCAAGCGCCACTATGTCTGGGTGATGCGGATCGGCGGCACCATGATGATCGTGACCGGCCTGCTGCTGCTGACCGGCGCGTGGGACCGCATCGTGCAGGAGATGCAGGTCTGGTCCGACGGCTTCACTGTGGGGATCTGATCGATGAGCAAGACCACCGCCTCCGACCCGGCCCCGTCCGCCGAGGACCAGGAGCTGGGTGAAGCCGGCTCCCAGCTGTCCACCGCCCCCAGGGAGGAGGCGCCCAGCCTGCCGTCCCTGGGCGTCGTCGGCTGGGTCCGCTGGTTCTGGCGGCAGCTCACCTCCATGCGGGTCGCCCTGCTGCTGCTCCTGCTGCTCTCCCTCGGCGCGATCCCCGGGTCCCTCATCCCGCAGTCCGGCAGCGACGAGACGAAGGTCGCCGACTTCCGCAAGGCGCACCCGGCCCTCTCGGACGTCTACGACAAGATCGGCATGTTCCACGTCTACAGCTCGGTGTGGTTCTCCGCGATCTACATCCTGCTGTTCGTCTCGCTCATCGGCTGCATCGTGCCCCGCACCTGGCAGTTCGTGGGCCAGCTGCGCGGCCGGCCGCCCGGCGCGCCCCGGCGGCTGACCCGGCTGCCCGCCCACACCACCTGGCGCACCACGGCCGAACCCGAGCAGGTCCACCAGGCCGCTCTCGCCCTGCTGAAGAAGCGCCGCTTCCGCGCCCACCTCACCGGGGACGCCGTCGCCGCCGAGAAGGGCTACCTGCGCGAGGTCGGCAACCTCGTCTTCCACATCGCCCTCATCGTGATGCTGGTCGCCTTCGCCTGGGGCCAGCTGTACAAGTCCGAGGGCAACAAGCTGGTCGTCGAGGGCAACGGCTTCTCCAATACCCTCACCCAGTACGACGACTTCAAGTCCGGCAACCTCTTCACCTCCGACGACCTGGTGCCGTTCAGCTTCAACCTGAAGAAGTTCACCGGCACCTACGAGCGCACCGGCCCCAACAAGGGCACCCCGCGCGTCTACAAGGCCGACATCACCTACAGCTCGGGCGCCTACGGCAAGGACGAGAACGACACCGTCGAGGTGAACCACCCGCTGGAGATCGGCGACTCCAAGGTCTACCTCGTCAGCCACGGCTACGCCCCGGTCATCACCGTCCGCGACGCCAAGGGCAAGGTCGTCTTCGACGACGCCGTACCGCTGCTGCCGCTGGACGCCAACGTCACCTCCTCCGGTGTCGTCAAGGTCCTGGACGGCTACCGCAACGCCGAGGGCAAGAAGGAGCAGCTCGGCTTCAACGCGTTCTTGGTGCCGACCTTCGGCGGCCACGCCAGCGGCACGATGCTGTCGCAGTTCCCCGCGCTGGACAATCCGCTGCTCGCGCTGTCCGCCTACCACGGCGACCTCGGGGCCGACTCCGGCATCCCGCAGAGCGTGTACCAGATGGACCGCACCAACATGAAGGAGTTCAAGGACTCCGACGGCAAGCTGTTCAAGAAGCTGCTGAAGCCCGGCGAGACCATGAAGCTCCCGAACGGCGCCGGTTCGGTCACCTTCGGCAAGGACGTCAAGGAGTGGGCCGGCTTCCAGGTCGTCCAGCAGCCCGGCAGTGGCTGGGCCCTCGGCGGTGCCCTCGCCGCGATCGGCGGCCTCGCCGCCTCCCTGTTCATCCAGCGCCGCCGCGTCTGGGTGCGCGCGGTCGAGGGCGCCGACGGCGTCACCGTCGTGGAGATGGCCGGCCTCGGCCGCAGCGAGTCCGCCAAGGTCCCCGAGGAGCTGGGCCACCTCGCCGGCGACCTCTACGAGCAGGCACCCGGCGCCCCCGACGACCCCGCAGATTCCCCCGACACCGACCAGGAGCCGGGTACCGAACCCCCCGTACCTGCCGAAGGGGCTGAGAAGTGACTCTCGCCGCCGCCACCAACGAAAACCTCGCGCAGATCAGCAATGTGCTGATCTACTCCGCGATGGCCGTCTACACCCTGGCCTTCTTCGCGTACATCGCCGAATGGCTCTTCGGCAGCCGCAGCAAGGTCGCCCGCACCGCCGCCGCGCTCACCGTCGCGCCGGACGCCGGGAAGGCGGCCCCGGCCGTCACCGTGAACCAGGCCGGCGGCACCGCCGTGCTGGAGCGGCCGAAGGTCACCGTGCGGGCCGCGGCCGGTCAGCGCGACGTGCCGGACGGCCCCGGGGCGCACGGCGGGGACGAGCAGGGCGACCTGTACGGCCGGATCGCCATCTCCCTCACGGTGCTCGCCTTCCTGGTCGAGTTCGGCGGTGTCCTCACCCGCGCGCTGTCGGTGGAGCGCGCCCCGTGGGGCAACATGTACGAGTTCAACATCACCTTCTCCACGGTCGCGGTCGGCGTGTACCTCGGGCTGCTGGCGCTGAAGAAGAACGTGCGCTGGCTCGGCCTGTTCCTGATCACCACGGTCCTGCTCGACCTGGGCCTGGCGGTCACGGTCCTCTACACCGCCAGCGACCAGCTGGTCCCGGCCCTGCACTCGTACTGGCTGTACATCCACGTCTCGACGGCGATCTTCTGCGGCGCGGTCTTCTACGTGGGCGCGATGGCCACGATCCTGTACCTGTTCAAGGACTCCTACGAGAGCAAGCTCGCGAGCGGTGGCACGCCCGGCACCTTCGCGACCTCCGTCCTGGAGCGGCTGCCCTCCTCCGCGTCCCTGGACAAGTTCTCCTACCGCGTCAACGCGGCCGTCTTCCCGCTGTGGACGTTCACGATCATCGCGGGCGCCATCTGGGCCGGCGACGCCTGGGGCCGCTACTGGGGCTGGGACCCCAAGGAGACCTGGTCGTTCATCACCTGGGTCGCCTACGCCGGCTACCTGCACGCCCGGGCGACGGCCGGCTGGAAGGGCCGCAAGGCCGCCTACCTGGCCCTCATCGCCTTCGGCTGCTGGCTGTTCAACTACTACGGCGTGAACATCTTCGTCTCCGGCAAGCACTCCTACGCGGGCGTGTGACGCGCCTCCGGGGCAGCACGGGTCAGCCCTGCCGGGCGACGCTCGTGATCACTTCCCGCAGCCGGGTCGCGTACCGGGACAGGTTCTCGTGCGCGATCTCGGTGTCCGGATAGCGGCAGGCGAACCACAGGCCCTCATGGAGCCTGTTGACCCAGACGCAGACCCGGTCGCCGTACGAGACCCTGACCAGCCCGTAGACCTTCTGCTCGGCCCACTGCTCGGAGCCGGGGACGTCGCGGGCGTCGAGGTAGGACACCAGGGAGTACAGGTCGGGGGACGTGGGGCGGAAGTCCGTTCCGATCAGCCGGAGCACCCGTTCGAGGGGTGTGCGGGCCAGCCGCCGGTTGGCGCGCAGTTCGGCGTGTGCCTTCTCCAGGGCTGTCTGGAAGTCACGGACCTCCGCCAGCGGGATCTCGACCGGTGCCCCGCCGACGTACCAGCCCACGGAGTCCGACCACCGGGACGTCACCCGGGTGTGGAACGGCACGACGGTGCGGAAGACGGGCTCCCCTTCGATCTCGTTGAGGACGAGCGCGGTGGCCGCCAGCACGCCGACCAGGCTGCCGCCGTAGGGCCGGCAGTGCGCCTCGAACGCTTCGGCGTCGTCGGCGTCCACCAGCGGCTCGCACAGCGCCTTCTGCCGGGGCAGCACGCCGTCGGTGTCCAGGCCGAGATCGACGGGGAAGTTCGGCAGTTCCCCTCCGCAGTTCTTGATGAACTCCCGCCAGCGGACCACGATGTCGTGGCTCTCGTCGAGCTTGTCCGCGTCCGCCCGTTCGGCCTGGCAGAAGTCGACGTAGCTGGCGACGGCGTCCTGCTCCGGGGAGCGGCCGGCCGCGACCGACGCGTAGAGCTCATGCAGGGCGGCGGGGATGTTCTCGAGTGAGTAGGCGTCGACGTTGCTGTGGTCGAAGGCCATGTACACGCTGGTGCTGTCGTCCCGGAGGACCGCCGCGTAGATGAAGTTGGGCCACCGGAGTGCGTCCGCCACGGTGTCGAACCGCTTGAGAAGATGCTCGGCCAGCGCTGTCTCGTCCGTGAAGTCGCCGATCTGCTCCCGGTGCAGGCGCACGTCCTCGCTGCCGAGTGTGAACCGGGCGATCTCGTCGCCGGGCGGCCCGGACCAGTCGAAGCCGCTGCGCAGCGTCTCGTGCCGCAGCGTCCACGCGTGCAGCGCGCTCTGGAGAACGTCCAGGTCCGCCCGGCCGGGAAGGTCGAAGCACACGCCGATCCACGTCGGTACGAACAACCCGTCCTCACGCACGGACCGGGAGATCCTGATGTGCGACTCCTGGATGTAGGCCGGGGGCCTGGAGTCCTCCGGGAGGCCCTGCTCCGCCGCGGCGGCCGCGGGATCGAGTGTCCACTCCACGAGTCGTCCCGGCCGTACCTCACAGTTCCGGATGTCCGTCATGCGCACGAGGTGTCTCCGTTCGCGGATGGCGTGTCCCTATCAGGGTGTGCCGTGGGGGTGAACACCCCACACCGCATTTCCCGAAAGGTCAGTCGAACGGACGGCATCCCGGGCGGCGAGTACTCCGGAAGCCGTTCGGGTCATCCGTCCCGGTCGCCGATGTCCTCACGCCACAGCTCCGGGTGCTCGATGACGAAGCGGCGCATCAGTTCAACGCTCTCGGGGTCGTCCAGCAGGACGATCTCCACGCCGTGCCGCGCCAGCCAGTCGTGCCCTCCCCGGAACGTGGCCGCCTCGCCGATCACCACCCGGGAGATGCCGAACTGCCGGACCAGTCCGCAGCAGTACCAGCACGGCGACAGGGTGGTCACCATCGTCGTACCCCGGTACGACCGCTGCCGTCCCGCTGCGCGGAAGGCCGCCGTCTCCGCGTGCATCGTGGGGTCGTCGTCCTGGACACGGCGGTTGTGGCCGCGGCCGAGGAGGGTGCCGTCGGGGCCGTACAGCGCGGCGCCGACGGGGATACCGCCCTCGGCGAGGCCGGTGCGGGCCTCCTCGAGGGCGGTGGCGAGCCACGCGAGGGCCTGTGCCTGGTCCATGGCCTCATCCATGACCTGCCCGAGCCGGTGTGTAACCTGCCAGGCCGCCGGGGCGGCCGCGATGCGGAGGAATGTCCCGACGGCTCCCGATCATGGAGCTGCCCGGGCCGTGACCTGTTCGAGCACGGCGTAGTCGGCGAAACTGCGGCGGTAGCGCAGGTGCCGCATCTCCTGGGTGTGCCGGCGCTGCCACTCCTCCACTTCGCCGGGCGCCCCGCACGGACCCGAGCCCGCCCCGCAGTCCTCCTCCTCGCCGGACACGCAGTACGCCTCGTACTCGGGCAGGGCCGACGCGTCCTGCACGATCGTGTACGGCACGTACCGGAAGATCCTGCGGCCGGGCGACTCCCCACCGTGCTCCGCGCGTCGGTGCTGGCGCAGCAGCACGTTCGCGTCCGTCACCGCACTGCCGTCGAACGCGGCGCGTGCGCGGTCCCGCCGCAGCGCCAGGTCCTCGCAGGTCGCGCACCCGGGCACCGGGGAGGGCGGCCGGGTCGGATCCGCCGAAAAGCCTTCCCTGGAACGGTCGTTGAGCGCACGCACGCCCGCGCTGAGCCGCTCCTCCGGTGTCGCCGCACGGATCCTCGCCGGATCCGCCTGCCACTCCCGGCCGCCGCCGACCGGGCGCAGCATCACATACGGGCCGGTCCTGTCCTGGTACTCGCCGACCTTGCGCGTCTGCGGGTCGTAGACGAGCGTTCCCGGTTCCATTCCGCACACCTCCGTCACTCTGGGTGTGTAGAGCGTTGCGCACGGGAACAGTCCGGTTCAATGCTTGGCGTGTGACACCGGTGCACTGTCACGGAGGGGGAGTGGTGAGCCGACGCAACGGCGGGGCGAGTACGGCGGCGGTATTCGGGGAGGTCCTGCGGCACTTCCGCGAGGCCGCGCTGCTCACGCAGGAGGGTCTGGCCCGACAGATCCCGTGCGACCGGTCGCACGTGGCGCGGGTCGAGGGCGGCACGAGGGTTCCGCAGGACACGTTCGCCAAGACCTGCGACGAACTGCTGGGCACGGGTGGGGTGTTGCTGCGGTTATGGGGCCGGATCGACTGGTACCAACAGGTGGAACACCCTGATTGGTTCCAGCGCAGGGCACAGATGGACGCGCAGGCGGTCAAGTTGTACGAGTACCAGGAAATGGTGATGCCGGGCTTGCTGCAGACCTCGGGCTACGCACGGGCGTTGCTTTCACAGAGGGCTAGCGGCGAACTGCTCGAAGAGCGGGTTCGGGCACGTCTGAGTCGACAGCAACGCTTCCTCTCGGGGAGTGGGCCGATGTACGTCGCTGTGTTGGACGAGAGCTGCTTGCGCCCCGTGGGTGATTCCGCCGTGATGCGTGATCAGTGCGCGCACCTGTTGCGCCTCGGGCGGCGTCCCAATATCCGTATCCAGGTAGCCCCGGCTGACCGATCAGATCTCGTGCGCCCCAGCAGCTCCATGTCGTTGATCACGTTGCCGAACGGCGAACAGTGGGTCTACTCGGAATCCCTGAGTCACGGCTACTTCAGCAACGATCCGGGAGTCTGGGCTCAGCAAAGCCAGACCTATGATGTGCTCAGGGCTGACGCTCCGTCTGCTCCACAATCTGCCGCCTTGATCAGGGAGGCGATGGAAGGGTATGGGCGGGACCATGAACAGTCGCGACCTCGGCGCAATCTCCTGGATCAAGAGCAGCTACAGCGGCAACGACGCTGGCAACTGCATAGAAATAGCCCCCGGTTTCCCCGAAACCGTCCCCGTCCGCGACAGCAAGAACCCTGACGGGCCGGTCCTGGTCGTCACCCGGTCCGCCTGGTCGGCGTTCACGGCCGCTCTCTGACGATCACGGCTCGTCCCGCTTGGGGTCCTCGTCCTTGTCCTGGTCGAGCGACTTCAGGAAGTCGGGATTGTCATCCGGCGCCACCCACTTCCGCGGACGCTCCGCCGCCGGCACCCGCTTCTTGCCGGCGATCAGCCAGGAGATCGACCCGACGAGCGGAAACACCAGCACCAGCAGCGCCCAGAGCGGCTTGGGCATGTGGCGGATCTCGTCGTCCTTCGTGCTGATGCAGTCGATGAAGGCGTACACGCTGAGCGCCAGCGGCACGAGGAACATCAGTACCCGGAGCATGCGGCCTCTCAGCGAAAGCGGGTGGGTGGTTCCAGGCCAGGGTAGCGGCTCGGGGATACTGGACCCCATGGCTTACGACGATCTTCGCTCCCTGCTCAGGGCGCTGGAGCGCGAGGGCGACCTCAAGCGCATCAAGGCCGAGGTGGACCCGTATCTGGAGGTCGGGGAGATCGTCGACCGGGTGCAGAAGTCCGGCGGCCCCGCCCTGCTCTTCGAGAACGTGCGCGGTTCGAGCATGCCGCTCGCGATGAACGTGTTCGGCACGGACCGTCGGCTGCTGAAAGCCCTGGGCCTGAAGTCGTACGCGGAGATCACCGAGCGGATCGGCGGGCTGCTGAAGCCCGAGCTGCCGCATGGCTTCGTCGGCGTCCGGGAGGCCTTCGGCAAGCTCGGCGCGATGACGCACGTACCGCCGAAGAAGGTGAAGGACGGCCCCGTCCAGGAGGTCGTCCTGACCGGGGACGACGTCGACCTGGACCGGCTCCCCGCGCTGTTCACCTGGCCGAAGGACGGCGGGTCGTTCTTCAACCTGGGGCTGACCCACACCAAGGACCCGGAGAGCGGCGTCCGCAACCTCGGGCTGTACCGGCTCCAGCGCCACGACAAGCGCACCATCGGCATGCACTGGCAGATCCACAAGGACAGCCGCAACCACTACCAGGTGGCCGCGCGCCGGGGCGAGCGGCTGCCCGTCGCGATCGCCTTCGGGTGCCCGCCGGCCGTGACGTACGCCTCCACCGCCCCGCTGCCCGGGGACATCGACGAGTACCTGTTCGCCGGGTTCCTCGCGGGCAAGCGGATCGAGATGGTCGACTGCAAGACCGTGCCGCTCCAGGTGCCCGCGCAGGCCGAGGTCGTGATCGAGGGCTGGCTGGAGCCGGGCGAGATGCTGCCCGAGGGCCCGTTCGGCGACCACACCGGCTTCTACACGCCGCAGGAGCCCTTCCCGGCGCTGACCATCGACTGCATCACGATGCGCAAGCGCCCGCTGCTCCAGTCGATCGTCGTGGGCAGGCCACCGACGGAGGACGGGCCGCTGGGCCGGGCGACGGAACGCTTCTTCCTGCCGCTGCTGAAGATCATCGTGCCGGACATCGTGGACTACCACCTGCCGGAGGCGGGCGGCTTCCACAACTGCGCGATCGTCTCGATCGACAAGAAGTACCCCAAGCACGCGCAGAAGGTCATGCACGCGATCTGGGGCGCGCACATGATGTCGCTGACCAAGCTGATCGTGGTCGTCGACTCCGACTGCGACGTGCACGACCTGCACGAGGTGGCCTGGCGGGCGCTGGGCAACACCGACTACGCCCGGGACCTGAGCATCGTCGAAGGCCCCGTCGACCATCTGGACCACGCCTCCTACCAGCAGTTCTGGGGTGGCAAGGCCGGTATCGACGCGACGAAGAAGTGGCCCGAGGAGGGCTACACACGCGACGGCGGCTGGCCGGACATGGTGGAGTCCGATCCGGAGACGGCGGCGAAGGTGGACCGCCGCTGGAAGGAGTACGGCCTGTGACCAGCGCCTCCGCCGCGATCCCCCAGCCGGGACGCACCAAGGCGTTCCTGCGGCTGGTGATGATCGAGCACTCGGTCTTCGCGCTGCCCTTCGCCTACATCGCCGCGCTCACCGCCATGTTCCAGTGGGACAAGAACATCCACTGGGGCAAGCTGCTGCTCGTCACCGTCTGCATGGTGGGGCTGCGCACCTTCGCGATGGCCGTCAACCGGATCATCGACCGGGAGATCGACGCGCGGAACCCCCGCACGGCGCAGCGCGAGCTGGTGACCGGTGCGATGTCGGTGAAGCACGCCTGGACGGGCGCGCTGATCGCGCTGGCCGTCTTCCTCGGCGCCGCCGCCCTGCTGAACCCCCTCTGCCTGGCGCTGGCCCCCATCGCGGTGATCCCGATGGTGGTCTACCCGTACGGCAAGCGGTTCACGAACTTCCCGCAGGCCATCCTCGGCCTCGCCCAGGCGATGGGCCCGGTCGGCGGCTGGCTGGCGATCTCGGGGGAGTGGTCCTGGGACGCGGTGATCCTCGGCCTCGCCGTGGGCATCTGGATCGGCGGCTTCGACCTGATCTACGCCTGCCAGGACGTGGAGACCGACCGCGAGATCGGCGTCATGTCCGTCCCGGCCCGCTTCGGCATCCCCGCGGCGATCTGGGGCGCGCGGGTCTGCCACACCCTCACGACGGCCCTGTTCGTCTGGTACGCCCTCGCCACCGGCGCCGGCGCCTTCTTCTGGCTGGGCCTGCTGATCGTCGCCGCCGCGTTCCTCTACGAGCACTCGATCGTCCGCCCCCACGACCTGTCCCGGGTGAACCGCGCCTTCTTCAGCGTCAACGGCTTCATCGGCATCGCCCTGTTCGTGTGCGCGCTGCTCGACCTGCTGGTGCGGGGCCTGACCGTCTGATCACGGGGCGGTGAGCGCGCGGCTCGCCTCCGGGCCACGGCGGAACAGGAACGCCGCCGCCACTCCCGACAGCAGGCCTATCAGGTGGCCCTGCCAGCTGACGCCCGTCTGCGTCGGGGCCAGGCCCGTGAGGATCGAGCCGCCCCAGACCGCGGCGACCAGCACGCCCGCCAGGACGCCGAAGGCGCGGCGCTCGACGACGCCGCTGACCAGCAGGAAACCGAAGAGGCCGAAGATCACGCCCGAGGCGCCCGCGGTGTTGGTGCCGGACGGCGCTATCAGCCAGACACCCAGGCCGTCCACGACGATGATCAGCGCGGCCACCAGCAGGAAGCGCCGCAGACCCGACAGCGCGGCCAGGAAGCCCAGGACCAGCAGCGGCACGGTGTTCGCGGCCAGATGGGCGAAGCCGAAGTGGATGAAGGACGAGGGGACGACGTCGACCAGCTCGGACGGGTCGCGCGGGGTGACGCCGAAGCCGTCCAGCGCGTGGCCCGTGGCCACGTCGACCACTTCCAGCAGCCACAGCAGCGCCACCCACGCCAGCATCAGCTTGCCCGCGGCCAGCGCGCGATCGCCCTGTGACCACCCCGCTCGCGGATCCGGCATGGCGACCCCCAGTGCTCGCTCGTCCCCTCCGTGCAACGGCCCGCACCCCTGGACCGGTTCCCACCCTGTGACGCCCGATAGGCTCGGAGTCGTGAACCCAGTCAAGCCAGGCGAGACACCACGAACGCCTTGGATCGTAGGGGTGTCCGGGGCCTCCGGCACCCCGTATGCCGCTGCCGTGCTGCGGGCGCTGCTGGACGCCGGTGAGAGCGTCGATCTCGTGGTGTCCCGGGCCTCCCGGCTCACCCTGCTGGACGAGACCGGGATCTCCTTCCGGGACGCCCACTGGCAGGACGACCTGCGCGCATGGCTCTCCCGGGGCGCCGACGGCAAGCCGGGCACCTTCTCCGTCGACATCGACGCCGTACGGCACTGGAGCGCCGGCGACCTGGCCGCCGGGCCCTCCTCGGGGTCGTATCCCACCAAGGGCATGCTCATCGTGCCCGCCTCGACGGCGAGCGTGGCCGGGGTCGCGCTCGGGCTGTCGAAGGACCTGCTGCAACGGGCGGCGAGCGTGACCCTCAAGGAGGGACGCAAGCTGATCGTGGCCGTGCGGGAGACCCCGCTGAACGGCCAGACCCTGCGCCACCTGGTCACCCTCGACGACGCGGGCGCGACGGTCGTGCCCGCCTCACCCGCCTTCTACGCGGGCGCGACGCACATCCAGGACCTGGTGGACTTCGTCGCGGGCCGCGTCCTCGACGCGGCGGGCGTGCCGCACCGGCTCTACCGCCGTTGGCAAGGTGAACTCGGCGGCGGTGCGCACCGCGACAGCTGAGCAGTACCCGAACCTCATCGGACTCAACGACAACTTCAGCGGAAGGCTTCGATCGCAATGGACGCGGTGGACAGGCAGCTCATCCAGGCCCTGAGGGAGAACGGCCGGGCCTCCTACGCGGAGCTGGGACGCCTCGTCGGACTGTCGGGACCCAGTGTCACCGACCGCATCAACCGGCTGGAGGCCGCCGGCGTCATCACCGGCTACCGGGCCACCGTCGACGCCGCCTCGCTCGGCCTGGGCGTGACCGCCCTGATCGGCATCTCACTCTCCGACGCCACCGACCACGAGGACGTGGCGCAGCGGCTGAAGGACCTCTCGGAGATCGAGGACTGCTGGTTCATCGCGGGCGACGACTCGTACATGCTCAAGGTGCGGGCGGCGGACGTCGACGGTCTGGAGAAGATGATCCGGCGGCTCAGCGGGATCGAGGGCGTCTCCCGGACGCGTACGACGATCGTGCTCTCCACGAAGTGGGAGAACCGGGTCGGGGAGCTGCCCGAAGAGGAGTAGACCCGTAGTCGTACGGTTGGGACGTCGTCGTAGAAAGGTGTGGGCATGGATCTCGGGCTCAAGCGCGAGCTGGAGGAGAAGGTCAGGGCGGGTGAGCGCCTGACCCGTGAGGACGGCATCGCGCTGTACGAGTCGGACGACCTGGCCTGGCTCGGCGGCCTTGCGCACGAGGTGCGCACCCGCAAGAACGGCGACGTCGTGCACTTCAACGTCAACCGTCACCTCAACATGACGAACGTGTGCACGGCCTCCTGCGCGTACTGCTCCTTCCAGCGCAAGCCGGGGGAGAAGGACGCGTACACGATGCGGATCGAGGAGGCCGTGAAGCTCGCGAAGGCGATGGAGTCGGAGAACCTCACCGAGCTGCACATCGTCAACGGGCTGCACCCGAACCTGCCGTGGCGGTACTACCCGCGGTCGCTGCGCGAGCTGAAGGCGGCGCTGCCGGACGTCTCCCTGAAGGCCTTCACGGCGACGGAGATCCACCACTTCGAGACCATCTCGGGGATGAGCGCCTCGGAGATCCTCGACGAGCTGATCGACGCCGGTCTGGAGTCCCTCACCGGCGGTGGCGCCGAGATCTTCGACTGGGAGGTCCGGCAGCACATCGTGGACCACCGCACCCACTGGGAGGACTGGTCCCGGATCCACCGGCTCGCGCACGAGAAGGGTCTGAAGACCCCGTGCACGATGCTGTACGGGCACATCGAGGAGCCGCGTCACCGGGTGGACCACGTGCTGCGGCTGCGTGAGCTGCAGGACGAGACCGGCGGCTTCCAGGTCTTCATCCCGCTGCGGTACCAGCACGACTTCGTCGACATGCAGGACGGCAAGGTGCGCAACCGCCTCCAGGCGCGGACGCAGATGGCGACGGGGGCCGAGGCGCTGAAGACCTTCGCCGTGTCCCGGCTGCTGTTCGACAACGTGCCGCACGTGAAGGTCTTCTGGGTCATGCACGGGGTGCAGACGGCGCAGCTGGCACTGCAGCACGGCGCGGACGACATGGACGGGTCGGTCGTCGAGTACAAGATCACTCATGACGCGGACAACTACGGGACGCCGAACAAGCTGACGCGTGAGGATCTGCTGGATCTGATTCGCGATGCGGGGTTCCGGCCGGTGGAGCGGAACACCCGGTACGAGATCATTCGGGAGTATGAGGGGCCGGACCCCTCGCTTCGCGAGACGCCGCAGGCCATGCGGGTGTGATTGCGGCTTTCGGTGGGTGGGGGCTGGTCGCGCAGTTCCCCCCGCCCCTGGGGTGGGTACCCGGAGGGCATGGTCAGGACCTCGGCACCTGAGGATGCCTGTACCGCTGAACCCTTTGTTCCTGGCCGACGCGGATGCCCGGGTCATGCTCGTGGGGGAGCAGCCCGGGGATCAGGAGGACCGGCAGGGGAAGCCGTTCGTGGGGCCTGCCGGGCAGCTGCTGGACCGGGTCCTCGGGGAAGCCGGCATCGATCCCTCCGAGGCCTATGTCACCAACGCCGTGAAGCACTTCAAGTTCACGCAGGCCGAGCCCCGGAAGCGGCGGATCCACAAGGCTCCCAGTCTGCGGGAGATGACCGCGTGCGGGCCCTGGCCGGCCGCCGAGCTCGCGGTCGTGGAGCCGGAGCTGATCGTCGTCCTGGGGGCGACCGCCGGGAAGGCGCTGCTCGGGTCCTCCTTCCGGGTCACGCAGGTGCGGGGGACGGTGCTGGAGGAGCAGATCCACGGGCGGCCGGAGCGGCTGGTGCCGACCGTGCACCCTCCCCCAAGTTCTCGGCTCCGCTCGAAACAGGGAGGTGCCCCCAGCGGTGCTGCGGTCCGACGACCGGGAGGCGGCGTACCGGGGGCTGGTGTCGGATCTCAAGGTGGCGGCCGACGCCCTGTAGTAATAGCTACGATTCGTGCATGCCCCTTACCCTCACGCTCGAACCCGCCGTCACCCCCGAGCTGCGTGACGGGCTGCTCGATCTGTGGACCGATGTCTCCAACGCCGGGGGAGCCGTCGGATACGTTCCGCCGGTGACGAGGGAGGAGATCCGTCCCGCGCTCGTGCAGCACTTCGCGGCGATGGCGGACGGGCGGGTCAAGCTCCTCGTCGGGCACGACGAGGAGGGGCGGGTCGCGGCGACCGCGTTCCTGACCTTCAACACGCACCACCTCATGACGCACTGGCTGTGGCTGTACACGGTGATGGTGCACCCGAGGCACCAGGGCAAGGGGTGGGGGCGGGACCTGCTGCACGCCGCCGCGGACGCGGCCCGGGCGATGGACGGGATCGAGGCGATCCGGCTGACCTGCCGGGGCGGCCTCGGTCTCGAGCGGTTCTACGCCTCCTGCGGCTACAAGGAGGTCGGGCGGATCCCCGGGGCGATCCGGGTGGCGCCCGGGGAGGACCGCGACGACGTGGTCATGCTGCTGTCCCTGGTCTGACCCCCCTGCGAGATCGGCCGCTCCGCGTGCTTCACTGGACGGTGCCCCTTTGGGTGTGTTCCGGCCGTTCGAAACGGAAGAGTGGATTGAGATGCTCCGCTACACGCTGATGCGCCTCGGAATCTTCGTGGGCTGCCTCGTGGTCGTCTGGGGCGCCGTCTACTCCGGCATCGCCCCGCGCGGGCTCGGCAACAGCAACGGGCTGTGGATCGTGGCCCTCGCCCTGCTCATCTCCGCGCCGATCAGCCTGGTCGTGCTGCGCAAGGAGCGGGACCGGGCGTCCGTCCAGGTCGCGCAGCGCGTCGACCGGATGAAGGCGAACATGGAGGCCAACCGCAGCCAGGAGGACGCCGCGGACGACACGGCCCGCACCCAGGGACAGACCTCGTAGGGCTCCCTCGCGGGGCCCCCGGCAGGGCCCGCACGCGCTTGCAGCGCCCCGTTTCCGCACATGCTCGGAAACGGGGCGCTTTGCGTTGTATGGGTGTGTGTGCGTCGTCACCTGTCAAAGCCAGGCTTTGGGGTCCTCAAAGCTCTGGTGTTAAGGTCGTGGTATGAAGTCAGCAGTCGCGTCCCCTTTGCCCCTGAGCGTTCCGCTCGTGGCGCGGCTGCACGTGGATCTCTGTCGGTGCGCGTCCGCTTTCTGTCGTTCCTGACGTAACGCAACCCCCCGTCGTCTCCCACGTCAGTCCCCCTACGCGTCCCCCCCAACGGAGTCAGTCCGTGTCCTCACACACGAAGTCCTTCAAGGTGCCCTTCTGGGCCCAGATACTCGCCGGTCTCGTCCTGGGCGTGCTGCTCGGCTGGCTCGCCCGCAGCCAGGACCTGTCCTGGCTGACCACGACACTGGAGAAGGTCGGCGACACCTTCATCGGGCTGCTGAAGCTCGCGGTCGCCCCGCTCGTCTTCTTCGCGATCCTCGTCTCGATCACCAACCTGCGGAAGGTCAACAACGCGGCCCGGCTGGCCTCGCGCACCCTCCTCTGGTTCATGATCACCTCGCTGATCGCGGTCAGCATCGGCCTGGTCATCGGCCTGCTGACCAACCCCGGCTCCGGTACCGGCCTCACGCCCAAGGACGGCGGGAAGCCCGAGGACACCGGCTCCTGGATCGACTTCCTGACGGGCATCGTCCCGACCGACGTCATCACGCCGTTCACCGAGCTGAACGTGCTGCAGATCGTCTTCATGGCAGCCGTCGCCGGTATCGCCGCGCTCCAGCTCGGCGAGAAGGCCCAGCCGATCCTCACCCTGAGCGAGTCCGTCCTCAGCCTGCTCCAGAAGGCGCTGTGGTGGGTCATCCGGCTCGCCCCGATCGGCACGATCGGCCTCATCGGCAACGCCATCGCCACCTACGGCTGGGACCTGATCGGCAAGTACGCGACGTTCACCGCCGACATCTACATCGGCTGCCTCATCGTGCTGTTCGGCGTCTACCCGACGCTGCTCGCACTCGTCGCCAAGGTCAACCCGGTCCAGTTCTTCAAGGGCGCCTGGCCCGCGATCCAGCTGGCCTTCGTCTCCCGCTCCTCCGTCGGCACCATGCCGCTGACGCAGAAGGTCACCGAGCGGCTCGGCGTGCCGAAGGAGTACGCCTCCTTCGCCGTGCCGTTCGGCGCGACCACCAAGATGGACGGCTGCGCCGCGATCTACCCGGCCATCGCCGCGATCTTCGTCGCCCAGATCTTCGACATCCAGCTGGGCGTCGGCGACTACCTGCTGATCGCGTTCGTCTCGGTGGTCGGCTCCGCCGCCACCGCCGGTCTCACCGGTGCGACGGTCATGCTGACCCTCACCCTGTCCACCCTCGGCCTGCCGATGGAGGGCGTCGGTCTGCTCCTCGCGATCGACCCGATCCTGGACATGATCCGCACCGCGACCAACGTGGCCGGGCAGGCGCTGATCCCGGTCCTGGTCTCCGCCCGGGAGAACCTGCTCGACCGCGACGCGTACGCCACGGCCGACGGCTCCGCCCTGGACGAGCCGTTCGACGAGCCGCGCGACCGGACCGAGCCGGTCACCGCGACTGCCTGACGGCAGCACGGGCCGCACGGCTGCTCGACGGCAGCACCGGCCGCACGCGTCCACGGGCCCCCTGAGCGGACCTTCCCCGGATTCCCGGGAGAGGGCCGTCCAGGGGGCCCGTACGCTAAGCGCCATGGGTGCCGTGAAGACCAAGCGGATGCCGCGCGCGGTCCGTGAGCAGCAGATGCTGGACGCCGCCGTGCGGACCTTCGGGCAACGGGGCTACATGGCCGCGTCGATGGACGAGATCGCCGAACTCGCCGGCGTGTCGAAGCCGTTGGTCTACCTGTACCTCAACTCCAAGGAAGACCTCTTCACCGCCTGCATCCGCCGCGAGGCCAAGGCCCTCGTCGACGCGGTGCGCGCCGGAGTCCGCCGCGACCTGCCCGCCGACCGGCAGCTCTGGGAGGGGCTCTGCGCCTTCTTCGCGCACACCGGCGAGAACCCGGACGCGTGGTCGGTCCTGCACCTCCAGGCCCGTACGCACGGCGAACCGTTCGCCGCCGAGGTCACCGCGATGCGCGAGGAGATCGTCGCGTTCGTGACCCAGCTGATCCTCGCCGGTGCCCGCGAGGCCCTCCCCCATGCTCTCGGCTGCGCTCGAGCAGGGAGGTACCCCCATGACCCCGACCTGCCCGAACGCGAGGTCGCCGGGCTCGCCGAGGCCTTGGTCGGCGCCGCCGAGTCGCTCGCCGCGTGGGCCAACGCCACCCCGGGCGTCACCGCCCGCCAGGCCGCCGCCACGCTGATGAACTTCGCCTGGGCGGGACTCGGCGACCTCATGGCCGGGCGGCCCTGGGCGCCCCCGGAGGAGGAGCCGGGCCCTCACGTCGGGTAGACGTCCCCCGTCACGTGGATCCGGTCCTGCGGGCCGCGCAGCTCGAACCGGCCGTCCTGCGCCGCGTACGTCACCGTCCCCGGCAGCAGGACCGGTGCCCGGAACTCCGCGCGCAGATGGCAGTGCTGGGGGACGCCGTGCGCGGCGAGGCAGCGGGCCACGGTCCACATGCCGTGCGCGATGGTCCTGGGGAAGCCGAACAGCCGGGCCGTGAGCGGGTGCAGATGGATCGGGTTGCGGTCCCCGGACGCGGCCCCGTAGCGGCGCCCGACGTCCCCGGCGAGCCGCCACTCGTCGACCGGGGGCAGCGGCTTGGGCGCCTCCGGCTCCCCCCGGGGCGCCGCGGCCGGCCGGTCCGTGCGGTGCCGGGCCAGGTACGTGCTCGTCGACTCCCAGACGACGGCACCGCCGCGGCGCACCTCGGTGACGACCGTGGCCTGCGTGCCGCGCCGGTGCGGGACCAACCCGTCGACATGCACGGCGAGTTCGTACCTGCCGCCGGGCGGCATCCGCTCGTGCCGGGTGACGGTGAACGACGTGTGGACGAGGCCGAGCAGCGGCAGCGGGAAGTCCCGGCCGCTCATCAGCCGCATGGCCAGGGGGAATCCGAGCACGTGCGGATACGTCACCGGCAGCGCGTCCTCCCCGACGGGGAACCCGCAGACCCGCTCGTACGCCGCCAGCCGCGCGAGGTCGACGCGCACGCCGGGCAGGACGAGCCGGGTGCGGGGGAACTCCGCGTCGGGCCCGGGGCGTTTGAAGGGGGACAGCAGGGCACCGCGGGCGAGGAGCGGCGCGAGGGAGGGCGGCCGGGTGAGGGTGCGGGCGGTGGGGCCGGTCATCACGCCCCCAGCAGGCTCTGGCCGCAGACGCGGACGACCTGGCCGTTGACGGCGCCCGAGGCGGGGTGGGCCAGCCAGGCGGTGGTCTCGGCGACGTCGGCCGGGAGACCGCCCTGGGCGAGGGAGTTCATCCGGCGGCCCGCCTCGCGGATGAACAGCGGGACGGCCGCCGTCATCCTGGTCTCGATGAAGCCGGGCGCGACCGCGTTGACCGTCACGCCGTGCTCGTCGAGCGCGCGCGGTGCCAGCGAGCGGACCAGGCCGACGACGCCGGCCTTGCTCGCGCCGTAGTTGGTCTGGCCGGCGTTCCCGGCGATCCCCGCGATCGACGCGGTGGCGACGATCCGGCCGCCGCGCTTCAGCGTCCCGTCCTTCAGCAGGGCGTCGGTGATGCGCAGCACGCTCGCCAGGTTCACGTCGAGGACGCAGGCCCAGCGTTCGGCGGGCATGTTCACCAAACGCCGGTCACGCGTGATGCCCGCGTTGTGGATCAGCACGTCCAGCCCGTCGGGCAGGGCCTCGGCGATCCGGGCGCCCGCGTCTGCGGCCGTCATGTCGAGCAGCAGCGCGGTGCCGCCGAGCCGGTCGGCGACGCGCCGGGCGTCCTGCCCGGCCTGCGGCACGTCGAGCACCACGACGTGCGCCCCGTCCCGCGCCAGGGTCTCGGCGACCGCTTCGCCGATGCCCCGGGCGGCGCCGGTGACCAGGGCGGTGCGGCCGGCCAGGGGGCGCTCCGGGTCGGCAGCGGTCGTCTCGCCCGGGGCGGCTGTCACCTCGACGACCTGCCCGCTCACATAGGCCGACCTGGGCGACAGCAGGAAGCGCAGCGTGGACTCCGCGGCGGCGGCGTCCGTGAGCCGGACCAGGTTCACCGTCCTGCCCCGGCCGATCTCCTTGCCGAGGGAACGCGTGAAGCCCTCCAGGGCCTGCTGGGCCGCGGCCTGGTGGTGGTCGGCGGGGTCGAGCGGCGCGCCGAGCACGACCACGCGTCCGCTCGCCGCGACCGACCGCAGGACGGGGTGCAGGGCGGCGTGCACCTCCGCCAGGGCCTCGACGTTCCGTACCCCGGTCGCGTCCAGGACGACGGCGGCCGTGCGGCCGGAGCCGGCCGGGCCGAGCCCGGTCCGGGCCAGGACGGGTGCGAGGTCGAGGGCGGACCGGCCGGCGCTGAGATGCAGCAGACCGCCGTCCAGGCCGGGCCGCTCGGGGGACCAGCGGGTCAGCGCCGCGGGCTGCGGCAGTCCCAGCCGGCGGGTGAGGAAGCGGCCCGGCGCGGTGCCGGTGAAGCGCAGATAGCGGTCGGCCATGGACGGCTCCCAGTTCCCGAGGACGGTTCGCTGACGCCCCACTCCTGCTTACTCTGGAGTAAGGTTACCGGTGGTAAGGCTACGTCACGGACGAGGAGCTGGTCGAGATGAGCTGGTCGAGATGAGTCCCCAGCAGCTGTCCCCGGCGGTGCGGCGTGTGGCGGTCATCGGAGGAGTGCGCATCCCCTTCGCCCGTTCCGACGGCCCCTATGCCACCGCCTCCAACCAGCAGATGCTCACCGCCGCCCTCGACGGCCTGGTCGAGCGCTACGGACTCCAGGGGCCGGGCGCCGTCGGTGAGTTCGTCGCCGGGGCCGTGCTCAAGCACGCCCGCGACTTCAACCTCGCCCGCGAGACCGTCCTCGGCTCGCATCTCCACCCGGGCACCCCCGCCCACGACATCCAGCAGGCCTGCGGCACCGGCCTCTCCGTCTGCGCGGCGGGCGGACAGGGGGTGACGGCCGTCCTGGAACGCGCCTGAGGCCACCGGCACGGGAACCTGAAAGCCCCTCACGTAATCCCCGAGATTGCACAGGCCTGGCTCCGGACCATCCCCGAACCCGCACAAACCCGCCACGTCAGCGCCGTACGATCCCGTTCCTACCGCCAGTAACCCCTTAAGGGACCTCTCAGGGGGGATTGAGCCGGTTGAGCGCCTCGGCGTGCGAGGCACGTACGTCATGCAGCAAGCAGTCCTTCGCTGCACGCCCCAGGAGCCGCCCGTGTCCACTGCGTATCCCTCCTCCGCCTACGGCGACGTGTACGGGGGCCCGAGGCTCGTCGAACCCGAGGTACGGCGGATGGACGGGGCGGTACGGGAGGCCTCCGTACCGCCGCTGGCACCGCCGTGGGCCCACGGGTCGCTCGCCGACCTGCCGTTCGACAACGCGAGCGCGCACCCGGATTCCGTGGCACTCAGCCGCAAGGACGCCGACGGCAACTGGAGCGACATCACGGCGGCGCACTTCGCCGACCAGGTGCGGGCCGTGGCGAAGGGCCTGATCGCCGAGGGCCTCGTGCCGGGCGACCGGATCGCCGTGATGGCCCGCACCATCTACGAGTGGACCGTCCTGGACTTCGCCGCCTGGGCGGCGGGACTGGTCACCGTCCCCGTCTACCCCACCTCCTCCGTCTTCCAGGCCCGCTGGATCCTCCAGGACTCCGGCGCGGTCGCCCTGGTCACCGAGACCGTCACGCAGGCCGCCGCCCTCGGCCCCGAGCGGGAACGCCTGCCCGACCTCGAGCACATGTGGGTCGTCGAGAAGGGCCACGTGGACCGGCTCGCGGAAGCCGGGGCGCACCTGCCCGACCAGGAGGTCGAGGTACGGCGCGGCATGCTCGGCCCCGACACCCTCGCCACCCTCGTCTACACCTCGGGCACCACCGGCCGCCCCAAGGGCTGCGCCCTCACCCACGGCAACTTCTTCGCCGAGGTCGACAACGCCATCGAGCTGCTCTACCCCGTCTTCCGGGCCAGGACCAGCGAAGAGGCCTCGGTCCTGCTGTTCCTGCCGATGTCCCACGTCTTCGGCCGCATGGTGGCCATCGCCTGCATCCGGGCCCGCGTACGGCTCGGCCACGCCCCGAGCATCAAGGCCGACCACCTGCTCCCGGACCTCGCCAGCTTCCGGCCGACCTGCCTGCTGGCCATCCCGTACATGCTGGAGAAGATCTTCAACTCGGCCCGCGCCAAAGCCGAGGCGGCCGGCCGGGCCTCGTCCTTCGACCGGGCGGTGGCGGTCGCGCAGCGCTACGGGGAGGCCCTGGAGGCGCAGCAGACCGGCACCGGCCCCGGCCCCACCCGCGCTGTGAAGACCGCCCGGGCCTTCTACGACCCCCTGGTCTACCGCCGCATCCGCAACGCCATGGGCGGCCGGGTCCGCTACGCCATCTGCGGCGGCTCCCCGCTCGGCCGCCGCCTCGCCGCGTTCTACGCCGGCGCCGGCATCGAGATCTTCGAGGGCTACGGCCTGACGGAGACCACCGGCGCGACCACCGTCACCCCGCCCCTGAAACCCCGGCTGGGCACCGTCGGCTGGCCGCTGCCCGGCACCCGCGTCCGCATCGCCGCCGACGGGGAGATCCTGGTCGGCGGCGACCACGTGCTGCGCGGCTACTGGGACCCGCAGGCCGGCGGTGTCGTCCCCGCAGCCCCCGACGGCTGGCTCGCCACCGGCGACCTCGGCGCACTGGACGACGAGGGCTACCTGACGATCACCGGCCGCAAGAAGGAACTGCTCATCACCGCCGGCGGCAAGTCCGTCGCCCCGGCCCCGCTGGAGAACTGGCTGCGCTCGCACCCGCTGATCTCGCAGTGCCTCGTCCTGGGTGACGGCCGCCCCTTCGTCTCGGCGCTGATCACCCTCGACCCGGACGGCATCACCCACTGGCGCCAGATGAACGGCAAGCACCCCGTGCCGGCCACGCTCCTCGTCGACGACGAGGAACTGCGCGCCGTCCTGCAACGCGCGGTCGACGAGGCCAACAAGATGGTCTCCCGCCCGGAGTCCATCCGCCGCTTCGCCGTCCTTCCCGAGGACTTCACGGAGGAGGCCGGCCATCTGACCCCGTCGATGAAGCTCCGCCGGGAGGCCGTGCTGCGCGCGTTCGCCACGGAAGTAGAGGCTCTGTACGCCCGGTGATTCACCTTTGCGATGTCTTCACATGTTGTTCTTGACGACGCACGGCGTCTGCCCGTTGGCTTTCGACCATCTCGTCACGATGCTCCCCCATCGGAAGGCTCACCAGTGATACCGCGTAACACCCGCCAGGCCGCAGTGCGGCGCATCTCCATCGCCCTGGCGGTCTCCGTGTCGGCCCTGTCCCTCGCCGCCTGCGGCGACGGCGGGAGTGACGACTCCGCCGCCAAGAAGGGCAACGACATGACGGTGGGCCTGCTGCTGCCCGACCGGGAAACGGCACGCTTCGAGAAGTTCGACTACCCGCTGATCAAGAAGGAGGTCGCCGACCTCACGGCGAACAAGGGCACGGTCCGCTACGCCAACGCCGAGTCCAGCGTGACCAGACAGAGCGAGCAGTTCCAGAAGATGATCGCCGACAAGGTGGACGTCATCCTCGTCGACGCCCTGAACTCCAAGGCCATCGCCAAGGACGTGCAGAAGGCCAAGGACGCGGGCATCCCGGTCATCGCCTACGACCGGCTCGCCGAGGGCCCCATCGACGCCTACGTCTCCCACGACAACGAACTCGTCGGCCAGGTCCAGGGCCGCGCCATCATGGGGGAACTCGGCGGCAAGGCCCAGAAGAGCAAGGTCGTCATGATGAACGGCGACCCCGGGGACCCCAACACCGCACGCTTCAAGGACGGCGCGCTCAGCGAACTCCAGGGCCAGGTCGACATCGCCGCGCAGTACGACACCAAGGAGTGGAAGCCCGCGATCGCCAAGGCCAACATGAAGAAGGCGATCCAGAAGGTCGGACTGAACGACATCGCCGCCGTCTACTCGGCCAACGACGGTATGGCGGGCGCCGTCATCGAGGCGCTGCAGGAGGCAGGGGCCTCCAAGATGCCGCCGGTCACCGGGCAGGACGCCAACCTCGACGCGGTGCAGCGGGTCGTGGCCGGCGAGCAGTACATGACCGTGTACAAGTCCTTCCTGCTGGAGGCGACCAACGCCGCGAAGATCGCCGTCGCCAAGGTCCAGGGCCGGGCGATCGAGTTCGCCGCGCTGACCCGGGAGACGGTCGACAGCCCGACGCAGAAGAACATCCCGGCGATGCTGGTGCCGGTGGTCGCCCTCACCAAGGACAACATCAAGGAGACGGTCATCACCGACGGCGTGTACACCGTCAAGGACATCTGCACCTCCGCGTACAAGGCGGACTGCGCGGCCATCGGCCTGGAGTAGCGGGCGCGGCGGGGGCGGGTTGCGCGAGCTTCCCGACGCGGTCGCGGATCACGGGGTGCCGCGACAGGCCGGAAGGTTCTCGTCGCGCGGTGGGGACCGCACGGGTCTTGACTTCGCGAGGGCCGCGCGCGACATTCCCCACCCCTTTCGCGTTCTCGCCGGGCTGGAGCGGCCATGACCATACGCACGGACACCCCGGGCACCGCCGGATCCCCGTCCCGAAGACGACTGCTGGCCGGTGCCGCCGGCGCCGGTCTCGCGGTCGCCACAGGAGTCCGGCAGACTGCCCGGGCGGCCGACTTACCCCCGCTCGGCACGTACGACGTCGTCGTCATCGGCTCCGGCGCCGCCGGCATGACCGCGGCGCTGACGGCCGCCCGCCAGGGACTGAGCTGCGTCGTCGTGGAGAAGGCCCCGACCTTCGGCGGCTCGGCCGCCCGCTCGGGCGCCGGGATCTGGATCCCCAACAACTCCGTGCTCCTCGCCGCCGGGGTCCCGGACACCCCCGGGAAGGCCGCCGCCTACCTCGCCGAGGTCGTCGGCCCGGACGTCCCCGCCGACCGGCAGCGGGCCTTCCTGACCCATGGCCCGCCGATGATCTCCTTCGTCATGGCCAACAGCCCGCTGCGGTTCCGCTGGATGGAGGGCTACAGCGACTACTACCCCGAGCTGCCCGGCGGCCTGCCGGGCGGCCGCTCCATCGAACCGGACCAGCTCGACGGCAACCTCCTGGGCGCCGAGCTGGCGCACCTCAACCCGCCGTACATGGACGTACCCGCCGGCATGGTCGTCTTCAGCGCCGACTACAAGTGGGTCGCCCTGGCCGCCGTGAACGCCCGGGGCGCGGCCGTCGCCGCCCAGTGCCTCGCCCGCGGCGTGAAGGCGGCGACGCTCGGCCAGAAGCCCCTGACGATGGGTCAGGCGCTGGCGGCGGGCCTGCGCGCCGGCCTGCGCTCGGCGGGGGTACCGGTCTGGCTGAGCACGCCCCTGACGGACCTGCACGTCGAGAACGGCACGGTGACCGGCGCGGTCGTCACCCGCGACGGCGCCCCGGGCCTGGTCCGCGCCCGCCGGGGCGTGATCGTCGGCTCGGGCGGCTTCGAGCACAACGCGGCGATGCGGCAGCGCTTCCAGCGGCAGCCCATCGGCACGGAGTGGACCGTCGGCGCGAAGGAGAACACCGGCGACGGCATCCGGGCGGGTGAGCGGCTGGGGGCGGCGCTCGACCTGATGGACGACGCCTGGTGGGGCCCGGCGATCCCCATCCCCGGACAGCCGTACTTCTGCCTCGCCGAACGCACCCTGCCCGGTGGGCTACTGGTGAACGGCTCCGGCAGGCGCTTCGTCAACGAGGCCGCCCCCTACAGCGACGTCGTGCACACCATGTACGACGTCCACGACACAGACCCGGCCATCCCGTGCTGGCTCATCGTCGACCAGAACTACCGCAACCGGTACCTCTTCAAGGACGTCCTGCCGACCCTGCCCTTCCCCGACGCCTGGTACGACTCCGGGGCCGCGCACAAGGAGTGGACCCTGGACGCGCTCGCGGCCTCGATCGGCGTGCCCGGGGCGGCCCTGCGCACCAGCGTGAACCGCTTCAACGCCCAGGCGCGCCAAGGCGCGGACCCCGACTTCCACCGGGGCGACAGCGCCTACGACCACTACTACACGGACCCGTCCGTCCTCCCCAACTCCTGCCTGGCGCCCCTCTGGCTCCCCCCGTACCACGCCTTCCGCATCGTCCCCGGCGACCTCGGCACCAAGGGCGGCCTGCGCACGGACGCCCGGGCACGGGTGCTGCGCGAGGACGGCTCGGTGATCCCGGGCCTGTACGCGGCGGGGAACGCCAGCGCGGCCGTGATGGGCCACAGCTACGCGGGCGCGGGGTCGACGATCGGCCCGGCGATGACGTTCGGGTACATCGCGGCGAGGGATGCGGCGGGGGTGCTGTAGGCGCCGGGTGCTCAGTGCTTCTCGTGTGCCGGGTGGGGGAGGGGAGGGAGGGGGAGGGCGGTCCGAGGGCTGGGTGTGAGCCGGTCGTGGAGCGGAGTGGAGGGGGCTGGGTGGTCTGAGGCTGGGTGTGAGCCGGTCGCGGTGCGCCTGGGGGCATCCGGGGCCGGTCACGGAGCCGCCCGGGGCATCGCGCGTGGGGCTGCGGCGAGGCGCCGGGCGGCTTGCCCCGGTCGCTCTACTCCGCAGGCGTACCCCGCCGCTTTACTGCGCAGGCTCACCTTGCGGGCCTACTCGGCAGGCGCACTCGCCGTGTTTCTGCGCAGGCGTACCCGTTCCCGCCCCTTTACTGCGCAGGCTCACCTTGCGGGCCTACTCGGCAGGCGCACTCGCCGTGTTTCTGCGCAGGCGTACCCGTTCCCGCCGCTTTACTGCGCAGGCTCACCTTGCGGGCCTACTCGGCAGGCGCACCTCGCCGCTTGACTCCGCAGGCGTACCCCGCTTGTCCTGCCCTGTCCGCTTTACTCCGCAGGCTCACCCCGCCCCTCTTACTCCGCCGGTTTGCGGGCAACGAGGCTCGCCTGGGCGACCGGCTCGCCCCGCTCCTCGTCCGGCTCCCGCACCGTCGTGGCGCGCAGGGTGAACCCGGCGGCGCGCAGCAGACCGGCCACGTGCTCCGGCCGGCGCCGCAGGAAGGTCAGGGGCACGGCGTGGCCGAAGGCCTCCTCGTAGCGCCGGGGCTCGTCACCGCACTGGAAACCGAGGAGCAGATGGCCGCCGGGCCGCAGCACGCGGTGGAAACCGGCGAAGAGCGCGGGCAGATGCTCCTCGGGCGTGTGGATGATCGAGTACCAGGACACGACACCGTCGAGCGAGCCGTCCGGCAGGTCCAGCTCCAGCATCGAGCCCCGCACGAACCGCAGCCCCGGATGCTCGCGCCGGGCGATCGCCAGCATCGACTCCGACAGGTCGAGGCCGAACACCGACAGCCCCCGGGACGCCAGGTACGCCGTGACCCGCCCCGGCCCGCAGCCCAGGTCGGCGACCTCGCCGCCCTCGCCCACGAGCTCCGTGAAGCCGTGCAGCACGCCCCGGTCCAGGGGCGTCCCCGGGCGCAGATCACCGAACTGGACGGCGTACTCCTCGGCCACGGTGTCGTAGAAGGTGCGGGTCTCGGTCACGAAGTCAGGGGTCGCCGTCACGAAGCCGGGGGTCTCGGTCATGGCCGGAGACCCTAGCGCGGCGCCTTCCTCCGGGGTGGCTCCACCCGGCGCCGGCCGAGGCTGTGGAAGACGGTCAGGCCGAGTACGGGCGTCCTGCGGCTGGAATTCGCCGAGAATTCATCCAGCGGAAGGGCCCCGAAAGGGCAGGAGCCCCGTCGCCTTGCGGCGCGGGGCTCCTTGGGTACTGCAAATCAGACCGGCGTGACGTTCTCAGCCTGCGGGCCCTTCGGACCCTGCGTGACGTCGAAAGACACCTGCTGGTTCTCCTCGAGGGACCGGAAGCCGGTCGCGTTGATCGCGGAGTAGTGGACGAAGACGTCGGGGCCGCCGCCCTCCTGGGCGATGAAACCAAAGCCCTTTTCGGCGTTGAACCACTTAACGGTTCCGGTAGCCATAAGCCCTCCTTGGGCTCAAAAAGGGTTGCCCTGCTCCAGAACCAGCAAGTGTGAAGATGAATTCTGCACAAGTGCATATGTCTGAGAATGACGAGAGCCCGCGGTCACATGCTCCGCAGGCTCTGTACTGCAAGGGAAACCAAACTGCAACTTGCGACGAGCCTAGCACGCAGGCCGTGGAATGCAATAGGGGTCAAGATCACGTCACCCGAATGTTTGAACATCTCTCGGCCGACTGGCGGTGTGGGCCCCCACCGGCGGCCACGGCCCGATCCTGAGAGTGCGCGCAGGCCGATCCCGGGGGCGCGCGCCGGTTCCTACGCCAAGAGGGCTAGCCTCACGATGTGGACAATCCTCGCACCCGGCCGCGCGTCGGCCACATCCAGTTCCTGAACTGCCTGCCCCTGTACTGGGGGCTCGCGAGAACGGGCACGCTCCTCGACTTCGAGCTCTCCAAGGACACCCCCGAGAAGCTCAGCGAGAAGCTGGTGCAGGGCGAACTCGACATCGGTCCGATCACCCTCGTCGAGTTCCTCAAGCACGCGGACGACCTGGTCGCCTTCCCCGACATCGCCGTCGGCTGCGACGGTCCGGTGATGTCGTGCGTGATCGTCTCGCAGGTCCCCCTCGACCAGCTGGACGGCGCCCGCGTCGCCCTCGGCTCGACCTCCCGCACCTCCGTCCGCCTCGCCCAGCTGCTCCTCGCCGAGCGCTACGGCGTCCAGCCGGACTACTACACCTGCCCGCCCGACCTGAGCCTGATGATGCAGGAGGCCGACGCCGCAGTCCTCATCGGGGACGCGGCGCTGCGCGCCAACATGCTCGACGGGCCGCGCTTCGGCCTGGACGTGCACGACCTCGGCACGCTCTGGAAGGAGTGGACGGGCCTGCCGTTCGTCTTCGCGGTCTGGGCGGCCCGCCGCGACTACCTGGAGCGCGAGCCGGTCATCACCCGCCGGGTGCACGAGGCCTTCCTCGACTCCCGCAACCTCTCCCTGGAGGAAGTGGCCAAGGTCGCCGAGCAGGCCGCCCGCTGGGAGGCCTTCGACGAGGAGACCCTGGCCCGTTACTTCACGACCCTCGACTTCCGCTTCGGCGGCCCGCAGCTCGAGGCGGTCGCCGAGTTCGCGCGTCGGGTCGGCCCGACGACCGGCTTCCCGGCGGACGTGAAGGTGAACCTGCTCCAGCCGTGAGCCGCGCGGTGCCCCCGCACTACTCTGCTGAGAGTGCAGGCGTACCGGGACCGGAGCCGTCCCCGCCTGGCCACGGGGGAGGGGTGACGCCCATGCGGCCGCTCGACGTCGACGAACCCACCGTCGTGGGGCCCTACCGGCTGCTCGGCCGGCTGGGCTCCGGCGGCATGGGCCGGGTCTACCTGGGCCGCAGCGCCGGCGGCCGCACGGTCGCCGTGAAGATCGTGCATCCGCACTTCGCGCTGGACGAGGAGTTCCGGGCGCGTTTCCGGCGTGAGGTCGAGGCCGCGCGCCGAGTGGGCGGTGCCTGGACGGCGCCCGTCCTCGACGCCGACCCGGGGGCGCGGGTGCCGTGGGTGGCGACGGCGTACGCGGCCGGCCCGTCCCTGTCCGCGGCCGTCACCGACGGCGGCCCCCTGCCGGCCCACACGGTGCGGGCCCTCGGGGCGGGACTCGCCGAGGCGCTGGCGGCGGTGCACGAGCTGGGGCTGGTGCACCGGGACGTGAAGCCGTCGAACGTCCTGCTGACCCTCGACGGCCCCCTGCTGATCGACTTCGGGATCGCCCGGGCCACCGACGGCACGGCATCCCTCACCTCCACCGGCGTGTCCATCGGCTCGCCCGGCTACATGTCGCCCGAGCAGATCCTGGGCAAGGGCGTCACGGGCGCGGCGGACGTCTTCTCGCTGGGCGCGGTCCTCGCGTACGCGGCGACCGGAGAACCGCCCTTCCCCGGTGACTCCTCCGCCGCCCTGCTCTACAAGGTCGTCCACGAGGAACCGGAACTCGGTTTGCTCGACGGTGAGTTGCGGGACCTGACCGCGGCCTGCCTCGCGAAGGACCCGGCCGCGCGCCCCGCCCCCGCTGAACTGGCCCGCCGCCTGGCCCCCGAGGGCGCGGCCCGGCTGGTGACGGGCGGGTGGCTGCCGGGGGCACTGGTGGAGCAGGTGAGCCGCAGCGCGGTGCAGCTGCTGAACCTGGAGGCGACGGGCCCCGGGCCGGGGGCAGGGATCGGGGGGCCTTCCGGGCCGGTCGGGTTCAGCAGTCCCTCGGTGGGAGCGGCGCCGGAAACGGCCGGGGGCGAAGGGCTGGGGGTGTTCGGACCGGCGCCGGTGATGCCCTCGGGGGTGCCGCCTGTATCCCCTGCGCCGCCCACCGCCTCCGCGACGGCAGAGGCGCAGGGCGTCCTGCGGGCACCGGCACCCCACGATGCCGCCGTACCCGAACCCCGGGACGGCGGCGACCACCCGCAGGACACCGCCCCGGCCTCCGGCCGGCGGCCCGGCAGGGTCACCGTCTCCGTCGCGGCGGCGTCCACCCCGGACGGCGAGGGCGGGGGGCGGGTGCGCAGGCTGAGCTGCTCCGTGGCACTGGCGGTCGCGGGGGCGATGGCGGCCGTGACGATCGGGTCGGTCTTCGTGTTCGACCTGCTGCCGGGCCGGGGCGGCGGCCAGGACGACGCGGACTCGAGCAGCGGCTCCGACGCGCCCCCGGCGGCGACCGCGAGCTCCGCCCCCGCCGCGGGTGCGGTACCCGCCGCGTACCTCGGCACCTGGGAGGGCCAGGGCATCGCCCTCGACGGCAGGCTCCCCCTCGGCACGTTCCGCATCACGGTCGAACGGGCCGCCGTCGGACAGGAGCTGGGCAAGCTCCGGCAGACCGACCCGATCGGCGGCGTCTGCGTCGACGTACTCACCCTGAAGCAGGTGACGAAGAAGGAGCTCGTCGCGACGTCGGTCGGCGCGCAGGCCAACCACAGCGGCTGCAACCCCGCGAGGACGACGGTCCACCTCAAGCCGGTGGGCGACGACCTGCAGTACCAGTCGGAGAGCGAGGAGTCGGGGCGGCCTCGCGCTCGGATGTCGAAGGTGGGGTAAGCGGGGCAGCCGTCCTTCGTCCCGGACCGGCTGCCCCCGCTCAACGCCTCACCCGGGGATGACGACCGTCCGCAACTCCCCGTCGCCGAGGTGCAGCATGCCCTTGCCTGGCACGACCTGGCCGCCGACCATGCTGCGATTGAGGCGGACCCCCACGAGATCGCCGCTGGAGGACTCCTGGGGGGAGAGGAGGATGCCGCGGCGGGCCTTCTTCGCGTCGACCTGCCAGCCCGAGAAGCCGCTGCACACGTCCTCCTCGTCACCGGCGATGACGAGCGCGAGCCCGCGTTCGGCGCCGCGCGAGACCAGCTTCTTCATCTGCCTCTCCGCGTCGCAGTCCTCCAGGATCTCGCCGTCGTCGACGAGGACCGCGATCGGCTCCTCCAGCGACGCCTGGTCGATCAGCTCCTCGAACTCGTCCTCGTCGATGTCGTCACCGGTGAAGACCTTCAGCACGCCGTCCGCGCCGTCGAGTTGGCGGAGCGGGGACTGCCGCGGGGCCGCGATGACCAGGCGGGTGCCCTGGGACAGGAACGAGTGGGCGAAGTTCAGCAGGACCGTCGAGCGGCCCGACTTGGCCGGGCCCGCGACGACGAACGCCGGTACACCCTCCGCCAGATCGGGGCCGAAACCGACGATCTCGTCGCCGCCGATACCGACCAGACCCCACAGCCGTGAACGGGACGCCTCCGGGTCGCGCATCTCCCACGCCTCCGGGAAGGAGATGCGGCTGGGCAGACTGTCGACGCGGAAAGGCCGCCGCGAGCGGGGGACGTCGGCATCGCGGGCCGCGGCCGCCTCGCCGATCGCCGCCAGCGCCGCCGCCTGCCCCTGACCGGTGGTGTCCGCCGCGAGCAGCGCGAACTGCGTCTCGGTACCGAACTCGTTGCGGAACGCCCGGCCCGGCGGAATCTCCTCCGGCACCTTGCGGGCCGGGATGCCGAGCGCGGAGAAGTCGCTGCGGTCGGCGAGCCGCAGACCGTACTTGTCCTCGGTGAGGGTCGCGATCCGGCCCACCAGGAGGGTGCGGTCACCCGTCAGGACCAGGTGGATGCCGACACTCGCACCCTCGCGCATGATCGTCTGCAGCTCGTCGGTCAGCGACCCGTGGTCGACCTCGCCGAGCGTGGGCACCCAGCCCTCCCAGCGGTCCAGCAGCACCATGATGTGCGGCAGCCGCTCGTCCTCGGCGACCGAGGCCCGCTGCTCACCGATGTCCGCGAAGCCCTTCTCCGCCAGCGCGTCCTGGCGCCGGCCCATCTCGCCCTTGAGCCGGTTGACCAGCCGCACCACCCGCTCGGTCTGGTTACGGCTCACGACCGCACCGCAGTGCGGCAGCCGCGTCAAGGCGTTGAGCGCGCCGTTGCCGCAGTCGATGCCGTAGAGGTGCACGTCGGCGACGGAATGCGTCCGGGCGATGGAGCCCGCGAGGGTGCGCAGCACCTGGGAGCGGCCGCTGCGCGGGGCGCCGCCGATCATCAGGTGGCCGAAGGAGGAGAAGTCCACGACGACCGGTCGGCGGGCCTGGCTCGCGGGCAGGTCCTCGATGCCGTACGGCGCCGGCGGCAGCTTGCCGGGGCCGCCGGCGAACGCGGGCAGCTCCACGTCGTCCAGCAGCAGCGTCTCGTCCAGGGCGGGCAGCCACGGGCTGTGCTGCGGCGGGATGCCGAGCGAGCTGTTGGCGTCGCGGATGGTGTCGACGAGGACCTTCAGGTCGGTGATCTCCTCGTCCTCCCGCGACTCCGCCTTCGGCTTGACCAGCGCAGCCCGGCCCAGGTCCTCCCAGGTCAGCGCACCCACCCAGGGCATCAGCACGGCGGGGTCAGCCGCCCCGGGCCGGCGGCCACCGACCCGGCCGGACTGGAACGGCACCAGCGAGGCGTGCCCCAGCCGGGCATACGCACGCCCCGGGGTGTTCTTGGAGATGTGCCCGGCCTCGGGCGAGTCGATGACGTCCGACGACTCGCCCCCGTCCGTCACCCGCAGCGCGATACGGAGGTTGGTGTTGGCGCGGATCTCGGGAGACACGACACCACTCGGCCGCTGCGTCGCCAGCAGCAGGTGGATACCGAGGGAACGGCCACGCTGGGCGATGTTCACCAGCCCCGTCACGAAGTCGGGCAGGTCGCGCACCATCGAGGCGAACTCGTCGATGACGATGAGCAGTCGGGGCACCGGCCGGTGCGACGGGTCCCGGCGCACCAGGTCCTGGTAGTCCTCGATGTCCTTGGCGTCGGCGGCGGCCAGGATGTGCTCGCGCCGGTGCAGCTCCGCGCCCAGCGACTCCAGGGCGCGCTCCACCAGGTGGGCGTCGAGGTCGGTCACCATGCCGACGGTGTGCGGCAGATGCACACAGTCCTTGAACGCCGCGCCACCCTTGTAGTCGACCAGCACGAACGTCATGTTCTCGGGCGTGTTCGCCACCGCCAGCGCCGCCACGATGGTCTGCAGCAGCTCCGACTTGCCCGAACCGGTCGTACCGGCGATCAGACCGTGCGGTCCGTCCTTGCGGATGTCGATGCCGAACGGCCCGTCGTACGACTCACCGATGACGGCCAGCGTCGACTGCCCGCCCATCCGCCAGCGGGCGACGATCGCGTCACTGGTCGGCGGCTCCAGCTGCAGCACGTCCAGCAGCCGGCTCGACCCCGGGAGCGCCGAGTCCTCGGTCTCACCGCTGATGTCCCGCAGCGGCGACAGCGACCGCGCCAGCCGCAGACACCAGGCGGCGGAGACGAAGTCGGGCCGTACGTCCTTCAGGCGTTCCGCACCGGCCTCCTCGACGCGCAGCCGCAACTGCTCGGTACGCTCCGCCTGTTCGGGCTGCTGCGTGCTGCCGTGCCAGGCCTGGAAGGAGGGGAACCCGCCGGCGACCTGCTGGGACTGCTGCTGCACCTGCTGGGCGGCGGGCTGGTGCTCCTCGGCCTTCGGCTCGGCCACGACGTACGCCTGGCACTCGCCGGGCAGGAACCGCTCCTCGGCGTCCAGGCAGATGGCGAACATGGACACCGACGGCCCCTCGCGCAGCAGCCGCACCACACCGGGAAGCGACCGCAGCCGCCGCGACCCGTCCCACACCACGACGATGTCGGGGTCGCCGAAGCTCGAATTGCCCTGCGACTTGTTCTCCTCGGCGGCCTTCTTGCGCGCGTCGAGGATCTGCGTCAGCTCGCCGATACGGGCGCCGACGGTCTCGGCATCGGTTCCGATGAGCGCGTTGACGTCCTGCCCGCCGGACGGCCGGGCGTGCGGCAGCCAGCGCACCCAGTCCCAGGACTCCCGCGCGGCGTTGTCGCTCAGCACGTAGAACTGCACGTCCATCGGGCTGTGCAGCGCCGCGGTCTGCGCGACGGCCCAGCGCCCGAGTGCCCGGGCGGAGTCGCCGGGACCGGCCATGCCGACGACACCGAGCGTGCGCAGGTGCAGCGCGACCGGGGCGTCCTCGATCTTCCAGGTCACCTGGCGGCGGTGGTCGTCCTGCTCGGGGTCGTCGAGCACCACCTCGGAGGGCAGCTGCCCGGTCCCGAAGCGGATCAGAAGGTGATCACGGTCGGTCCGCCGCCGCTCCCACAGACGGGTACGCGGCCCCGTCCCGAGCGCGAGCACGGTCGCCGGGTCGGGTATGGCCTGCCGCCGGTCGTTCCGCTCGGCGACGAGCGCGTCCTGGGCGTCCTTCTCGATCCGCTCCTTCTGCTCCTCGTACTCCTTGACCTGCTTGGCGTGCGACTTACGCCCGTGCTTCTTGTCGTTGTAGTAGTTGGCGAACAGCAGGATCGGGCTGAGGCCCGCCATGATCAGGTAGTACCAGCGCTGGAAGATCATCACCGATACGACGGCACCGACCAGCGGCGTCAGGGCCATCAGCCAGGGCAGCGGTCTGGCCTCGTACTCACGGGGCGGCGAGGGCAGCCGGAAGCTGGTCTGCCGCTCGGGTGGACGCAGCCGCGGGGGCCGGTTGTAGTCGAGACCGACACCGTCGTCGGACCACTTGAGGGCGGCGTTCGGGGGCGTGTACCGGGTGAGTTCGAGAAGGGTGTTGCCGACGGCGATCTGAGCGCCGAGGGGCCACTCGGTGGGCCCGCCCTTCTTCTCTTCCTCTTTGTTGTCGCTCTTCTTCCTTTTTCTGCCCTTGTCGCCGGGCTCCTCCTCGGGGCCCTCGGCGAGCGACTTGCCGTCGAGGGTGACGTGCTCCTTGTCCATGTGCACGACGACCTGGCAGGTGCCGTCGGTGGCGACGGAGAGGGTGAGGGCCCGGGCGTCGACCTCGGGATCGTCGACACGGACGTACGACGCCGCGCCGCTGCCGATGTCGTACCGCCCGACGCCGAGCCGGTGCACGAACCCGGCCGCGGGCCCGCCGACCACGCGCAGTTCGACGAGCCCGGTGGGCTCGCCCGGCAGACACCCCGACGGATCCTGAAGGCTGACGACGGCACCCTCGCGCAGGGGCGAGCCCACGACGGTGGCCGAGGGATCGACGGCGTACCCGTCCACGTACACGAGGGGCGCGTTGTTGGCCGGCGCGTGCCGGTGCTGCCCGAGCGGGATGACCTGCGCCCCGCTGTGCCCCACCTGCTTGGCCAGCTCCTGCGCGATGTCCCCCACGGTGGACTCAGGATCGGCATCGAGCACGACGTCGGCGGTGCCACCGCCGTACGGGTCGACGACGGTCAGAGTCAGGCGCACGACTTGTCCTCCCCGTGCCACTGGGCCGGTACGGCCGCTGTGGTGTCTGTCGCTGGTTGCCGCTGTGCTGATTGCTGCGCTGATCGCGGTGCTCTTCAGTCACGCGGGTCACAGTGGTACAGGGACGATATCCGTTCGGTACGACGGCGGGGCAATGGGGAGGCGCCGTGACGTTCCCGATGGCAACGTCGTACACGGTTTCATGACGGGTCGTTCACAAGGCGGGTATGGGCACCGCAGGCCACACCCGTAAGCTGCTGACGCAAGAGCGGACGATCACACCGGTTGCCACGGCGACCGGCAACTCGGCCTGAGGGCCGACGAGTCCGCAAACAGGGAGCCACGGGGGTTGGCCCTGCGGCGTTGCGAGAGGGAGCGGCTTCATGGCCAAGGACCTTGATGTCACTTATCAGGACATGCGGGATGCAGCCAAGCATGTCGTGAAGGAGAAGGAAAAGCTCCAGGAGAAGCTCGAGGGCCTCAAGAAGTACATCAACAACCTGGTCCAGGGCGGCTACGTCACGAAGAGCTCGTCGAAGGCGTTCGACGAGAACTTCGACGAGTTCGTGCGCGGCATGAAGGACACGCTGGACGGTCTGGACGGCATGGGCGACTACCTGACCATGGCCGCGGACAAGTTCGAGCAGATCGACGAGGAGCTGGCCAAGCAGGCTCGGAGCAAGTAGGGCTCGGGGCTTCGGCAGGTACTGGCCCAGAGCTCAGGAGCTTGTCGGGTGCCGGGAGCGAGATGCTGCCGGCACCCGGCCGGCCGCCGACCGGACGGGGGCCGTCAGTTGTCGGGGAGAGGTTGCCGCAGCAGGTAGGTGTGCAGGTCGCTGCGGGGCTCTTCCGTGTCGACGCGCAGCCAGGATCCGTCGCGGAAGCGGAGCAGCAGTATCCGTGATTCGTACGCCCCGGAGAACGGGTCGACGAGGATCGCTTCGCCGACGGGCAGCCGGGCGACGACCTGCATGGCCTTCTCCCTTCCGACGGTGACCCGCTGCGGTGGGGCCGCCAGCACGATCCCATCCTCGGTGGCGAGCACCAGACGCTGATGATGAGTGGAGTGGCTGTACCAGTGCAGCAGGAGCTGCCCCGCACAGCCCTGCCAGTTGCCGTCGAAGACCCGGTCGAGTCCCTGCTCGGCGATGATGGCGTCCCGACGTCTGTCGTCCTCGTCCGCGGCTCGTAGTCGCTCCTTCTCGCTTTGCGTGGCGAGAGCCCGCTTGAACGCTTCTTCCATGTTGGACAGAAGGGTCAGCAACATGAGGAGCGGCATGAACGGTACGGCGAGCACCGCGCCGACCATGCCCAGAGGACGCAGTCTTCCAGGCCGAAGGCGAGGTGAACCGGCAGCCTGAAGCACCTCCGCCGGGGGCTGCGGGATCTTGTCGATCGTGCACCATTCCCCCGCTTCGGAGTGGATGCCCAGACGCTCGGCTATCACACGCTGCTTGGCCCTGGATGTCACGTCACGACTCTCCTTGTCCACGCGGAACGGTTCCGTATGCCAAGAGCGTATCCGGTGCCGGGGCGCGGAGAGGGTGACGATCGTGCGGACTGTGATCGCGCGATCTGATTTCACCGAGAACAACCAGAAAGAGAAGTGCTCATGGGGGACCACATCAAGGCGGACCTTGCCGCCATCAAACGATGCTCGCGCGATCTCACCAAGATTCACGGCGAGTTCGAGCGGCACGGCAACCCTGCGGACGAGTACGGCCGGGCTGTCGGGCATGGCGGCCTGAAGGATGCCTTCTCCGATTTCGGGGACACCTGGAAGAAAACTCGGAAGAAACTGATGAAGGAACTGGAGCAGCTGGCTGAGTTCACCTCCACCGCCGCCAAAGCGTATGACGAGGTCGACCAGAAGCTGGCGCAGGCCATCCGAGACGCCAAGGCGCAGAGCAAGGGGAAGAAGTGAGCAGGACGGACTCCGACTGGCCCCCTCTGTGGCATGACGACCCGACGCCGGGCGACCCGGAGGAAGTGGCCGAGCTGGGGCGCAAGTTGCGCAAGATGGCGGACATGATCGACGAGCAGTCGCGGGTCATCAAGGCACTTGCTTCCGTGGAGGGCTGGGACAGTGAGGCCGGTAAGGGCTTCCACGAGTTGGCCGGCGGCACGGCGGACAAGCTGAAGAAGTCCTTCGAGCGCTACGACGAGGCGGCCAAGGCCATCGGCGAGGACGTGCGCGAAGGGAGCTCGGACCAGTTCGCCAGTGAGATGCGCCGTGCGCAGCGCAAAGCCGACAAGGCGCTGAGTGACTATCGCGAAGCCAAGAGCGACCACGATCTTGCGGATCGTGAAGTGCGGAAGTACGACGAAAAGTACCCGACGCACAACATACCGGCGGCAGAGAAGGACGAGTACGATCGCTGGGTCAAAAAGCGCTCCGAGGCGCTGCTGCGCATCGGCGGCGCCCGGAAAGATGTGAAGGACGCCAGGGAAATCTATGACGATGCGGGAGACAAGGCCGCTCGTCACATCAAGAACGTCGTGCACCATGATGACGTTCGGGACCCGGGCGGATTCATGAACTTCCTGGCTGACTGGGCGGATATGCTGTCAAATATCTCGGCAGTGCTGTCCGTACTCGCGGTCATCTGTGCCTTCGTGCCACCGCTGCAGTTCCTGACTCCCATTTTCGCCACCCTCGCCGTGCTTTCCAGCGCTGCCGCCCTTGCCGGTCACGCGTACGACATGTCGGTGCGCGGGGGGAAGGTCGACTGGCTGAAGCTGGGTGCGGATGCTCTGGGAATCCTGCCCGGAATGGGGGCCTTGAAGGGGTTCAGGGCACTGACCGGCCTCAAGGGACTGGCGAAGGTCAAGGCATTTGGATCGTTGAAGACTCTTGGGTCGTTCCGGGGCATGGCTGCAATGGACGGTGTCGGACACGCCTTCTTGAACGGTGTCAGTGTCACGGTGACCAACAAGATCCTCGGCAAGGTGGCGCGCAAGGAACTCGTCGACGGCAGGAAGGTCACGGGTCTGATCAAGGGCGCGGGCCTCGGGAGCGCCCTGCACAGGATGCTGAGCGGTGAGAACGGTGAACGGACCGGGTACCAGGAGCCGGAGACGGCGAAGTCCACTCCCTCACCTTCTCCCTCACCCGGGCCCGCTCCGAGCGTCTCGCCCACATCCTTCAACGCGGCCCTGGCGGCGTAGGCCCACCAGCGGCCTGTTCGAGGGAGGCTGAAAATCATGGACGACCAACAAGAGCTCGGGCAGTGGGAGTTCATCGGCCGCCGGGGAGGCGATGTCGTCACTTTGGTCAGTGGTTCGATGATCGCCGCTGTCCCCGAGGCGAAACGGGCCGCGGAGGAAGCGGGACGGAAGCTACGGTTCGACTTCTTGGACGACCGGGCGGTGCTGTCGCTGCTGCGTCGGCGTCACGACGACGAGCAGGACATGTTCAAGGCCGGTGTGGCCCATGGAATGCCCCTGGCGCTGGTGGGCCTCGGGGCGGTGCTCTACTGGGGCGGTGTGGCGCTGTACTGGGAAAGCCCCACCGCGCGCACGGCCTATCTGGCGGTCGCCGCGGCCGTCCTGCTCACGCAGCTCTTCTTCTTCGTACGAAGTGCCCGATCGCACTGGGGTGATCCGGTCCGGCAGAACCTGCGAGCGCGGGCCAAGAGCTACCGGGAGATCGCACACATCGCTCGAAAGGGCGGCGCCGACATCCCGGCTTTCTACCCGCACTACGGCCCCTACCCCTTCGCGGCGACCTTCCGTCCTGAGGTGGACGACCGCGAGAAGTTCGAGAACGAAGGCGCAGATGACCACGGACACCGTTGAGGAAGCCAGGCGCAGCCTCGAGGGAAGCGACGGCATAGAGGTCCGCTGGATCATGCCGGAGGGTTTTCTCGAACTGCCCTTCGAGGCGGACGATCTGGACGAGCTGGCCGAGCGACTCGTCGAGTTGGCCAAGCAGGCCCTGCCGGGTGCCGACGAGGAAGTGCAGGTGCAGTACGCCGCGATGTGCGCGGCGCACTACGACGAGTTCATCGAGGCGGGCGTGCAGTACGCCGGCTTCGTCACCACCGAGGTCGACGGCGTCCGCTGCACGGCCACGGTGAACGTCAGCCTCCTGGACCTCGACGAGCGGGCCGGTGCCAATCCGGCGGGCTTCATCGCGACGACGATGCGGCACCTGGAGCTCGGAGACATCGGCGAAGTGCAGCTGCCCTGCGGCCCGGCGGTGACATGCGTCGGCAACCGCTCTTCCCACATCGACGGCAGTCTGACGCAGTCAGGCCGGGACGAACCGATCTGGACGTCCTTCATACAGGTCCAGATACCCCTGAACAACGGCACGGTCCTCCTGCTGGAAATGGGCACGCCGACGGTCGAAGGATGGGACGTCTTCTCCGCGATGTTCGCCGGGGTGGTGAAGAGCGTCCGCCTCTTCGACACCGATGGAGCTCCGCTGGTGATGCCGGGGTGAAGGGCGCGGCGCCGGGCGATACCTCACCGACGGTGAGGGCGCCGAGGGACTACAGGCTGCTGGTGCCGCGCGAGTGGTTCCGTGTCGACCTCATGCGGGACCGCTGGCGCGCCCAACTCAAGACGTTCGTCGACCGCCAGTCGGAAGGCCGGAACGTTTCCGCGGAACTCAAGCGGGACGTATGGACCACCCTGCGCAACACTGCGGAGGCCGGCCGGGCGCGCGGGGCCATGGAGTTCTTCCTCCTGGCGACCTCGCAGGACGGCGGCCTCCCGGCCTCGCTCCTCGTGTCCCTGATACCGCTGGGCGACACCCCCGCGGACCCGGAGAAGTACGCGGCGTGGCTCGAGTTGCGTGAGCCGGAAGGCGCCGGGCGGAGGGTGTCGGTGGTGGACCTCCCGACGGGTCCGGCTGTGCGCGTCATAGGGGCCACGACGCTGAGCGTGCATGTCTCGATGCCGGGCGGGGTCGGCTACCTCACGCTCTCCTTCGCGGCTCCGGTCATGGGGATGGCCGGTCCGATGGAGCGTTTGTGCGACGCGATCGCGGGGTCGTTGCGGTGGGTGGAGTGACGTAAGGGGCCGCCCGCAGACTTCGGGAGGACGCCGGGGCGCGACCGCTTTGGAATCGCCGGAGTGAGTCTCTGCCTGGTGGTCGGCGCGGGCGAGGTCCTGCTGCTCATGGGCCTGTGGAAGCGGTTCGTCGCGGGACCGTCCCGACGCCCGTGGAGCTGTCCGCAGGACCTGGGGCATTCGGTGGAGTCCTCGGTGCTGTCACCGCGCCAGGGGCGGCGGAGGGCTGCGCCGCGCCCCCGGCGTCTCGGGTGGGATCCGCCTGGCACGCGGAGGTCATGAGGACTTCCAGGTATCGGCTTCCTCATCCGGGCTGATCCGGATGGTGCGGGCGAATTCGTCGACATCGTCGAGAGCCCGGAGGATCCTGCCGGCGTCGGGATCGGCCAGGATGATCAGGACGTCCGCGGCTTCCTCGCCCTTCTCGTAGCGCCAGGCGTAACGGAGTCCGACGTGCACCTCGTTGCTGTCGTCGTCCTGGTAGTAGCGCAGCACCCGCAAGCCGGCTCCCAGGTGCGGAGAGTCGAAGTCCTCGACGATGGGGGGCTCCACGGTGTAACTCGCATCGGCATGGGTGAGCTCCCGCAATGCCGTTTCCCGGTCTTCGCCCTCCTCGATCTGCACCAGATCGACATACGCCGGAAGCGGGATCTCCCGAGGGTGCGGGAGATGGAGGAAGACCTCGAAGTCCGGAAAGGCCGCGGGGGCCCTGAGGGCGTACATCAACAGGATGTTGGTCAGCAGGTCGACTTCGCCCGGCTCTGGCTTCTCCGACGCAAAATCCGCCCAGAGACCCTCGGCGAAGTAGCGTGCCCACGCTTCAGGCGTCTGTGCCTCCTCGACGTCCTCAAGGCCAGGCTCCGGCCACATGAGCGGGATGCGGATCCAGGGGGCCAGATCCATGGCGTGCTTGACGTTGAGCCAGCTCACTCATAACTCCATCTGAACGTGCCGACCACCGCGTCGAACAACTCGACCAGTACGCCGGTGAACTCACTTTCCAGATCGCCGTCACCTGGTGTGGAGAAGTTGATGCTGATCCAGCGACCGGGACCGTCGGCCACGGGGAGCACATACTCGACCCGCCGCGTCGGCAGGGCGGTCTGCCGTACGGCTTCGGGGGCGGAACTCAGCTCCTCCTCGGCAGGGGCGGAACGGTAGGCGCGGCGGAGCGCGGGAGCCCCTGCCACCTCGACCTCCGTCGCCGTTCCGTCGGGGACGCCTTCGTCGGCCAGTTGAGCGATCACTGCCTGTGGAGGAACCGCATGGTCTTGACCGATCGGCATCTCGGCAACGATGAAAGAGGCCATCAGGAAGATCCCCCCGCGTGGGAGCACCGGAAGGTAGAGGTCAAGGCCGCCGTTTCTCCTGGCTGCACGGGCCTGCTTCTCCATCTGGCGACGCATGTCCAGTCGGAAGCGCATCGCCTCGTCCCGGGGAATGCCTTCCGGGACTTGCCCCATGTGTGAGAAGAGGACATTCTCGAGCGCTTCCTTGGTGCCCTCGCGCAGGGGGATGCGAACCCAACCGGGTGGCAGGACGAGCTCATAGCCGCGGGGAGCGGCCAGCTTGACGGGGGATGGCTGTTGCTCCAGATCGGACGTACTCACGCGCCTGCCTGCTTCTTGAGCTGCCGGTCGGCCACCAGGATCGTGAGGGAGGAGAGCACCGAGATCACGGCCAGCCAGCTGTAGCCGAGGGCCGCGAATACGTTCGGGAGCAGGAAGAGGCAGGAGACAATCTTGATCACCTGGGAGAAGTTGGCACCCCTCCTCGGGTCGCGGATCAGCTCCCGATTCTTGATGAACAGGAGCAGCATCAAGACGGGTGCCACCATCATCGGCCAAGCTGCGTAACCTTTGGTGAGCCAGTCCATCCCTCCATACTTGCTTCCAAGGTCCTGGAAGGCGAAGCATAGGATCGGCACCAAGGTGAACGCGGCAAGGAATTTCATGGCCCGAGACTCTTCCGGGCTTTTCGCCGGGGCTGTTGCCACTATCTCCCACTCCAAAAAGAAACTTGCTTCACATCTTGTTGTGTCTGGTCTCTGTGGGTCGAACCTAGCGCAGGAGTCACCAGCGACTCCCGACTTCACGTGTCAGAACATCCTTGGCATCTCCATAAGCGTCCCCGCCAAGCTTTTCTCCGGCCTTGTCGCCGAGATCTACGAAGGTAGCTGCTCCGTAGTTCAAACGAAAATTCCTTACGGCCTTGTCAGTTGCATCGGCCGCCGCCCGCACGGTGGCATTCCCGCCGAACTCGGCCCGCATCGCCTTGGCGAACTTGGAGGCGCTGGCGACCTCCCCCTCGCCGCTCAGCAGGCGGTCCAGCCGGGTCGTCCCGGGTCGCGTTTCCTTCGCCCCGATCTGACGCAGCGCATCCTTCGCGCGCACTGCTTTCGCGCCGCGGGCCGAGTCGGCACCGTATCGCATGACGTTCTTGTCGAGCAGCTTGCGCAGATTCGCATAGCGCTGGAATCGCCCCGCCCTACTGGCGGTCTTGAGCGTCGTCGCTGCCGCCTTCACACCCTTCATCGCGATGCTGCCGAATCCCAGCGTCGCCAGCGCGAAGACGTCCATGGCGACGTCCGCCCAGTTCCCGTCACCGGAGAGGGCCAGCAACGTGTGCCCGACGCCGACAAGTGCCGTGAGGCTGAGGGTGGTCACCGTGATGAGGGTCGCCAGCCAGCCGACCGGTGTGAAGAGGAGGGCGATGACCCCGATGATGGTCGCGGCCCAGCTCAGTACTTCGATGACGCTCTTGATCGTATCCGCGTGCTCGTGCACCCAGTCCTTGAAGTTCTCCCACTTGCTGTCCTTGATGACATCCGAGATGTCAGCGCCGATGTTCTTGGCGTAGTACTGGGCACGGGAGTTGCGGTCGGAGATGACCTGGTTGAGCTGCTTGTGGTAAGACGCCAGGTGGATGTTGGGATCGGACTCCTCCGACGACTTGTTGTCGCCGTCTTTGCCGTCCTTCTTGGCCTCGGCTTCCTTCTTCTTCACCTCGGCAGCGTGTTCCTCGTCAGCCTGCTTCGCGGCTCGAAGGACGCCGTCGGCCCGCTCCTGGAAGCCCTCCAGCTCGTTGGCCCAACTGCCGAGGTCGCCCACCACGCGTTCGTAGCGACCCGCTGTCTCGCGGAAGCGCTTCTCGAGGTCGCCGGACTTCTCGCGGATCTTGTCGGCGTATTTGCCCTGCAGGGCGTCGCCGTCAGCGGCCTTGCGTAGGATGCCGGCCTGGTCGCGGAGGGTCGAGGCGAGGTCCTTCATTCTGCGGACCTCGTCTCGGATGTCCTCCGGATCGCCGGGGATCGGGTCCTTCTCCGCCAGCGGATGCCAGTCGACCGGTCGGCGTTTTCCCTTACCTGTGCCCATCGGTCAGTTTCCCCCGTTCTGGCTGTGCTTTTTCTCGCTCGCCTTCTTGAGGTCGAGGTCCAGCTTTTCGAAGCTCTTGAGTGAGGTCTCTACTTGCTTGCCCAAGTCCTCGACGTTTTCGAGGAGTTCACGTCGATAGTTGTCCCAGTTGCTGACGAACTCGTCCATCTTTCCGGAGATGCTCTCATGGCCCCAGATGTCATGAATGTCGGAACGATGCTTATCGATGCCTTTGAGGGCTCTCTTGATGTCCCTGAGATTTGTCTTCGAAGACTCCAGAAGTTTGTAGTCGACCACCAGGCGGTCGTGCTCCCCCATGGGTCCCTCCATCTGTACGTGCGTCGTCAAAAATACTCTTGTGCGGGTTCAACCCGCTGGCACGGTCACCGCAAACGCCTCCCCGCTCGTCAGGGCGCAGTCCCTGGGCCTTGCTCGTGAATGTGGGCACCCAATGATGTGCGGGGCCGGATCGGGCAGCACCGCCGCCGGTCACGGCCGACACCGGTCGTCGCAGGTCCGTGACCTGCCAGTGGCGGACCGCGCCTGTAACCGGTCAGCGGTCGGCGGTCGTGCACGCCCAGGCGGTGGCGCCGAGCGTCTGGCCGAACGGTCCGTGGCGTGAGCCGTAACGGAGAGCCTGTGGCGGACGCGGCGGCGGGCGGAACTGCAGACGGCGTATCAAGTGACTCACCCCGAGAGCGAGAACGGTGTGCCAGGTACGCCGACGGTATCTGTTGGGTTCCGCGGTCTGTCGGGCAGAGCCTCTCGGTGAAGGGGGTGATTCCTGTGCTTGCGGGTGGAGTTGGGGGTGTGCATAGGCGGCGCGTCATCTTCTTCGAGACGTGAAGCTGGTGAAGGTTCGTAGACGCGGGCGATCCTCCATGTGAAGGGGTCTCCACATGGATCACACGACCGTACCGGTCCTGATAGGCGTTTCGGTGAACGGCTGCGCCCCATGGGATCATCCGTTGTCACGCCGACCATCTACCTCTGAGGACGAGCGCCATGCTGACTACCCGCCGGAGGGTGGCTGCGGCCTGCCTCCTTGCTGCTGTCACTTTCTCTGCGGCTGGTTGCAGCAGCGATTCGGATGACGGATCGAGTAGCGACGAGATCGCAGGAGCCGGTAGGGGAGGTAAGGGATCATCGTCGTCGTCCGCATCCGTTGCGCCGGAGGAAGGCGCGCCGACGTTCGACTTCCCGTCGGATGTCAAGGCTGCGGTCGAGAACGAGCAGACCGGAGATGCTACGAAGGACGCGATCCTGCGAGACGTGGCGTACTCGGCTCAGGCACGCCTGGAGGCCTTCAGTAAGGGCAGTGGTCGGACGGCGAACATGAACCGCTATTTTGCGGCCTCGGCCCTTACCTACTGGACCGATCGGATCGCGGCGGTCAAGGAGGACGGGCTCACCGTCAGTGGTGACTATCGATACTTTGGCTTCGAGGTCACGGACGTGACGAACGGCAAGACCACAGCGGTCCGTTACTGCGAGGACCAGAGCAAGGGGTATAGCAAGGAAATCAGCACGAAGAAGGTGCTGCGTACCCAGCCGAGCGACAAGGACTTCATCCTGTACACCCTTCAGGCCGCCAGGGACTCGCGGGGTGACTGGCAGGTACAGAAGCAGAGCTGGAAGAAGGGGGACGCGTCGTGCGTTCAGGGGTAGGGGTACGGGCGGCTCGGCAGGATCGTCGTCCGATTCTCCGCGCGGCCGCCGCCACGGGGCTCCTGGTGACGTTGTGCCTCGGCTCCCCTGCGTACGCGGGTGACGGCCAGGTCAGCGGTGACAGCGGCACCACTGAGACCGCCCAGCCGGGTGCCGAGTCGGGCGTCGGCACCGATGCCGGCGCCAAGTCCGGCAAGGGTTCCATCGGTGCCCACATCCGCATCAACCAGAGCACCCTGGCCTCGAGCGGCGCCACCGCGTCCGCCACCTCCGCCGATGCCAACTGGGAACCGCCCGTGTGCTGGTACGAGCCCATGTACACGGGGGAGGAGTACGAGACGTTCATCTCGCGGACCGGCTGCTCGTGAACCTCGGTACGCGGGTCGAGTTCAAGGGCGATCTCGACCGCGTGTGGACGACCGCCAGCCTCGACTACAAGGGCGTCCAGCTCGCCGCCACCACCGTGGCCACGCCGGTGGCGCTCAAGGTCGAAGCGGGTACCACCGACGCGGACCCGCAGAGCTGCACGTATGACCTGGTCAAGGGCAAGGGCGGCTACACGGCCGACAGTGAGGGTGTCGGCTGCAACGTCACGTATCTCCGGGCGTCCGGCAACGGTACTTACCCTTTCAAGGCGTCGATCACCTGGACGGTGACCTGGACCGACTCGGCCGACCCGGACGGTCCAGCGCGGCAGTCGGGGCTGCCGGACGGGCTGTCCACGTTCGAGCAAGATGTGACGGTCAAGGAAGCCCAGGCAGTGAACCGTTCGACCGGCGGAGACCATGTCTGAGACCGCGGTGCGGGTATCGCGGTGCGGTCAAGGAGCCTGGTGGCGCTGCGACTTGATGCGGTGGGCGGCGTTGAGCGTCGCATGTGCCGGCGGTTCGCTCGGGCTCGCCTGGCTCGGGCCCGTCGTGCCGTTGCCGAGGCCAGTGGGCGGGGTGGCTCTGCTCCTCGCCTGGATCGTGCTGCCGCTCGCTGCGGCTCTCGTGCCGGTTCTGGTGCTGCGGAGGGTTCCGCGCAAGCGGCGGTAGGCCGCCTGGCAGTTCCTCTTCCCCGTTGTCGCCGGGGTTGCGCTGGGAGTGTTCGGCAGGGAGGCCGGTGACCAGGCCGCCCTGGCAGAGCGGGGCACATGGAGCGACGCCGTGGTCGTACGGAAGGACGACAGCGGGAAGACCAACTTCTGCGACCTGCGCACAGCCGACGGGCGCGAGATCTCGCCCGCGCTCTCGGAAGGCGAGGGATGCGGGGAGTGGGTGACGGCGGGCTCCAAGCTGCGGGTCCGGTATGACCCCGAAGGCGTTGCCAGGCCGACCACCGACGAGGAGACCGGCTCTGAGGCCGGGCTCCTCGCCGTCCTGTTCGTGCTCGCGGTAGGGATGGGGACGTGGGGTGGTGTGCGGCAGAGTCGGTGGGATCGGGAACATGTGGGGGAGTGAGCGAGTGAAGGGTACTTATCCCTGTCGAATCGGTGCTCGCTGCACCTTGCACCCTCGCTGCCCCCCTCTTCGCCCGGTCACCTGTTGACGGACTGGATCTCCTGGACGGTCACGTTCTGGTCGTTGCCGAAGGTGCCGTTCGGGAGGTCGCCGCCGGCGCCGCCGGTGCCGGTCCAGTTGATTTCCCACGTGATGGTGGCCCGGAGCTTGTACGTGCCGTTGCCGGAGGAGCGGAGGTACCTGATTCCGCACGGTGGGATCTCGTCGGCCTTGCCCTTGGCGTAGGGCTCGCCGATGGACTTGTCCGCGTTGATGACGCACTCGCCCGAGGCCGGGTACGTCACGGCGTCCTTGGTGCCCGGCTCCAGCTTGAGGGAGACCGGCCTGGCGGTGGTGGTGGCCTGGATGTTGAAGCCCGGGGCGTTGAGGGCCGCCGTCGCCTGGACCTCGTCGAAGACGGCCTTGTCGAGCCAGGCCCAGGTCGGCAGGTTCACCTTGGTGGTGGCCTCGGGGGCGAGGGTGACCTTGGTGTCGGGGAGCTCCATGTGCTGGTAGGCGAGGGCGGCGAGTATTTCCGGTGAGATGGCCTCTTCGTACTGGGGTGGTGGCGCATCGCCGTTCTCGACCCAGAAGGGGAGGTCGGTGCAGGAGGACCGCTTGAGGTAGTCCGGCTCGTCGGGGTTCTCGACGCCGGCCCAGAACATCCCCTTGCCGTCGTTCTCGACGTTGTAGTCCTTGTAGCCGGGAGTGTCGGCCCAGCCGTACCCGTCCTCGTAGTGGCGCTTCGTTTCGCCAATAGCCGACCCCGCGGTTCCGCCCATGCCGGGTGCCTTCAGTTGGCTGTCGATGTGCTTCGACATCTCCTTCTTGAAGTCCTTGGCGCCGAGGTACGGGGCGTACCAACAGGGCGGAGGCGTCCAGTTGACGTCGGAGGACGTCACGTTTCCGGCGCCGCCGCCTTTCGCTACGGATCCGGAGTACTGGATGCGGGCGGCGGCGTAGATGCCTTTGCCGTTGCCGCCACCCGACTGTTCTGTGTTGGCGCCCTGGGAGTTGGCTGGCTCTTCGCCCGCGTAGGCGGGTTCCGCAAGGGCGAGTACGCCCACGGTCAGCCCCAGGGCAGCTGCGCCTGCGCTGAGGGCTAGATGTCGTGACCTGTTCACTGGCACTTCGCCGCCTTGGCCTCGACGAACACCTTGGACGCCTGCCACAGACCATCTCCGGTGGGGAGTTTGACCATGATGATCTTGAAGTAGTCGAAGTCTGTGATGTTGGGGGCACCCTTCAAGACCTTTCCGGTCTTGATCTCTTTGGAGTAGAACTTGCTCGAATCCACGCAGAACGCAACCTCCACGGAGTTGCCGTTCGGCGCGGACCGGGTGGTGGCCTGGTAATGGCGCCGGGTGCCGTATGCCGTCCAGCCGCCGTCCAGTCGGGCGTTGATCTGCGTCTTCGCGTAGCTCGTCCCATCGCCTGTCGAGTAGGCGACCAGGGAGGCGTCCTTGGTCGTGCGCTTGTCCACGCCTCGGTAGATGGCCCGGACGAAGTTCGCGGCGTCATCCATCGCCGCCGCCTCGTTCTTGTCCTTCGGCTTGTCCCAGTCGAAGACCAGGTTCATGTCCTTCGGCAGGGACACGTCCACGCCGTCCGGCTTGTTCCCCGCAGGTGCTCCCGAGGCGGACGCCGACTCCTTCGGCGTCTCCGCCCCCTGGCCTGCGCCTGCGATCTTGTCGTTGTCGCTGGACTTGTCGTCCCCGCTACCGCAGGCCGTCAACAGCAGTGCTGCCGTCGCCGCCAGCGCGGCAGCAACGGGCAAAGGGCGGCGCTTCACAGTGGGCTCTCCCCGTGAGACAGATGTGAGGTCGGAGAGACAGACGCTATCGGTGAGGTTCTCGGTTTCGCCAGAGTGAACTGGACGACGCACAGGGCATTTGGGGCGTATGAGGGTGTTGTGGCGCGGAGTTGTGTTCAGATCGTGCCTCGGCGATGGCGGCCCCGGACGCTTGCTCGCCTGCGTCCGGGATCATCACTGCTGCCGGGAGTTTTGCTATCGCGTCGCCCTGCAGCCGGTGCACGCGCACGGCGGATATGTGGACGTGTAGGGCACGGGCTCGCCGGGGCCGCCGGCCGTGATCTCGACCTTGCCGCGGTCCTCCGTGATGACGCCGTCGGCGTCGACTCTGTAGACGTGGAGCGTCATGCGCGAGTGGCGGTAGGGAGATTGCAGGAGATCGACCGCGCCCTCCAGGGCCGGGTAGTGAGTGACGCACTCCTGGCAGGCGTAGATGGTGAGGGTCGGGCCTGTTGGGGCGTGGAACTGCCGGACGGGGACCGGTGCACCCGTGGAGCGCTCGCAGCGGGTACACATCCGCATCGCCGGGCGCGTCATCGGGTGGCCGCCGGTACCCGTACGCCGGCGATGCGCTTCGCGCCCACGTCGATACCGAGGGTGGCCAGGCGGGCGGCTCGACGGCGTTCACGTTGGCGGCGGCGCTCGTCGGGGTCCAGGACGTACGGGCGTACCAGGCGGCATGCGGTGCCGTCGAGCGGTTCGGTGAAGCGGGGCGGCGGGGGCGGGATAGGGGTGATCCGCAGGGGCGGCACCGCGCCGAGGCGGTGACGGCCATGTGGGCGTGGGGTGCACAGGCTCAGCATCCACGCGAGGGTGCGGACGGTAAGGTCCAGCATGTCGACGCTCCAAGTCAGCGTTGGCCATGCCCCGGGACGGCCACCAACCGTTGCCGGGGTCTGTCGTGGCAAACCGTATGGCTACCTGTAGATGCCTGTCTACCCATATGCACTTAGAAGTGCTTCTATGCCTCCATGCAGGGTCGTACGTACAGTTCACTGGTGTTCGAATTTGACCCCACCAGGCCGAAGTGGCAGCAGATCGCCGAAGTGGTCCGGCAGCGCATCGCCAGTGGCGAGTACCCGGTGCGAGGCTTGATCTCCGAGGTGAAACTGGAGCAGGAGTTCGGAGTTGCTCGGGAAACCGTTCGTAAGGCCACGGCAGCTTTGCGGGAGGAAGGGCTGATCGTCACCACCCGGGGTATGGGATCGTTCGTCGCGGAGCGCTGAGCGACTCCGGGCGGTCTCGGTGGGGAACCGGCATGCGGTCAGGCACGCCGAGGCCCTGGGGAATGTGCTGTTACGGCCATCCATGCGCCAGCCCGTAACTACACTCCCGGCCCATGCGTACCCCCCACAACACCAAGCGCCCCAAGCCGAGAAGAGACAGCGCCTCCCGAGGAGGCCGTGAAGGAGAGGCAGAGGGCGGTGACGCCCCCTGAGCAGTCCCGCCTCCCCCCAACCCCATCCCGTCGCACCAAACCCCGCCACAAACACTCCCGCGACCCCCGAGCCCACGGGCTCCTCCTCGCCCTCACGCTCCCCCTCCTCTTCGCCCTGCTGATCTTCCAGGGCTGGACCCAGCACGAGGTTGATGCCGCCAAGACGCGGTCGCCCTGTACGGCCCCCGTGCCCGACGCCGTAGCGAAGGGTGGGCCCGTGATCGGGATCAACCAGGACGGGATACGGACCGGGGCGATGCCCGCCCGGACCGTCGCGCTCACCTTCGACGGGGGGCCCGACCCCGTCTGGACACCCCGGCTCCTCGACCTGCTGCGCAGGCACAACGCGCGGGCGACCTTCTTCGTGCACGGGGCCCAGGCCGCCCGGCACCCGGAGCTGGTCCGGCGGATCCGGGCCGAGGGGCACGAGATCGGGTCCAACACGTACACCGGGGCCGTGCTCGGGGAGTCCTCCGCACCCCGTTTCCGGGCCGAGCTCGAGATGACCCAGAGCGCCCTCGCCGGGGCCACCGGACGGCGGACGAACCTGCTGCGGATGCCCCGCACCACCAGCCCCGACACCCTGTGCGGCCGGGAATGGCAGGCCGCCCGGCGGGCCGCCGGGTACGGGTACGTGCTCGTCGCCGCCGACAAGGGGTCGCGCAGGCCCGCACAGGGCATCGTCCGGCAGCTCAGCCAGACGGAGAGCGCGTACCAGGAGGCGCGCAGGCTGCTGAGGAACCGGGCCGTCGAACGGTTCACCACCGTCTCGGACGGGCTGGGGCTCGTGCCGTACACATCTCCCTCCCTCGTCCAGCGATGGGCCGGGCAGGGGCTCATCCGGATCACGGCCCTCGGGGAGGTCTTCTCCACCGCCATGATCTGGATCCTCGGCGTCGCCGGCGGGCTCGGGGTGCTGCGGCTGTTGCTGCTCGCGCTCTTCGCCCGGGCCCATGTGCGGCGGCTGGAACGGTTCCGGACCGGGGCGCCCTGGATGCGGGAGACGTCCGGGCCGGTCACCGTGCTCGTCCCGGCGTACAACGAGGAGGCCGGGATCGGATCGACCCTGCGGTCCCTGCTCGATTCCCGACACAGGGAGCTGCAGATCGTCGTCATCGACGACGGGTCCACCGACCGGACCGCCGGCATCGCCGAGACCATGGGGGACCCCCGGGTGGAGGTCGTACGGCAGGCCAACGCCGGAAAGGCCGCCGCCCTCAACACCGGGCTCGCCCACGCGCGGTACGACATCGTCGTGATGGTCGACGCCGACACCGTCTTCGAGCCCGATGCCGTCGAGCGGATCGTGCAGCCGCTCGCGCATCCCGCCGTGGGCGCCGTCAGCGGGAACACCAAGGTCGGCAACCGGCGCAGCCTGCTGGGCAGATGGCAGCACCTGGAGTACGTCTTCGGGTTCAATCTCGACCGGCGGATGTTCGAGGTGCTGGAGTGCATGCCGACCGTGCCGGGTGCCATCGGGGCGTTCCGGCGGGACGCGGTGATCGGTGTCGGCGGGGTCAGCGAGGACACCCTCGCCGAGGACACCGACCTGACGATGGCGCTGTGGCGGGCCGGCTGGCGGGTGCTGTACGAGGAATCCGCCGTCGCCTGGACCGAAGTGCCCACCAGCATCCGGCAGTTGTGGCGGCAGCGGTACCGGTGGTGCTACGGCACGCTGCAGGCGATGTGGAAGCACCGGGGCGCTCTCGTTTCCACCGGGCCCGCAGGGCGGTTCGGGCGGCGCGGGCTGACGTATCTCGCGCTGTTCCAGGTCGCGTTGCCGCTGCTCGCACCCGTCATCGACGTGTACGCGCTGTACGGCGTACTGTTCCGCGACCCGTGGGAGTCGGCCGTGGTCTGGTTCGCCTTCCTCGGCGTGCAGATCGTCTGCTCCGGCTATGCGCTGAGACTCGACGGCGAGCCGGTCCGGGCGCTGTGGTCGATGCCGTTCCAGATCGTCGTCTACCGGCAGTTGATGTATCTCGTCGTCATCCAGTCGCTGGTCGCGCTGCTGCTCGGCAGTCGGCTGAGGTGGCAGCGGATGAAGCGGTCCGGGACGGCGGCTGAACAGATCGGTGGGCCCGTTCCGTACAGGAGTGTGCCGATGCGCTGACCCGAGAGCCCCCCACAGCACCTTCGAGGCGTCGATGAGCGACTGGACCGACCGTCCGGGACAATCCCCCACGGAGTGGGCCCCACGGCGGGAGCCTCCCGCGCCCTCCCTCGCCCCTCCGCCCTCGACCCGTACCGCCCCCCTGCCCGGCATGCCCTCGCCCGCCGCACCCGGCCGTTACGACAGCGGCCCGCACCCACGCGGCGGACGCGGCAGCAGGAACCCGCGGCGCCGGGCGGGCCGGTCCCGCCGGTTCCTGCGTACGGCCGGTGTCCTGTCGTGCGTGCTGCTGCTCGGCGGCGCCGGTACGTACGTGTGGGCCGACACCCGGCTCAACCAGCAGGTCGACCTCGGTGCGCTCGGCGCCCGGGTGCCGGCCACAGAGGGCACCAACTACCTGGTCGTCGGCTCCGACAGCCGCGAGGGACTGTCGGAGCGGGACCGGAAGAACCTCAACACCGGCTCGGCCCAGGGCCGTCGTACCGACTCGGTGATCCTGCTGCACACCGGCGCGAACGGCACCACCATGCTCAGCCTGCCGCGCGACTCCTGGGTGACCCTCCCGCCCTACGTCGACCCCGGCACCGGCCGCAGCTACCGCGCCGCGCCGAACAAACTGAACGCCGCGTTCTCGCTGGGCGGCCCCGACCTGCTCGTGCGGACCGTGGAACGCAACACCGGCGTGCACATCGACCACTACGCGGAGATCGGCTTCGCCGGCTTCGTGGGTGTGGTGGACGCGGTCGGCGGTGTGGACCTGTGCCTCGACAAGGCCGTACGGGACGAGGACTCCGGCGCCGACCTGCCCGCCGGCTGCCAGACCCTCGACGGCGCCGAGGCACTGGCCTTCGTACGGCAGCGCAAGCAGGAGGCCCAGGGGGACCTCGGCCGCACCCGCAACCAGCAGAAGTTCCTCACGGCCCTCGCCCGCAAGGCCGCCACCCCTTCGACGCTCGCCGACCCGTCCAGGTCCTTCCCGACCCTGCGGGCCGGTCTCGACACGCTCATCGTCGACGAGGGCACCGAACTGCCCGACCTCATGGCCCTGTTCGAGACCATGCGCAAGGCCGCGTCCGGCGACGGCAGACGGCTCAACGTGCCCGTGGCCGACCCGGACCTGCGTACCTCCAAGGGCAGCGCGGTGAAGTGGGACGACCGGCGGGCCCGCGCCCTGTTCGCGGCCCTGCGGGAGGACCGATCACCTGGCTGATCGGCGGGGCGTCCCGGCCCGGGGCCGACCCCGGTCCTCCGCTCCGGTGGGCCGCGCACTCACTTGGCGAGCCTGGCGTTCTGCGCGCTGACCACCTTCGCGGGCATCCTGGCGTCGCTGGGCCGCGTGCTGTCGGCGATGGCGAAGCCGTTCACCGCGAAGTAGACGGCGAGAACGTCGCCGCTGCGGACGGCTTCGGTGCGCAGTGTGTGGGTGACACCCCGGAACGTCATCGTCGAACGGAAGGCGACGGCACCGGTCGTCGTCCCCTTCTCGGCGGTGACCGAGTCGTACGCCGTGGTGTTCTTGCCCGCCTTCGCAGTGAACCCGCCGGCGCATTCCGGTACCGCCTTCGCCAACCCGGCCAGCACCGACTCGGCCTTTGCCGCCGGCTCGTACGAGGCGAGAGTGATGTACGTGCTTTCCTTGCCGTAGCCTGCCCCGGCGCTGCGCGTGAGGTCGGCCTGCGGTTCACCGAGCGGGAGTTGGTTCATCGCGTAGGCCAGCGGGGCGCAGCCGGGCTTGTCGACCGTGACCTCGTCGGCGGATGCGGCGAAGGCGTACTCGGCTTCCGGCTCGGACACGTTGTAGCCGGGCAGGTCGCCCTTCGTCACGATGACCTTCGCCAGCCGCTGCGCCGGAGTGATCTGCTTGGCTTCCGGCGCCGACGGCGATGCGGAGGGCTTGTCCTCGCCGCCCGAGCAGGCGGTCAACGCGGAGGTCAGGGCCAGGACGGAGACGACGGCCAGGGCGGCGCGCTTCAATGGGGGCTCCTCGGTGGCTGATTTGAGCGAAGATCATGGCACGGTGGCCCGGGAGGTTCGTGATCGGGTTGTGTGGATCAACGGGCCTTCAGCCGCGCGGAGCTGAAACCGTCCAGCGGCGACATCAGCGAGCCGTACCCGGTCGCAGCCCACACGCTCCGCCCGGCCGCGACCTCGAAGTAGGGCACCCTACGGCCGCCTTCGTCCGTGTCGGTGAGCACCTCCGGGGCGCGGTGGTCCCGCAGCGCGTCCGCGCAGTCCTGGCACACCGCCACGTCGAGCCGGTCCCGTCGGCCGATCCGGCGCCAGCCGGTGCGGAGGGCGGCGCGGCCGTGCAGGGGGTTGAAGAAGCAGAGCGGAAGGTCCTGGGAGCCGGTGAGGGCGTCGCGGCCCTCCTGCGCCAGCGCCAGGGCGCCCGCCAGGTCCGGCAGGCCCCGGGCCCTGTCGAGGACCTTCCCGGCGGCGGCGTACGCGTCGAGGGCGCGCTGGAGTCCGGGTGTCGTGGCGACGTCGGCGGCCTGGGTGGACTCGCCCAGTTCCAGTACCTCCGCCTCCGCCCGGCGCCGCACCCGTGCCTCGTCGGCCGCGCGGGCCGACGCGAACACCAGCTGGGGGACGGCCGGGTAGGGCTCTCGCGCACGGAGCAGGGCGGCGCGGGCCGCGAACACGGTCAGCGCCAGGACCGGTACGGCGATCAGCAGCCACCAGCCGGTCACCCCGGAGCCGGATCCGCCGGCCGCGGAACCGGGTCCGGACTGCGCGGGAGGGGCCGAACCGTCCGGGGCCGCGTCCAGATCCCTCGTCGCCTCCTCGTACCGCTGCTCGCCCTTGCCCTCCGCCACCAGGTCCACGGCCTTCGCGGTCAGGTCCGCCAGCCCCGCGTCGCGCGTCTCGTCCAGGAAGCCGGCGGCGGCCACGGCGTCCCGGGCCTGGTGGGCGTCGGAGGGCCACTCGTAGCCCTCCAGCGAGTCGGAGAAGTCGCCGTCCGTCGTGATGACGATGAGTTCGCGCTGGTCCGGGAACCGGTCGCGGACGATTCCCGCCAGCACCTCGGAGTCGCCGTCGAAGGCGTCGCCCTTGGTGAGGGGCGTGAGGACGACCTTGATGGGCAGACCCGTGCGGCGGATCCGCTCCGCCAGTTGCCGCTGCCGGGACGGCGGTACGGCAGCGGCGTAGGCCTCGTCGACGTGCACGGGGGAGGTGCGCAGCGCGTTCGCGATGCGCTGCCCGGCGCTCGGGCCGCCGTCCCCGCCGGCCGCGTGGGCGGTGCCCGTGGTGAGCGCCGCCAGCAGCAGCGCCGCGAGGACGGTGATCAGGCGCTTGACGTCAGTGGACACCCGCGGTCTCCCTCACCTTGTCGACGAGCCGTGCGATTCCGTGGGGTACGGCGGTCAGCGGGCCGTCGGTCGCGTCGTAGTAGGGCAGGCTGCCGTCGCCCGGGGACGGGGCGGGCAGCTTCAGCAGACGGTCCGGGATGCCGCTCGGGTGGGCGATGGCGGTGGTGCGGCAGGCCTCGCAGACCGGGAGCAGACGGCGGGCGGCACCCTCCGCCGAGACGCGGACGTGATGGCGGCCGACGGCGGGCCCGTGCAGGGGGTTCACACCGCAGCACCGGTCCGTCGTGCCGCCGGAGAGCGCGGCGCGGCCCGCTCGCGCCAGCACGATGACGGCGACCAGGGTCGCGGGGTCGGTGCCGGACTGCCGGGCGCGGTCGAGGTCGCCGTCGAGGAGGAGCATCGCCGCGTCGAGGTGGTCCCAGGCGGGGCCGTGCTCGTCCCGGCTGCCGAACTCGCGCGTCAACGCGGTGAGTTCCGCGTGCGCGGTACGCCGGAGGTAGGACGCCGACGGCTCCGTCGGGGCCGTGCGGGACAGACGGTCCGTCGGCTCCGGCGCGGGGGATCGCCACCGCAGCAGGCTGCCGACACCCCACGTCAGCCCGGCCACCACACCGGACAGCAGGAGTGCCGCGAAGGCGCCCACGAACAGGCCGGGCCAGAAGTCGGTGGCGAACAGGGGTGGCAGGTCGTTCTCGTGGGCCGCGCTCGGGGCGGCGGGCGGGGTGTACACGCTCTGCGGACGGTCCGTGCGCGGAGCCTTGTCGAGGTGGGTCATCAGCGCGTCGAGGCGCTCGCCGAGGAGGTGGTCGTCGGCCTCGTCCGCCTTGCTGTCCCCGAACGTGAGGGAGTCCGGCAGCCCGAAGGACAGCCGGCCGGAGTCCAGGCGCAGCCCGTGGTTGACGACGTCGATGGTGCCGTCGTCCGGGTCGGCGACGACGTACACCCCGTCCCGGCCCACCTTGGCGTGCACCGCCGCGGCGAACAGCTCGGCGTCGCCGGCCGCCTCGCTCTCCGGCGTCTGCGGCACGAGCAGGACAAACACCGGGCCGCCGCCGTCGGAGCGCCGGAAGTCGCTGATCCGCTCGTGCAGCCGCTCCCGCTGCCGGGTGTCGAGGACCCGGGGGCTCTCCGGGTCGGCGTAGACGGGGTCCTGCTTCAGCCCGGCCGCGACCCGCTCCACCCGGGCGGACAGGTCGGCGGGGGTCGGCGGCCGGGCCGCGCTCGACGTGGTCTGGTCGAAGACGACGGGAGCGGTCAGGGCGATCGCCGCGGCGGTGAGGACTGCCGCTCCGGGCACGACCCAGCGGGGGACGCGCCGCCGGGCGCCGGAACGCCGACGGCGACGCCGCACGTACCCGGCCGTCAGCACGATCAGCAGTGGTACGCCGGTCAGCAGGCTCCCCGTGAGGAACGACTGGTTGTTGCGGTCGGACGGGCCGATGTACATCTCGGCCGGCTCGCCGCCGTCCCGGAACCTCTCGCGCGCCGCCTCCGCCCGCGCCGCGGCCTTCGGGCCGCCCTGGGCGATGACCTCCACGAAACACTCGAAGCTGCGCAACGGGCCCGCGTCATAGGGAAGTTCGTAGAGGGCGACGGTCGCGGCCGCCTCGGCGGGCACGCGCACGCCCCAGGCCGTGGCCTGCGCGACGTCCGTTCCCTCGATCAGGACGTACAACCCGTCGCGCCCGAGCCGGTCGTGCACCGCGCCGAGCAGCTGCCTGCCGTCCGAGCTGCTCAGCATGGGCAGGACCAGGAGGTAGGTCGGGACGCCGGTCTTCTTCGCGAGCCGGGCGAAGTCGGGCGCGGTGGAGAGCGGGACCTCGCGGGGGAGCTGGTCGCTGACGTAGACCGGGTTCTCGCGGAGGCGGTCGGCGAGGTACGAGCTCTGGGTGGTGGTGTCCACGGCGCCGGCGGGGGTGGCGGTTGCGAAGAGGGCCGCCAGCGAACAGAGGGCGAGGAGCAGCCCGAGCACGCGGGCGCGGCCCATGTCGCGGGCCCATGTCCCCGCTGTCCAGGTGCTGTTGGTCGTGACTGCCCTCACCGGTGAGCCCCCCGCGGTCCGATCGCTGTCCGCGCCGCACTCTACTCGGGGCTTCGCGAGTGCTACAGGTCGCCGGGTTGCGGATCGGCCGGTTCTCCGGAGGGGGCCGCCGGGTTGCCGTGGGGCGTCCGGAGCAGCCCCTCACCTCAGGCGGTGAGGGCATCCGTTGAGGGTCTGCCTTTACTCCCAAGAGTGTCGATAACGGAACAGTCCCGCACCCGACTTCGTGAGTGAATCGTGCAGGCATGATGGCCGATAGGTGACGAACGAGTCTGCTGGCAAGGGGTGTTGGGGCCCCGGGCGATTCGCTCGCGCACAGGTGACGGCGGCATGTGGGGCTGGTCCCGGGCGGGTTGGGTGGGTCCGACGTTGCAGATGGATAACAGGCCGCGCCCTGCGGCCCGTGGGGCCGGACGCGCCTTGAGGGGCTTATGTGCGGCTGATACGGTGCGATGGCTTGACACTCACCCTCAGTGCTGGCTATTCGCCCAGGTCGGGCGGGTACGTCCGGCCCGTCCCGTACTTCTCCGTGCGGGTCGTCGCGGGTGAAGTGTCCGAATGTGAAAGCAGATGACAGACATCTTCTTGGGTGTACGGGGAGCGGTTGCGTGAAGATCCAAGAGCGTACGGGGGCGGGCGCAGGTCGTTCTGCCGTTCCGGCTCAGCCGTCGGTCGGCGACCGGCTTCCCACCCCGCCTCGCGAGCGCAAACCGGCACTGGCCGCGCTCGCGGTGCTGCTCATCCTGGTGGGCGCGCTGGGTGCGACGATGCTCGTCCTCCAGGCCGGTGACCGCATCGAGGTCGTCAAGGTCACGCAGGAGATCCCCGCGGGCGGCTCGGTCAGCACGTCGAACACGACCTCTGTCATGGTCGCCAAGGACGACAGCATCCACTACGTCGAGTACGGCCAGCTGAAGCAGCTGCAGAAGCTGAAGGCCGTCAACCCCATCCCCGCCGGGGTCGTCGCGGTCGGCGAGATGTTCGGCGACGCCGCGGGCGTCGCCCCGGGCAAGGCCACCGTGGGTCTGTCCCTCAAGGCCGGCCAGTACCCGACCGGCATCAAGGAGGGCGACACCGTCGCGGCCTATCGCGTCAGCTCCGCCTCCGGTTCGGGCAACAGCAACAGCAACTCCTCGTCGTCCTCGGCGGCCGACAGCTCCGTCATCGTCGACAGCGGCCGCGTCAGCTACGTCCCGGGCCCGAAGGACAGCGGCGACGAACTCGTCGGCAGCACCAACCTCGCGGTCACCCTGACCGTCGACAGCGACAAGGCCGCCGCCCTGGCGCAGGCCGCCTCCAACGGCGAGGTCGCTCTCGTCAAGGTCCCCGGTAACTCCGGCAACTAGAAGGCGGCACTCGACCCATGGCGCTCATCGCTCTCGCCGCCGACAAGGGTTCCCCCGGCGTCACCACCGCGGCCGTCGCACTCGCGGCGGTCTGGCCGCGGCGTGTCCTGCTCGCCGAGGCGGACCCGGCGGGCGGTGACCTCGTCTACCGCAGTGCCGCCGCGCACGGCGGACCGCTCAACCCCAACACCGGCATGCTGTCCATCGCGGCCACCGCGCGCCGCGGCCTCGTGCCCGACCAGCTCTGGGACCACGTACAGCCGCTGAGCGGAGGACTGGAAGTCCTCGTGGGCCTCGGTGTCGCCGAGCAGGCCGCCGGGCTCGCGGGGCTGTGGCCGACCCTCGGGCACGCCTTCGCCTCCCTCGCCGACTCCCCGAACGCCGCCGCCGACGTCATCGCCGACTGCGGACGCGTCAGCGGGGACACCCCGGCCGTCGAACTGTTCCCGCACGCCTCGCTGGTGCTGCTGCTCTCCCGCACCGAGCCGGAGGCCCTCGCCCGCGTCCGTGACCGCGCCGCCGCCCTGGCCAACAAGCTGCACGGCGGGCCGCGCGGCGCCGCGAGCCTCGCCAACCCGGTGATCGGTGTCGTCCTGATCGCCGACACCGGCACGGCCGGCAAGCTCGCCTCGCAGGTCAACGACATGCTGGTGCACGCCCAGACCGGCGCCCGCGTGGTCGGCACCATCGCCGACGACCCGGCCGGCGCCGACCAGTTGGCCGGCCGCAAGCGCGGTCGCCTCGACAAGTCGCTGCTGATCCGCTCGGCCCGCAAGGTCGCCGCCGACCTCTACCAGCAGTACGGCGCCGCCTGGGCCGCCTCCGCGCAGGCCAACCAGGCACCGCAGGCCCACCACGCCCCGCACGCCCCGGGCCGGACGCAGGGCCACGCGGGGGCCGGAGCATGACCGCTGTCGACCACCAGTTGGTCAAGCGGTTCCGTCAGGACGCCGGCGACCGCATCGCCGAGCAGCGCCGACAGGACCAGGTCGCCGGTGTCACTCCGATGTCCACGGAGGACGAACGGCAGTACGCCCGCGCCGTCATAGCCCAGATCCTGGAGGAGTACGCCCGCGCCGAGATCAACGCGGGCCGTACGCCGCTGGACGCCGAGACCGAGGAGCAGTACGCGGCCGCCGTGCACGCCGCGCTGTTCGGCGTCGGCCGGCTCCAGCCGCTGCTGGACAACCCCGAGGTCGAGAACATCGACATCAACGGCTGCGACCAGGTGTTCATCGGGTACGCCGACGGCCGTGAGGTGCAGGGCGACCCCGTCGCCGAGACCGACGAGGAGCTCATCGAGCTCATCCAGGTGCTGGGCGCCTACTCGGGTCTGTCCTCCCGGCCCTTCGACTCGGCCAACCCGCAGCTCGACCTGCGCCTGCCCGACGGCTCGCGTCTGTCGGCCGTCATGGACGTCACCCGGCGCCCCGCGCTGTCCATTCGCCGGGCTCGCATGGGCAAGGTGTTCATCTCCGACCTGGTCGGCAACGGCACCCTGACCCCCGAGGTCGCCCACTTCATGGCCTGCGCGGTCCGCGCCCGCAAGAACATCATGATCGCCGGCGCCACCAACGCCGGAAAGACCACGCTGCTGCGCGCCCTCGCCAACGAGATCCCGCCGCACGAGCGCCTCATCACCGTCGAACGGGCCCTGGAGCTCGGCCTCGACACCTTCCCCGACCTGCACCCCAACGTCGTGGCCTTCGAGGAGCGCCTGCCCAACTCCGAGGGGCAGGGCACCATCTCGATGGCGGAGCTGGTGCGGCGCTCGCTGCGCATGAACCCCTCCCGCGTCATCGTCGGTGAGGTCCTCGGCGACGAGATCGTCACCATGCTCAACGCGATGTCGCAGGGCAACGACGGCTCGCTGTCCACGATCCACGCCAACAGCTCGCACGAGGTCTTCAACCGTATTTCCACCTACGCGCTGCAGGCCACGGAACGGCTGCCCATCGAGGCCAGCCAGATGCTGATCGCGGGCGCGGTCAACTTCGTCGTCTTCATCCAGCGGCGCAACAACTACGGCAACGGCGGCCGCCTCCAGCGCATGGTCACCTCCGTCCGCGAGGTCAACGGCGTCGACGGACGCGTGCTGTCCAGCGAGGTGTTCGCGGAGGCCCCCGACGGCCGGATCGTGCCGCACGCCCCCATAGCCTGCCTGGAGGAACTGATGGCACACGGCTACCGGCCGACCGGGACCTGGGGGTGAGCCGGGGATGACCACGAACCTCGCCGCACTCGGCTCGCTCGGCTCCATGGGCGGCCTGTTCTCCACCACCGTCCTGTACTCGATAGGGAGCGGAGTCGCCGTCGGCGGCGGCCTCGCCCTGCTCCTCGTCGCCGTACGCGGGCTGCCCGCCAAACCCGACCACGAGAAGCAGAAGGCCGCCGAGCGGGCGAGTGAACTCATCCGCTTCGCAGGTCAGCGCGGCTCGCTCGCCGCCATCGTCGGCCTGGTCGTCCTCGTCCTCACCCGCTGGGCCGTCGCGGGCATCGCTGCCGGAGTCCTCGTCTTCTTCTGGGACCGCCTGTTCGGCGGCGCCGGTGAGGAACGGGCCGCCATGCGCCGCGTGGAGGCCCTGGCCTCCTGGACGGAGTCCCTGCGCGACACCATCGCCGGCGCCGTCGGCCTGGAACAGGCCATCCCGGCCTCCGCCCGCGCCGCGGCCCCCGTCCTGCGACCCCACCTCGACGCCCTCGTCGACCGGCTGCGCGCCCGCACCCCGCTGCCCGAGGCACTCCAGCAGCTCGCCGACGAGATCGACGACGCCTCCGCCGACATCATCGTCGCGGCCCTCATCCTCAACGCCCGCCTGCGCGGCCCGGGTCTGCGCCAAGTCCTGGGCGCCCTGGCCAAGTCGGCCCGTGAGGAGGTCGACATGCGCCAGCGGGTCATGGCCCAGCGCGCCTCGACCCGCAGGTCCGTGCAGATCGTCGTCGCGGTCTCCATCGCCTTCGTCCTCGGCCTGTCGATCTTCAACCGCGACTTCGTCGCGCCGTACGGAACGGCCGTCGGCCAGCTCGTCCTGGCCTGTGTCTGCGGCTTGTTCGCGCTCGGCTTCTGGTGGCTGCGCAAGCTGTCCACCATCGAGACGCCCGAACGCTTCCTCGTCCGCGACGAGGCATCCGTCCAGTTCGTCCGCCCGAGGACGCCGTCGGGGGCGCAGTCCCAGCAGCGGCTGCCGCAGGAAGAAGGGGCGCGCTGATGGACCTCACGATGCCGCTCGTCGTCGGCGCCGTCATCGGCCTGGGCATCTACGCCCTCGTCCGTGCCCTCATGCCCGGCAAGCGCAGCGCGATCTCACAGGTCGCGCGGATCGACGCGATGCGGGCCCGCGGCTCGGCCTACGAGTCTGCCCGCGTCGAACGGGAGAAGGGACGCCTGGGCGCGATACGGGCCGAAGTCGGCCTGCGTGTCTCGGAGTTCTACCTCCAGCAGGGCTGGGAACAGCGCTCGCTGCGCGCGGACCTGGCGGTGCTGGACCGCAGCTGGGAGAAGTTCCTGGCGACGAAGGTGCTGCTGGGCGTGGCCGGTCTGTTCTTCGGCCCGTTCCTGTTCGCCATCGTCTACACGCTCGGCTTCGGCCGGAGCCCGATCATCCCGGTCTGGCTGGCCCTGCTCTTCGCGGTCGTCTTCTTCTTCCTGCCGGACCTGGAAGTACGGCGGGACGCCGCCGAGAAGCGGCGCGACCTGCGGCGCGTGATCGGCGCCTACCTCGACCTGGTGTCGATGAGCCTCGCCGGCGGACGCGGTCTGCCCGAGGCCCTGATGGCGGCGGCCGAGGTGTCCGACGGCTGGGCCAACCAGCGCATCCGCAACGCCCTGTCCGACGCCCGCATCACCGGCGTCAGCCAGTGGCAGGCGCTCGGCGCGCTCGGCGAGGAGATCGGCGTGGAGGAGCTCAAGGACCTCTCCGCCTCCCTGGCCCTGGTCGCGGACGACGGTGCCAAGGTCCGCGAGTCCCTCGCCTCCCGCGCCGAGACCATGCGGCACCGCGAACTCGCCGAGATCGAGGGCAGCGCGGGCGAGAAGTCCCAGTCGATGCTCGTCGCCCAGCTGCTGCTGTGCGCCGGGTTCCTGGTGTTCCTGATCTTTCCGGCGGCGATGCGGGTGTTCCAGGTGCAGTGAGCCGTGCATGAGCCTTGCAGCGACCTTCACAACTCCAGAACTCCGCGAATCGATTTCGAAAGGACAAGACGTCATGAACGGACGTAACTTCCACACCGGCATTCCCGCCGTGGACTTCCTCGTCACCTTCCTCCAGGCCCGCACCGAGCGGGCCCGCTCCGGCGAGCTGGACCGCGGTGCCTCCGCGGTCGAGTGGGTCATCATCTCCGCGGTCGTCGTCGCGATCGTCGGTGTCGTGGCCGCCATCATCAACGCCGCGCTGAGCGAGGGCGCCAACAAGGTCGGCGACTGCATCAAGGGCGCGGACGCGGGCAAGACCTGCTGACCGCCTCGGGATCACAAGGAGCATCAGGGCAACGGGGATCACGGGGATGCCGGCAGACGTCAGCAGACGGATACGCCGCTGGGTGCGGGCCGCACGGGAACGGGCGGCCACCCGCGGCGACTCGGGCATGACCGCGATCGAGTTCGTGCTGCTCACCCCGGTGCTGTTCTTCATGATTTTCGCGACCGTGCAGTTCGCCCTGTACTTCTTCGCGGACCACGTCGCCCAGGCGGCGGCCCAGGCCGGAGCCCGCAAGGCCCGCGCCACGGCCGACGAACAGCCCGGCGCGTGGCGGGGCGAGGCACGGGACGTCGTCGACAGCTACATCCGCCAGCTCGGTCCGCAACTGGTCCTGTCCCCGGACGTGACGATGGTGCAGCCGGAGCCGAACACGGTGGGCGTGGAGATCGCGGCCCGGGTCCCGACGGTGTTCCCCGGGCTGGACCTCACGGTGCACGCGCAGTCGGCGGGGCCGGTGGAGCGGTTCGTACAGGAAGAGGGCAACTGAATGTCCGTCCCTCCTCTGCCAGGAGGCCGTCGGTCCGCGGACGACAGCGGCCTGTCCACCGTCGAAGTCGTCATCCTCGCACCGGTGATGATCCTGTTCATCCTGGTCCTGGTGGCCTTCGGCCAGCTCGTGGACGGCCGCGGAGCGCTGGACGGCGCGGCCAGGGACGCGGCCCGCGCGGGTTCGATCCAGAAGGACCACGCGACGGCCATGGCCGAGGCGAAGAAGGCCGCGGAGGCGAACCTGGCGGACGTCTGCTCGGGCCCGGTGAACGTCGTGCAGACCAGCCAGGGCTTCGAACCGGACACCATCTTCACGGTCGAGGTGAGCTGCCAGGTGCGGGGTCTGGCCATGCTCGGCCTGGACGTGCCGACGACGCTGACGGCGAGCTTCAGCTCACCGCTCGACCCGTTCCGGAGGACGGTGTGAGACCCTTCCGGCCCTTCCGGCCCTTCCGGCTGTCGTGGTGGGCGGCCCGTGGCGTGCGTCTGGACGACCGCGGGTCCGGTGCGGGCGCGGTCATCATCTTCACGCTCGTCTTCCTCTCCCTCTCCGCGTTCGTCATCGACGGCGGCCTGTCCATTTCCAAGCGGGAACGGGCCGCGGACATCGCCGAACAGGCGGCTCGTTACGCGGCCCAGGACATCGACCGCGACGCCCTCTACGAGAACGAGGGCGGCCCCGCGCCGATCAACTTCGAGAACTGCAACGCCCGTGTGAAGGCCTTCGCCCGCGAGATGGACATGACGGGCGCGGACATCGGGGCGACCCACTGCGTGGCGGCGAACGCCCAGGCGGTCGAGGTCGAGGTGCAGCTCACCTACTCGCCGGTCTTCACGGGCATGTTCTACGGCGGGGACGTGGTGGTCCACGGGCAGGCGGTGGCGGAGAACGAGGTCGGCTGAGCGACGACGTCGGCTGAGCCGGATCCCGAACATCCCGCGAATCTGCACACCGTTCACTGTGAGGTCGGGACGGGATGGGGCAGCAGCCCGGCCCGGACCGTTTTCCGCGCTGCGTACTGCATTCCTGTATCGCGAGACGGCAGAAAATGTGAAGGTCGCAAGGTCGCCGGTGACCGAATGGTCACACTCATGAATGCGCCCCCTGCTTTCCGTCCGCTTTCCCTTCCACGGACCGGGCACCGACTGGCCGCCCCTACTCCGGCGTGCTTTGATCGTTCGCGCTCGAGCATTTCGAATTTTGAACCGAAGGGAACCGCCCCCCATGGCCTTCACCCCGCAGATCCAGACCGCCCAGATGTCCGACGCCGAACTGGACACCATCGCCGGCGGCCAGGCGGGCGCTGCCGCGGGTGCCGGCGCCGCAGCCGGTCTCTACGTCGAGACCACGGCCGCGGGCCTCACCGCGGGCGTCGGCGGCGGTGTGGGCCTCAGTGTCTCGCCGCAGGGCATCGCGGCGGACCTGCACGTCAACGCGGCCGTCGCGCACTGACGAACGCATGAAAGGGCCCCGGGGCATCGGCCCCGGGGCCCTTTTCGCATCGCTCGGGCCGGGGCCTACTTCCCCCCGCCGTCCCCCTTACTGCCCTTGCTGCCCCGCTTGTCCTCGGTCTTCATGGCGTCGTTCACCTTCTTGGCGAGTTCGTCATCCAGCTTCTTGAACTCGCGCACGACGGCATCGGACATACTCGCCAGCGCGTCCAATTGCTGCGTGATGTCCTCGCGCCCGTCTTCCCAGTTGGACTCGAAATCGCCGAGCGCGTCATTGACGCTGCCGTCGCCGATGTCGTCCTGGTAGGACTCGAAGAGCTTCTTGGTGTGATTCAGACGGGTCTTGATGGACCGCAGCCGACGCCCGTAGCTCTCCAACTCGGTCAGCGGAAGCGCGAGATCGCTCTTGCCCTTGGCCATGGATTCCCCCAGTAGGTCGGACGATCAGACGATATAGCAGACGGGTGTCGCGAGCCCCTCGACCGCCGACCCGCAACCCGACCGGAGGTCTCGTGCGACGTCACATTCCCTTGGGAAGCGATGCCAGGAAGCCATCGACCTCTTCCTTCACGTAACGGGAGAGATCTGTCAGCATCTCCAGACCGACGTCCTGAGTGATCAACCGGGCGAGCTCGTCCGGTTCCAGCGTCCCGACGGGGCGCCGGCGCAGCTCGTGTACGGCCTTGACCATCGAGGTCGTGTCCTGAGGTGGATCCGGCCAGCGCCGCCCTTCGAGTTGCTCGAGGGATTGAGCAGGATCGACGGGCTGAGGCATCGACGGGGTTCCCTTCTTGTGAAAGGCGCCGCTCACGACGGGGCGCTCGCGGGGACGTTTTGAGGCGTCCTCTGGCCGAGCAGGTCGACGATCCGCTGTGCACCGGGACGGCGAACTCGTCAGCCGGGCCCGCGAACCGTCCCGGAAGAAGACCGTGAAGTCGGACGCCGTCAAGCCGAACCGCCTGATCTCCGCGCCGACGATCTCGCTCCGGTGCAACGACCAGAGGACGGTCTCGGACCCAGGAGCCCTTGTCCCACCACCCCACGAGAGGAACCGACTGCCTCGCCCATGCCCTTCCTGCACCGTCGCTGCGGTCGCGTCACTCAGCGGTTGATCGACTGGATCTCCTGGACGTTCATGTCCTGCGTCGTCTCGAACGTGCCGTCGGGCAGGTCGCCGCCCGTGCCGTCGGAGCCCTCCCAGGTGATCTTCCAGGTGACACTGGCGGAGAGCCGGTAGGGAGTGCCGTCGGTCGCGCGGAGGTAGCGGATGCCGCACGGTGGGGTCCTGTCGGCGGATCCCTTGGTGTACGGGGTGCCGATGGAGCCGTCGTCGTCGATCTCGCAGTCGCCGGAGGCGGGGAAGACCTCGGCGTCCTCGGTGCCCGGGTCCAGGTGGAGGGCGACCGGCTGGGCCGTCGTCTCCGCCCACAGGCCCGTGCCGGGGAGCTCCGCGCGGACCTTGACGTCCTTGAACGTGCCCTTGTCCAGCCAGACCCACGTCGGCAGGTTCACCGTCGACTTGGCCGCCGGCTTCAGCTCCACCTCGGTCGCCGGAACCTTGACCTTGTCGTAGGCGTAGTCGGCGAGGACTTCCGGCGTGGGGGCGTTCGGGACGTCGGGTATCTCGCCCGCGTCCTGCCAGAACATCAGCCGGCTGCACAGGGACGTGTCGTCGAGCTCGGTCACCTTCGGCGCGACCCCGCGCCAGAAGTAACCCTTCTTGCCGAGGTTGTAGTTCTTGTACCCCTTCACGGTCGCCGGCTTCGTGAAGATGGTGGTGGCGTCTTTTTCGTCCCTGAAGTGGTCGGTCCAGAGCTCCGATCCGTACCAGCCGTCGCGCAGACCGGCGTCACCGCTGCCGTCGTTCTCCGAGAAGTCCTTCAGCTGCTCAGGAGTGAAGACGGGCTCGTACCAGCACGGCGGCGGCTTCCAGTTGACGTCCGTCGACGCGACGGTGCCCTGCTTGCCGCCGGTGGGGCCGCTCGTCTGGGTGACCTTGATGCGGGAGTGCGAGGCGGAAGCGGATATCTCGTCGTTCCTGGCTCCGCCGCCGTAGCTGCCCTCGCCGCCGACAGCGACGGCGGGTACGGGTGCGAGCAGCACCCCGGTGAGCGAGAGGACCAGCAGAGGCCGGGAGGTGTGGGAGGACCTCACTGGGGGCAGCCACCCCGCTCCGAGCGGGCCGACACTGCCTGCCACACCCCCTGGGGGCTCTTGCCCATGGAGATCACGTAGAAGACCTCGGGGTCCGTGCCCGCCGGGTTGCCCTTGACCTCGCCGGTCTTGCGGTTCCTCGTGGAGGCCTTGCTCTCATCGGTGCAGTAGGAGAGGGACGCTGCCGCCTTGTCCTTGGAGAGGGTGACCTTGGGGTCGAACACGGGCAACTTGCCGATGACGGTCAGGTTCTTGTCCGTGTAGGTCCTGATCCACTGCTGGCTCTGCAGGAAACCGTTCTTCGTGTCGTAGAAGGCACGGTCCTTGCTGTCGGGGTCGTTCTCGATGATCGCCTCGTACCCGGCGCGGAGTTGCTCCTTGCCGTCGTCGAGCACCGCCTGCTCCACCGGATCGCTGCTCGTCCAGTTCTCGAACGTCAGCTGGAAGCTGCTGGGAAGCTTGATGACGGGACGTTTGACGTCCGGTGCCGCGGACGACTTCGAGGCCGCCGGGCTGGGTGAGCTGTCGCCCGCGCCCTTGATGTCGTCCGACGGCGCGTCATCGCTCCCGCCACAGGCGGTCAGAAGCAGCGCTGCCGCCGTGGCGAACGCTGCGGCAGTGGTGGTCAGTGCGCGGCGGGCCACAGTTGATCTCCCGTGAGTTTCGGTGTACGCGACAGGGAACGAAGCTATCAGGGGTGGGACATGGTGCTTTGAGGGCCAGTGGTGGATTGCGTGGGGATCGTGAGAGGCCTGCGTGGCAATTGCGAAGGCGGTGCTCTCCGGTGCCCGGCCCAGGGACGAACCCCCTTGGCTTCGGGGGCAAATCGGACGGCAGTGACGCTCCTTACGGATGCCCTTCGACGACCCCGAGGAGAGTCCATAAGATCTCTGTAGGCTCAGCACACCCCTTACTCACAGCTCGGCCTCACCTCACTCCACACACGACCCCAGGACACCCGCCATGCCGCGACGCCGCACCTCAAGCTCGTCAAGCTCGACGGGAAGTACGTCGGGAAGTACGACGGGAGCGGCGGGATCCACGGCCGCGCCCAGGAACCGGACCCCGCAGCCGGTGACGATCCGGCGGCGGTCGTTCGGGGACTTCGTCAAGGCGTTCCTCGCCTTCGTGGCCCTGGCCGTGCTGCTCGTCGGTGTGCCGGGCGCGCTGGCCACCCAGATCGGGTGGCCGCTGCCGGACGGGATGCCCGGTCTCGACTGGCTCCAGCAAGAGATCACCGTCCACACGTTCCTGAACATCCTCACCGTCATCGTGTGGCTGGCGTGGGCACAGTTCACCGCGTGCGTGCTCGTGGAGATGAAAGCCGCGCTGTCGGGTGTCGGCGTGCCGGGGCGGGTGCCCGGCGCGGGGCCGAGCCAGCTGCTCGCCCGGCAGCTCGTCGCCGCGCTGCTGCTCGTCGGCGCCACCGCCGCCAGCTTCACCCCCGGCCTGTCGCAGCTCGGGCACAGCTACGACGCCAACCAGAAGCCGGCCGTCGCCGCCGCCCAGGCCACCCCGGGGATCTTCGCCCAGCAGCAGGAGCAGGCCTCCGGCGCCGCGGCCGCCCTCGCCGAGCAGGCCTCGCACGCAGCCGCCCACGCCGACGCCGGCGGCAGCACCGCCCAGCAGGGCGACACGAAGTACTACCGGATCCAGCCGCCCGAGGGGCGTCACCACGACTCCCTGTGGGAGATAGCCCAACGGCACCTCGGTGACGGGCGCCGCTACAAGGAGATCTTCGAGCTCAACAAGGACCGCGTGCAGCCCGACGGGTCCAGGCTCTCCGAGGCCAGTCTCATCCGGCCCGGCTGGATCATGGAGATGCCCGGCGACGCCCGCGGCGGCGACCTCGTCGAGATGCCCGACGAGGCCCCCGTCGTGTCGCCGGACGTGCAGCAGCAGATCAGCGACTACGCCCAGAGCGGCGATCACGCCCAGGGTGGTGGCTCCGGAGCCCAGGGCGGCGGGCACGAGCAGGCCGGTGGCGGCGCCACCCACGTGTCCGTCCCCGACCAGCAGCGGCCCGCCCACGACACCGGCCACCAGCAGGCCACCGCCGTCGGCGCCGGGTCCGACAGCTCCTTCGGCCTCCCCGAGGCCCTCCTCACCGCTCCCCTCCTCGCCGCAGGTCTCCTCGGTGCCCTGGGCCGGCGTCGCCGGCAGGCGCTGTGGCAGTCGGCGTTCGGGGCCGTCGGTGGGCGGCGCGGCATGGAGCCGCCCACGCCGAGCGGTGACGCGCAGGACGTCCAGGACGCGCTGCTCGTCGGTGCCGACCCCGAGGGCGTGCGGCTGCTCGACCGGTCCCTGCGGGGTCTCGCCGCCTCTCTCGCCGAGGAGTCGCGCGCACTGCCGGTCGTCTACGCGGCCTGGCTCAGCAACGGCGACCTGCACCTCCAGCTCGCCCAGCCCGCCGGGAAGCCCCCGGCCCCCTGGCAGCAGGGGCAGGACCAGACGTTCTGGATGCTGGCCCGCACCGACGCCGAGCGCTACGAGGACGTCGACACGGCCGCGCCCTACCCCGGCCTCGTCAGCCTCGGCACCATGGACGACTCGCGGCTGCTGCTCAACCTGGAGGCCGTGCCCGGCATCGTGTCGCTGAGCGGCCGGGAGGCCGACCGGGCGGCCGTCTTCGCGTCCGTGGCCGCCGAGTTGGCGACCAATGGCTGGTCGGACCGCATGACCATCACGCTCGTCGGATTCGGGGAGGACCTCACGCCCCTCGCCCCGAATCGCATCCGGCACCTGGAGGACGTCGAGGCCCTCCTCGAGACCATGGAGGCCGAGACCCGGCAGCGGCGCGGAGCGCTGGGCGCCGCCGGGCACGACTCCGTCCTCACCGGGCGCACCGGACCCGCCCAGCACACCCGCTGGGCCCCGCACCTCGTGCTGCTCGCCGCCCAGCCGTCCGCCGAGGACGCCGTCAAGCTCGCCGAGTTGGCCGCCGACGCGAGCCGTCTCGGCATCGGTTACCTCGTCGGCACCGAGACCGGCGATCTGCCGGGCGCCGCCTGGGAGATGGAGATCACCGGCCAGGGCAAGCTGCTCGCGCCGCTCCTCGGGCTCGAACTCGACGCGCAGCTGTTGCCCGCGACCCAGCAGCGGGCCGTGGTCGAGCTGTTCGTGGAGGCCGACCCGGAGCGCGAGACCGACGGACCCGCGACCACCCCGCCGTTCCTCGTCGACATCAGCGAGCAGGGCCGTCCGGCCGTGTACGCCAGGCTCGTCGGGCCGTACGAGATCATCGGCCTGGACAACCCGGACGGGGAGCGCAGCGCGCTGCTGCACGAGGCACTCGCCCTGCTGCTCCTGCACCGCGAGGGTGTGCACCCGCGGGTGCTGTCCTCGGCGCTGTGGCCGCGCGGTGTCACCGACGACGTGCGAAGCGCGCTGCTCGACCGGCTGCGCGAGTGGCTCGGCACCGACCCCGACGGCACGCCCCGCCTCGCCACCGACGGCTCCGGCCGGCTCACGCTCGCCAAGACGGTCGTCTCCGACCTGGACGTGCTGCGGTCCCTCTACCACGAGGCCACGCAGGGCAGGGGCGTCGACAGCCGGGCCGTGCGCGGGCGGCTGCTCACCGACGCGCTCGTGCTGGTGCGCGGGCCGCTGCTCGCCGACCGGCCCGAGGGCCGCTACCGGTGGCTCACCCACGAGATCGTGGACGCCCAGCTGCCGCTGCTCGTCGCGGACACGGGGCTCGCGCTGTGCGAGTTCCACATGGAGAAGGACCGTGCGGAGAAGGCCATCGAGGCGCTGAACGCGGCCCTGCGCACCGCCCCGGCCGACGAGCGCCTGTGGCACGAGTTGCTGCGCGCCACGCAGGCCACGGGCGACTCGGACCGGCTGACCGCCCTCGCCACCGACCTCATCGGCCGCAGCGGGGCCCGCGGGCTGCCGCCGCGCACCGAGGCACTGCTCGACGAGCTGCTGCCGACGTGGCGTGACGCGATCGCCGCGGCGGGATGAGCACGGGGTTGCTGGCCGTCGCCGCCGCGCTGTGGGGCGCGGCGGCGGGAGCGTTGCTGCCGCGTGCGGCCTACCGCTTCTCCGCGCCGTCGGGGGAGGCGTGGCGGGAGGAGTGCCCCGGCGGGCACGCCGTCAAGGGCTGGCTCGGGCGGGCGGTGTGCCCGGAGTGCGCCGAGTCCGAATACGGGCCGCGTACGGCACCGCTGGTGATCGCCACCGCCCTGGTCTGCGCCGCTCTGGCCGCCGCGACGGGCACCCGCCCCGAGCTCGGCGTCTGGCTGCTGCTGGCCCCGGCCGGGGTGCTGCTCACGGTCGTCGACTTCCGCGTACGGCGCCTGCCCGACCCGCTCACCCTCCCGTTCGCCGCGGCCGCCCTGGCCCTGCTCGGCCTCACCGCCCTCGTCCCCGAGCACGCGGGCCACTGGACGACCGCCCTGCTGGGCTCCCTCGCCCTGGGCGGCGGCTACTTCGTCCTGTTCCTCATCAACCCCGCCGGCATGGGCTTCGGCGACGTCAAGCTGGCCCTGGGCACCGGAGCCGCGCTGGGCTGGTACGGCTGGCCGACGGTCATGCTCGGCACCTTCGCCGGTTTCCTGCTGGGCGCCCTGTACGGCGCCGCCCTGGTGCTCACCCGCCGGGCCACCCGCAAGACGGCCATCCCCTTCGGCCCGTTCCTGATCGCGGGCGCGTTCCTGGGCCTGCTGGTGGGCGCGTACACGGCCTGATACCGGCGGGCGGCGCCTCACGGGGTCATCCCGTGATGCCGTTCAGGACGCGATACGTGACGTACAGGCCGTAGGCGGCGAGGAGAACGCCGAGTAAGCGTGTCCAGCCGGGCAGGGCGCGGAGCTGGTGTGCCGCCCACATCCGCCGCAGACACACGGTGGCGCTCGCCACGCCGAGCACGGCCACGGCCGTGAACAGCCCGAACAGCACGGGCCGGTCGCCGACCGGCGTCTTCGCGGTCCCGGCGTCGGCCAGGACGAGCAGCAGGTAGGGGGCGATGTACCGAGCGGGGCCGAAGTCCCGGGGCTCAGCGGGGCGGGCGGAGTCGATCATCGGGGTGCCTCCTGGAAGCGGGGTGGGTGTGCGCTCGAACGCGTGTGATCCACGCAATCGGCGCTGTCATGATGCTGATCATGACAAACGCATCGCCTTATCCCGCCTACCCGGCCCCTCACCCTGCCGGCCCGTTCCCGGACCCTGAGCCTCACCCCTACCACCGCCTGGACCGCACCACAGGTCGTCACCGCTGGTGGCGGCCGCTGGTCGGGACGGTGCTGTTGGCCGTCGGCTACTTCGTGATGCTGCTCGTGCTGCTGGTCTTCTCCTTCGGGCTCGGTACGGCGCTCGGTGCCCCCGAACTGCCCGACGGGGGTGTGGACTTAGGGCCGCTCGGGAACACCGCGATGGATCTGGTGTCCCTCGCGATAGCCCTGCCCCTGGTGCTGCTGGCCACGCTGTGGCCGGCGAGACGGCCCGCCGGCACCGTCACGTCGGTCACCGGGCGGCTGCGGGCCCGCTGGCTGGGGTGGTGTCTGCTGGCCGGGCTGCCGCCCGTCCTCCTGCTCACGGGGACGGCCTTCCTCCTGCCGGACGACACGGGCGACTCCGGCACCTGGGTGGGCTGGGGTTCCTTCCTCGTGGCGCTGGCCGTCCTGGCCCTCCTCGTCCCGCTGCAGGCCGCGGCCGAGGAGTACGTCTTCCGGGGCTGGCTGACCCAGGCGGTCGGGGCGTTCGTGCGCTCCCCGTGGATCGCCGTGCTCCCGCAGGCCGTGCTGTTCGCCGCGGCCCACGGCTGGGGCACCCGGTGGGGCTTCCTCGGTCTGCTGGTGAACGGCCTGGTGGCGGGCCTGCTCACGATCCGCACCGGCGGTCTGGAAGCGGCCATCGCCCTGCACACCCTGAACAACCTGCTGGCCTTCGGCGCCTCCGCAGCGGTCGTCGACGGACTGGCATCGGACGAGACCGCGGCCGACGCGCCCTGGCAGCTGGCCCTCGCCGCGGTGGTCACCGACCTGCTCTACGCCGCGATCGTGCTGTGGCTGGCCCGGCGGCGCAAGCCGCAGCGCCTCTCGGCCCCGCCGCCGTACGACCCCGCCCGCTCGGCCTGACGTCCGGCCCGCGGAACCCCTGGCGTACGCTGGGCTGGTCCGTCCACAACCCTTACGAAAGGGACGCCCGGTGACCGAGAAGGCCGACCTTCAGCCCATCCTCGACCGTGCAGCCGCCGGTGGGCGGATCACCCCGGACGAGGCGCTCGTGCTGTACCGGGACGCCCCGCTGCACGCCCTTGGAGCCGCCGCCGACGCGGTACGCCGCCGCCGGTACGCCGGGACCGAGCACATCGCGACGTACATCATCGAGCGCAACATCAACTACACGAACGTGTGCGTCACGGCGTGCAAGTTCTGCGCGTTCTACGCCCCGCCGAAGGCCACGGACAAGGGCTGGACGCGTGACCTGGACGACATCCTGCGCCGCTGCGCGGAGACCGTCGAGCTGGGCGGCACACAGATCATGTTCCAGGGCGGCCACCACCCGGACTACGGCGTCGAGTACTACGAGAAGCACTTCGCGGCGATCAAGAAGGAATTCCCGCAGCTGGTCATCCACAGCCTGGGGGCGTCCGAGGTCGAGCACATGGCCCGGATCTCGAAGGTGTCCGTCGAGGAGGCCATCCAGCGCATCCACGCCGCCGGGCTGGACTCCTTCGCCGGTGCCGGTGCCGAGCTGCTGCCCGAGCGGCCCCGCAAGGCCATCGCCCCGCTGAAGGAGTCCGGCGAGCGCTGGCTGGAGATCATGGAGATCGCCCACAACCTGGGCGTGGAGTCCACCTCCACCATGCTCATGGGCACCGGCGAGACCAACGCCGAGCGCATCGAGCACCTGCGCATGATCCGGGACGTCCAGGACCGCACGGGCGGCTTCCGCGCCTTCATCCCGTACACCTACCAGCCGGAGAACAACCACCTGAAGGGCCGCACGCAGGCGACGCTGTTCGAGTACCTGCGGATGATCGCCATCGCGCGGCTGTTCATGGACAACATCGCCCACATCCAGGGCTCCTGGCTGACCACGGGCAAGGAGGTCGGCCAGCTCTCCCTGCACTACGGCGCCGACGACCTGGGCTCCATCATGCTGGAGGAGAACGTGGTGTCGTCGGCCGGTGCCAAGCACCGGTCCAACCGGATGGAGATCATCGATCTGATCCGTAAGGCGGGCCGGGTGCCCGCCCAGCGCGCCACCACGTACGAGCACCTCGTCGTCCACGACGACCCGGCGAACGACCCCGTCGACGACCGCGTGGTCTCGCACATCTCCTCCACGGCCATCGAGGGCGGCACGGCTCACCCCGAGCTGAAGCTGCTGGCCCCCAACTGACCCGCCGGTGCTGACGATCCACGCCGCCCCGCTGGTCCTCCCGGCGGGTGCGGCACCCGGCATGGACGCACCCGTCGTGGACGGCGCCGTCGTGGTGGACGGCGACCGGATCATCGCCGTCGGGCCGTTCGAGGAGGCCGTCGAGGACGCGCCGGGCGCGCGAGTGCGACGCTGGCCCGGCGTCCTCACCCCGGGGCTGCGCCAGTGGCACGCGCTGTGGCTGCTGCGCCGGTGCTACCACCCCGACCCACGCGAAGCCGACGAGCTGGGCGAACAGCCTCTGTGGGGCGAGCGGTTGGCCGCCCTGGGCGACCTCACCGAGACCCGCTGGTCGGGCAGCGTACGGCGCGGAGTGCAGCGGATGCTGCGCTACGGCACGACCGCGGTCGCCTCGCCCGGCGCCCGTTTCCGCGATCCCCTGGTGGCCACGGCCGTCGCGCGGTCCGGGCTGACCGTCGTGGGGACCACCGGGGCTCCCGGCACGCTCCTCGGTGAGCGGCCCGACCTCGATCCGTTCGCGGAGGGGTACGACCTCCCCGGCACGGTCCACGGCCCGCTGTCCGTCGGCGGCCGGGCCGACCTGGCCGTGTTCGACGTACCCGACGAGGCGGCCCTGCGCGAGCGCGGCGCGGCCACCTGCGTGGCGACCGTGCTGGCCGGACGGCTGGTGTACCGGGCCCGCTGACCCCGGGGCCGGGTCAGCCCGCGAACGCCTTCCCGAACGCCCCCGCACCCTGCGTCACACCGCTGCAATCGGTGGCCGCCTTCGCCGAGTCGGAGCCGTCCGCGCACTGCCGGTCCCGGGCCGCCGACCACATCGACACCCAGGCGATGCCCTTCTCCTCGGCGAACGCCCGCACCTCGGCGGCGTCCGCGAGCGTGAACGTCTCGTTCGCGACGTCGTTGACGCCGATCATCGAAGTGAGCGCCATGCCCCGCCAGGCGGTCGCGTCCGAGGTGCCGAAGGTCTTCTTCAGCTGGGTGTGCGCGGCCTTGGCGGCCGTGAGGGCGTAACCGCCCATGTCACCGTCGTACGACGAGCCGTAGTTCATCGTCATGAGGTTGACGGTGGAGACCTGTACGCCCTTGTCGTTGGCGGAGGCGAGCAGTGCGAGGCCGTCCTTGTCGAGCCCGGACGGCATCACCGGGAGCGTGAACGACACCTTCAGGCCGGCCCGTTCCTCCTGCAACCGCGCGATCGCCTCCGAACGCAGGGCGATGGAGGCGGAGTCGGAGAGTTCGTCGCCCTCGATGTCGAAGTCGGCCAGGGTGGCGCCCGCCGCGTCGAGGGCCTCGCCGTACGCCGCCGCCAGCTTCGCGACGCTGTCGCAGTTCACCGCGAGTTCCCTGCCGGAGGCGCCGCCGAAGGAGACCCGGAGCCGGGCGCCGTCCGCCTTGAGCTTCGCGATGCGGGAGGCGACCTTCGCGTCGTCGATGGCGTGCGTGCCGTTCCAGCGCGGGGTGCAGTCGTCGCCGTCGGCTATGACGAACGCCAGGTTGTACGTCGTGGGGGAGCCGGCGGTGTCGGTGCCGGCGGCCTCGGTGGCGCTGAGGTACGGGGCGTACGAGACGCCGGCCGCGGCCGGCGCCGTGGGGGACGTGGCGGACGCGGGGGCCTTTGAGGCCGCAGGGGCCGCGTCGTCCTGCCCGGAGCACGCGGCGGTGGCGAGGGCGAAGAGACAGCCCAGCCCGGCCGCCACCGGTTTCCGGTAACTCCTCATGACGTGCGCTCCCGTTCTCGTGAGGGTGGTGGTCGGACAGGAATACGTTTCCCGGCAGCAAACGTCTCACGAGGCCGGTTGCGCACGGCGAGTTCCGCTGGGTTTCCCGAGAACTCTCGGAGAAAGGGGTCCCTCACGAGAAAACCCGAGTTTAGAGCACATAAAGGTGCCCTACTGTCCGGTGAATGCATTCCGGGCCTGCCGTCGAAAACCACGCCCCTCGCGGTCGCCGCTGCAAACGCGGCAACGGGTCCGCGGAAGGCCCCGTGTTCGGCGACGACTCCGGTCGCAGGGCCCGGCTGCCGCGCCGGTTCGGCCTCCTGCTGGAGGCCGTCCGCCTCGGATATACGCGGCCGTCTTCGGCGCTGCCTTCATGGGTTGAGGGACGTACCTGACGCCGTCGCAGTTGCTGCCGTTCGCGGGTGCGTGGCCCGGCGCCGACGGGCCGGAGGGGGCTCCAGGCGGCCCGGGGGGCCGGCCCGAGCGGCGTCCCGTCGACTCCGGCCCGGGGGCCGCGAGCGCCACACCGCGTCCCCGTCCGCCTCCGCCGGCGCCGACTGACCGGGGCGTCCCATGACCACGACCACCCCTTCGCGCGGCCGGCGCCGCGCCCCTCCCGGATGGAACGGGCCGCGGGCAAGGCCGCCGCGTCGCAGCGGCCGCGCGTCGTCCTCGCCCTGCTGCTCCTGCTCGCACCGACCTGCGTGATGCTCCTCGACGGCTGTCTGCGCGCGCCGATCGTCACCTTCCGCGGCGGACAGGCCACGACCGTCTCCGTCCCCGACCAGACCATCGCGCTCACCTTCTCGGCAGTCAGTGGTTCCTGTCCGGTGTGGGCTGGGTGCTGATCGCGGTGTTCGTGCTGCTGTGCGGCCGGGTGGAGGACGTGACGGCACGGAAGAAGCCGAGGCTCCTGCCCGGAGGGGGTACTGCAAGAATGGGCCCGTGACCCGCGCATCCCTGGACAAGCAGCCGCACGAAGTCGCCTCGATGTTCGACGACGTGGCGGAACGGTACGACCTGACCAACGACGTGCTGTCCCTCGGCCAGGACCGGCGATGGCGCAAGGAGGTCGCCAAGGCGGTCGACGCGCGCCCCGCGCAGAAGATCCTCGACCTCGCGGCGGGCACCGGCACCTCCTCGCTGCCCTTCGCCCGCACCGGCGCCTACGTCGTCCCCTGCGACTTCTCGCAGGGCATGCTCCAGGTCGGCAAGCAGCGCCGGCCCTGGCTGCCGTACACCGCCGGCGACGCCACGCGGCTCCCCTTCAAGGACGACACCTTTGACGCCGTCACCATCTCCTTCGGGCTGCGCAACGTGCAGGACACGGACGCCGCCCTGCGCGAGATGCTCCGGGTGACCCGGCCCGGCGGGCGCATCGTGATCTGCGAGTTCTCGCACCCGACGTGGGCGCCGTTCCGCACGGTCTACACCGAGTACCTGATGCGCGCCCTGCCGCCGGTCGCCCGGGCCGTGTCCTCCAGCCCCGACGCCTACGTCTACCTCGCCGAGTCCATCCGCGCCTGGCCCGACCAGCCCGCGCTGGCCGAGCGGCTGGGCAAGGCCGGCTGGTCCCGGGTGGCCTGGCGCAACCTGAGCGGCGGGATCGTCGCCCTGCACCGGGGCTTCAAGGCGAGCTGAGCGCCATGGACGGGTCGCCCGGCTCGTCCAGCTCGCGCCGCAGACCGCCCCGGGGCGGACGGGGGATCCGCGGTTCGTGCACGCCCCCGCCGCCCTCACCGGGCCCGAAGTCGAACCACACGTAGACCATCGAGTCCCGCGGCACCTCGGCTCCGGGCTGCGGGTACTGGCGCACGACGTAGTCGACGACGGTGAGCGGGGGCTCGGGCCGGTCCGGCGTGGTGAGGAGGAGACCCCGCGCCCGGGCCGTCTCCCGCGCGTCCACGGCCATCAGCCCGACCAGACGCGGTACGCACACTTCGGGTGTCTTGCGGGATATGTGCACAGATGTCACCCCCAGCGGTACGGGAAGGGTAACTCCCGCCCCGTACCGACCGGAAGCGACGGATGTCTTTCTGTGGCAGACGACTACCGTCCGTCAACGCCCCGGAGGTCGAGCCGGTAGCAGTGTCCCGTGCGCTGCGAGGCCGGGGTCGTGAACGTCTCGGCGAGGCGCATCCCCAGCCGCTGCGTCACCGCGATGGACCGGCTGTTGCGGGCGTCGACCATCGCGACGACGCCCGGGACGCCGACCGCCCGCATCCGCTCCAGGGTCCGCTGCGCGGCAGCCGTCACATAGCCCTTGCCCCAGTGCTTCCGGCCCAGCCGCCAGCCGATCTCGATCTCGCCGGCCGGGCCCCAGGACCGCTCCCACGGCTGGGCACCGGTGAAGCCGATGACCTGCCCCGACTCGTCGAGCACGGTCCACAGGCAGAAGCCGAGCTCGGCGTCGTGCCGGCGCTGGCGGGCGGTGAGCTCCTCGTAGACCGAGAGCTCCGCGGCCCTGCCGCCGTGGAACTCCATGACGTCCGGGTCGTCGAAGATCCGGTGCCAGGCGAACGCGTCCTCGTGCGTGGGGACGCGCAGCCGTACGGCGGGGAGAGCTCGATTCACGGGGCAGCCCTTCAGCCGGGTGATGAATACCGCTGCATAGACTGCCCATGTCGGGTGCCGGTCGGCACATCAATTCCGAACCTTGGGGAGATCCCGCCGTGAGTGTCGTGACCGAGCCCCTCTCGGAGAACACCGCCGATGTGATCGTCGTGGGCGCGGGGCCGGCGGGCTCCACCACCGCCTACCACCTCGCCAAGGCGGGGCTCGACGTCCTCCTGCTGGAGAAGACCGAGTTCCCCCGCGAGAAGGTCTGCGGCGACGGGCTCACCCCGCGTGCCGTCAAGCAGCTGGTGGCCATGGGCATCGACATCTCGGAGGAGGCCGGCTGGCTGCGCAACAAGGGCCTGCGCATCATCGGCGGCGGGGTGCGGCTCCAGCTCGACTGGCCGGATCTCGCCTCCTTCCCCGACTACGGCCTCGTCCGCAAGCGCGACGACTTCGACGAGCAGCTCGCCCGGCAGGCCCAGAAGGCCGGTGCCCGGCTGTTCGAGCGGTGCAACGTGGGTGCGCCGATCATCGACGACCGCACCGGCCGCATCACGGGCGTGCACGCCAAGCTCGGTGAGGAGAAGCGCGAGGTCACCTTCCACGCGCCGCTCGTCGTCGCCGCCGACGGCAACTCCACCCGGCTGTCCCTGGCGATGGGCCTGCACCGCCGCGAGGACCGGCCGATGGGCGTGGCGGTGCGCACGTACTTCACCAGCCCGCGCCACGAGGACGACTACCTGGAGTCCTGGCTGGAGCTGTGGGACCGCCGCGGCGCCGAGGACCGCCTGCTGCCCGGCTACGGCTGGATCTTCGGCATGGGCGACGGCACCTCGAACGTCGGCCTGGGCGTGCTCAACACCTCCGACTCCTTCAAGGAGCTGGACTGGCGCGAGGTCCTCAAGGCCTGGTGCGCGTCGATGCCGGAGGACTGGGGCTACACACCGGACAACATGACCGGCCCGATCCGCGGCGCCGCCCTGCCGATGGCCTTCAACCGCCAACCGCACTACACCAGGGGACTGCTGCTCGTCGGTGACGCCGGCGGCCTGGTGAACCCGTTCAACGGCGAGGGCATCGCCTACGCCATGGAGTCCGGGCAGATCGCCGCCGACGTCATCGTCCAGGCCCACGCCCGGCCGACGCCCGCGAGCCGTGAACTGGCCCTCCAGCGTTATCCGCGCGTCCTGAAGGACACCTACGGCGGCTACTACACGCTCGGACGCGCCTTCGTGAAGCTCATCGGCAACCCGAAGGTCATGCAGATCGCGGCCCAGCGCGGTCTCACGCACCCCATGCTGATGAAGTTCACGCTGAAGCTCCTCGCGAACCTCACCGACCCCACGGGCGGCGACGCGATGGACCGCATCATCAACGGTCTGAGCCGGGTGGCCCCGAAGGCCTGAACGAACGGACGGGCGCGCCCGGCCTGCGGGTGCGGGTGACGGTCGGGCCCGAGTGCCCGTGGTGCCCCGGCCTGCCGTCGGACGTTCAACGCCGCGACGCGGGCAAGGGGCTTTTCGGGCGTACGGGACAACAGGCCCGCCAACGGAGCGGCGCGGGCGGCGCACTCGTGCCACCCGCCCTCAACACCCGGTCACGTCGTGACGATTCGGGCGCAAGGTGCCGGAGTGAAGGAAGCGCCGGGCCGGGTCGTCAGCCGTGTGGCCTCCAGGGCGGCTTCTGGGGGCCACTGGAGCGCCTCGGGGGCACGGGTGGGGCCGGGGGGCCCGACGGGCCCCGGACAGGCCGGGAGGGCCGTTGCCATGGTGTGGCAGCGGCCCCCGAGCCCGTATGTGCGGAAAGGGTCAGACGGTGTGCGACGTCACAGGACGCGCACCGCGCCCGACGCCGGGTAGCCCGACAGGTCCTGGATGACGACGCCCTTGGAGGGGTTGGCCGCGTCGAGGTACTGGCCGTTCCCGATGTAGACACCCACGTGGTACGCGGAGCCCTTGCCGCCCCAGTACAGGATGTCGCCGACCTGGACGCTGGACAGCGGGACGTCCGTACCGGCCATCGACTGGTCCTGCGAGACGCGCGGCAGGTCCACACCAACCTGCTTGTACGCGGCCTGCACCAGGGAGGAGCAGTCCCAGGCGTTGGGACCGGTGGCACCCATGACGTAGGCGTCGCCCACCTGGGCCTTGAGGAACGCGATGACCGTCGCGACGCTGCCGCTGGCGGGCGCCGACACGGACGTGGAGGCGGACGTGGACGTGGACGCGGAGAGGGTGGCGCGCTCGGTGCTGCGGCTGGCGCGCTCGGCGGCGGCCTTGCGGGCGGCCTCGGCGGCCTTCTTCTTGGCCTCTGCCTTCTTCTTCGCCTCGGCGAGGTCCTTCTTGGCCTCCGCGGCGGCCTTGGCGGCGGCGGCGTCACGCTCGGCGCGCAGCTCGTAGTTCGCGGCGGCCTGCTGGGTGGCGGCAGCGGACTGGGCGACCTGAGCGGACATGTCGGCCGTCAGGGTGGGCAGTTCGATGGTCTGCGTCACCGGCTCGGCGGCGTTCGCCGAGGCCGACGCACCCGCCGCTGCCATGCTGAGAACGCCACCGGCCACTCCGGCGCGCAGGGCGATCGATGAGGTCGCGCTGCGGCGGGGTTTCCGGTGGCTGCGTATGTGAGCGGTGTGGGACATGGGAATAACCGGTACCAGGGGCTCCTTCATATCTTCAAGAAACGTGTGCTGCGCCACAGTTACTCAATCGGGCCCCCAAAACCCCCGAACGAGGCTCTTTATTGACGCCGTAACGGACATTGCGGGCGCACCGTGATCGGCCTGTGATCACGGCGTTTGATCAATACGCCCGAATTGCCCCGCGCCTACCATCGGTTGGGTTGATTGGCCAAGCCCCGTTCTCATGGACCTCTCATCGATGTGGCGGAGGTCACGGAACGGCCGCCCCTCCGGTCGCGTCCAGGGGCGTAGATCACGACCGGATCACGGGCTCGCGGAGATCGTGAACGCGTGCACGCGTCCACACTCCGCCCCGGGCACCCCCTCACGTGTGAACGCGCCTCTATCAAGAGATCAAGTCCACCGCCAATTTGCATGCAAGAGAACCCTCTTGATATTGAGACGCACCCTCCGGCCTGCGCTGACGAGCCAAAATGTCACCTCTCGTGATCACTCGGACGCTTCGCGTGTGAAGATCACCGCTCATCCGACTTCATGATCGATCGTCAGGTGGTGGAGATCACAAAGCTTGTGCAATACCCCGTGTCGCAGATCACAGAGCGTCGGGCATAAGATGCACGCGGTTGGGCTTGTGACCTGCTTCACATGTTCCCGATCTTCGCCGGGGCGGGCGGGGTTCGAGGGACGGGTGGGGCGGATGTGAGCCCGATGCAAACCGCCAGCAGTCAGTGCCGACTGAGAGGAGCGAGGAGCGGTGAACGCTTATGCGCCCATCCTCGTACTGGGAGCCCTCGGGGCAGGCTTTGCGATCTTCTCCGTGGTCATGGCCACGTTGATCGGGCCCAAGCGGTACAACCGGGCCAAGCTCGAGGCCTACGAGTGCGGTATCGAGCCGACCCCCACGCCGGCCGGCGGCGGGCGCTTCCCCATCAAGTACTACCTGACGGCGATGCTCTTCATCGTCTTCGACATCGAGATCGTCTTCCTCTACCCCTGGGCCGTCACCTTCGACGCCCTGGGGATCTTCGGGCTCGTGGAGATGCTGCTCTTCGTGCTCACCGTCTTCGTCGCGTACGCGTACGTATGGCGGCGCGGCGGCCTGGAATGGGACTGAGGGGCCACACGTCATGGGACTCGAAGAAAAGCTGCCGAGCGGCTTCCTGCTGACCACCGTCGAGCAGGCCGCGGGCTGGGTGCGCAAGGCCTCGGTCTTCCCCGCCACCTTCGGCCTCGCCTGCTGTGCCATCGAGATGATGACCACCGGCGCCGGCCGCTACGACCTCGCGCGCTTCGGCATGGAGGTCTTCCGGGGCTCGCCGCGCCAGGCGGACCTGATGATCGTCGCGGGCCGGGTGAGCCAGAAGATGGCGCCGGTGCTCCGGCAGGTCTACGACCAGATGCCGAACCCCAAGTGGGTGATCTCCATGGGGGTCTGCGCCTCGTCCGGCGGCATGTTCAACAACTACGCCATCGTCCAGGGCGTCGACCACATCGTGCCGGTCGACATCTACCTCCCCGGCTGTCCGCCCCGGCCGGAGATGCTCATGGACGCGATCCTCAAGCTCCACCAGAAGATCCAGAGCTCCAAGCTCGGCGTGAACGCCGAGGAGGCGGCCCGCGAGGCGGAGGAAGCGGCGCTCAAGGCGCTGCCCACCATCGAGATGAAGGGGCTGCTGCGGTGAGCGACGCGAACGGCAACGGGGTCAACCCCGAGAAGGACCTCTCCGCGGAGAACCTCCCGGGCCAGCGCGGCCAGGGCGGTGAAGAGATCCGCGTCCAGCGCGGCATGTTCGGTGCCAACAACGGCGGAGACACCTCCGGCTACGGCGGCCTGGTCCGTTCGGTCCGGCTCCCGGGACCGGCGACCCGCCCCTATGGCGGATGGTTCGACGAGGTCGCCGACGAGCTCGAGGGCGCCCTGGAGGAACAGGGCCTGCTCCCGGACAACGCCATCGAGAAGACGGTCGTCGACCGGGACGAGCTGACCTTCCACATCGAGCGCGAGCACCTCGTCCGCGTCGCCCGCACCCTGCGCGACGACCCGGCGCTGCGCTTCGAGCTGTGCACCGGCGTCAGCGGCGTGCACTACCCGCACGACAAGGGCCGCGAGCTGCACGCCGTCTACCACCTGCGCTCCATCACCCACAACCGGGTGATCCGCCTGGAGGTCAGCGCCCCCGACAGCGACCCGCACATCCCGTCGCTGTTCTCGGTCTATCCGACGAACGACTGGCACGAGCGCGAGACGTACGACTTCTTCGGCATCGTCTTCGACGGCCACCCCGCCCTGACGCGGATCATGATGCCGGACGACTGGCAGGGCTTTCCGCAGCGCAAGGACTACCCCCTCGGCGGCATCCCCGTCGAGTACAAGGGCGCCCAGATCCCGGCTCCGGACCAGCGGAGGTCGTACTCATGAGCACCTCGCACGCTTCTCCTCGCGAGACCACCGAAGGCACCGTCTACACGGTGACCGGCGGCGACTGGGACGAGGTCGTCGAGACCGCGGCCCGGGCCGACGACGAGCGCATCGTCGTCAACATGGGCCCCCAGCACCCGTCCACCCACGGGGTGCTCCGCCTGATCCTGGAGATCGACGGCGAGACCGTCACCGAGGCCCGTTGCGGAATCGGTTACCTGCACACCGGCATCGAGAAGAACCTCGAGTACCGGACGTGGACGCAGGGCACCACGTTCGTGACGCGCATGGACTACCTGACGCCGTTCTTCAACGAGACGGCGTACTGCCTCGGCGTGGAGAAGCTCCTCGGTATCGAGGACCAGATCCCCGACCGGGCCTCGATCATCCGCGTCCTCCTGATGGAGCTGAACCGGCTCTCCTCGCACCTGGTGTGCATCGCCACCGGCGGCATGGAACTCGGCGCGACCACGATCATGATCTACGGCTTTCGTGATCGTGAACTCATTCTCGACATCTACGAGCTGATCACCGGCCTGCGGATGAACCACGCGTACATCCGCCCCGGCGGACTCGCCCAGGACCTCCCACCCGGCGCGGTGGACCAGATCCGCGAGTTCGTGAAGAAGATGAAGAAGAACCTCCCGGAGTACGACAAGCTCGCCACCGGGAACCCCATCTTCAAGGCCCGCATGCAGGACGTCGGCTACCTGGACCTGGCCGGCTGCATGGCCCTCGGCGCGACGGGCCCGATCCTGCGCTCCACCGGCCTGCCGCACGACCTGCGCAAGGCGCAGCCGTACTGCGGTTACGAGACGTACGACTTCGAGATCCCGACCGCCGACACCTGCGACTCCTACGGCCGCTTCCTCATCCGGCTGGAGGAGATGCGCCAGTCGCTGAGGATCGTCGAGCAGTGCCTGGACCGGCTCCAGCCCGGCCCGGTCATGGTCGCCGACAAGAAGATCGCCTGGCCGGCCCAGCTCGCCCTGGGGCCCGACGGCCTCGGCAACTCCCTCGACCACATCAAGAAGATCATGGGCACCTCCATGGAGGCCCTGATCCACCACTTCAAGCTGGTCACCGAGGGCTTCCGCGTCCCGCCGGGACAGGCGTACGCGGCGGTCGAGTCACCCAAGGGCGAACTCGGGGTGCATGTCGTGTCCGACGGCGGCACCCGCCCCTACCGGGTCCACTTCCGCGACCCGTCCTTCACCAACCTGCAGGCCATGGCGGCGATGTGCGAGGGCGGCCAGGTCGCCGACGTCATCGTCGCGGTGGCGTCCATCGACCCCGTGATGGGAGGCGTCGACCGGTGACCACATCGTCTTCCGAGCGGGGCGTCAGCCTGGGCATGCCCGAACTGCCCGCACCCGCCTACCCGGACGACGTCCGGGCCCGTCTGCAGACGGACGCGCGCGAGGTCGTCGCCCGCTACCCGGACTCCCGGTCCGCCCTGCTGCCGCTGCTGCACCTGGTGCAGGCCGAGGAAGGGCACGTCACCCGCACCGGTATGCAGTTCTGCGCTGACGTGCTCGGCCTGACCACGGCCGAGGTCACCGCGGTCGCCACCTTCTACACCATGTACCGCCGCCGGCCGAGCGGTGACTACCAGGTCGGGGTGTGCACCAACACCCTGTGCGCCGTGATGGGCGGGGACGCCATCTTCGAGGAGCTCCAGGAGCACCTCGGGGTCGGCAACGGCGAGACCACCGGCGACGGCAAGGTCACCCTCGAGCACATCGAGTGCAACGCGGCATGCGACTTCGCGCCGGTCGTGATGGTCAACTGGGAGTTCTTCGACAACCAGACGCCCGCCAGCGCCAAGAGCCTCGTCGACGACCTGCGCGCGGGACGGCCGGTCACCCCCACCCGCGGGGCGCGCATGTGCACCTTCAAGGAGACCGCCCGGATCCTGGCCGGCTTCCCCGACGAGCGGGAGGGGGCCGTGGAGTCCGGGGGAAGCGCGGGACCCGCCTCCCTGGTCGGCCTGAAGCTCGCCAAGGGCGAGGCCTCTCCCGCGCGCGTGGTGCACCCGCGTGGTGAGGCGGCCCGGACCGGGGCACCGCACGAGCCGTCACCGACGGAGCACTTGAGCTCGCACGACGCGCCGCAGGACACGTCGGCCTCCGACCCGGCCCACCCGGCCGGGCCCACCGCCGAGGAGGGGGAGTGATGACCTTGGCACCCGAGCTGAAGGACATGAGCCCGGAGAAGCTGCTCGCACCGGTGCTGTCGGCCTTCTGGGACGAGGACAGGTCCTGGACGCTGGACGTGTACCGGCGGCACGACGGCTACGAAGGGCTTCGCAAGGCGCTCGCCATGTCGCCGGACGACCTGATCGCGTACGTCAAGGACTCCGGTCTGCGCGGGCGCGGCGGCGCGGGATTCCCCACCGGGATGAAGTGGCAGTTCATTCCCCAGGGGGATGGAAAGCCGCACTATCTAGTTGTCAACGCCGACGAGTCGGAGCCCGGGACGTGCAAGGACATCCCGCTCCTCTTCGCGAACCCGCACAGCCTCATCGAGGGCATGATCATCGCGTGTTACGCCATCAGGTCGTCGCACGCCTTCATCTATCTGCGGGGTGAAGTCGTCCCCGTACTGCGGCGGTTGCACTCCGCCGTGCGCGAGGCCTACGAGGCGGGCTTCCTCGGCGAGGACATCCTGGGCAGCGGACTCGACCTCGACATCACCGTGCACGCGGGCGCGGGCGCGTACATCTGCGGTGAGGAGACCGCACTGCTGGACTCGCTCGAAGGCCGCCGGGGCCAACCGCGGCTTCGTCCCCCCTTCCCTGCCGTCGCGGGCCTCTATGCGTGCCCGACTGTGGTGAACAACGTCGAATCGATCGCGTCGGTTCCCGCGATTCTGCAGCGGGGCAAGGAATGGTTCCGGTCGATGGGGAGCGAGAAGTCGCCCGGCTTCACGCTCTACTCCCTCTCCGGCCACGTCGCCAGCCCCGGCCAGTACGAGGCGCCGCTCGGGATCACGCTCCGCCAGCTGCTCGACATGAGCGGCGGGATGCGGCCCGGGCACCGCCTCAAGTTCTGGACGCCGGGCGGCTCCTCGACGCCGATGTTCACCGACGAACACCTCGACGTCCCCCTTGACTACGAAGGAGTGGGCGCCGCGGGTTCCATGCTCGGCACGAAAGCACTCCAGTGCTTCGACGAGACGACCTGCGTGGTCCGTGCCGTCACACGCTGGACGGAGTTCTACGCCCACGAGTCCTGCGGCAAGTGCACGCCCTGCCGCGAAGGCACCTACTGGCTCGTGCAGCTGCTGCGTGACATCGAGGCCGGCAAGGGACGGATGTCCGACCTCGACAAGCTGAACGACATCGCCGACAACATCAACGGCAAGTCGTTCTGCGCCCTCGGCGACGGCGCCGCCTCGCCGATCTTCTCCTCGCTCAAGTACTTCCGCGAGGAGTACGAGCAGCACATCACGGGCCGGGGCTGCCCCTTCGACCCGGCCAAGTCGACGGCCTGGGCCGACCGCACGGAGGTGAACGCATGACCGTGACCACCAGCTCTCCCTCCGGCGGGGGAGCGGCGGCGGTCCCGCCGGAGGACCTCGTGTCGCTGACGATCGACGGCGCGGAGATCAGCGTGCCCAAGGGCACCCTGGTCATCCGGGCCGCCGAGCAGCTCGGCATCGAGATCCCCCGGTTCTGCGACCACCCCCTGCTCGACCCGGCCGGCGCCTGCCGCCAGTGCATCGTCGAGGTCGAGGGCCAGCGCAAGCCCATGGCGTCCTGCACCATCACCTGCACCGACGGGATGGTGGTGAAGACCCACCTCACCTCGCCGGTCGCGGAGAAGGCCCAGAAGGGTGTGATGGAGCTCCTGCTCATCAACCACCCGCTGGACTGCCCGGTCTGCGACAAGGGCGGCGAGTGCCCGCTGCAGAACCAGGCCATGTCGCACGGCGACGCCGACTCCCGCTTCGACGGCCGCAAGCGGACCTACGAGAAGCCCGTCCCGATCTCCACGCAGGTGCTGCTCGACCGCGAGCGGTGCGTGTTGTGCGCCCGCTGCACCCGGTTCTCCAACCAGGTCGCGGGCGACCCGATGATCGAGTTGATCGAGCGCGGCGCGCTCCAGCAGGTCGGCACCGGCGAGGGCGACCCGTTCGAGTCGTACTTCTCCGGCAACACCATCCAGATCTGCCCGGTCGGCGCGCTCACCTCGGCGGCGTACCGATTCCGCTCCCGGCCCTTCGACCTGGTGTCCTCCCCGTCGGTGTGCGAGCACTGTTCCGGCGGCTGCGCCACCCGCACCGACCACCGGCGCGGCAAGGTCATGCGGCGCCTCGCGGCGAACGACCCCGAGGTCAACGAGGAGTGGATCTGCGACAAGGGGCGGTTCGGGTTTCGCTACGCCCAGCAGCGGGACCGGCTTCAGACGCCGCTGGTGCGCAACGCCGAGGGCGAGCTGGAACCGTCCTCCTGGCCGGAGGCGCTCCAGATCGCGGCCCAGGGGCTGCTGGCCTCCCGGGGCCGCACCGGCGTCCTGACCGGTGGCCGCCTCACCGTCGAGGACGCCTACGCGTACAGCAAGTTCGCGCGCGTGGCGCTCGACACCAACGACATCGACTTCCGCGCGCGCGTGCACAGCAGCGAGGAGGCCGACTTCCTGGCCGCCCAGATCGCCGGGCGCGGCCGGGACCTCGACGGCACGGGCGTCACGTACACCGCGCTGGAGCAGGCCCCCGCCGTCCTGCTGGTCGGGTTCGAGGCGGAGGAGGAGGCTCCCGGCGTCTTCCTGCGGCTGCGCAAGGCCTGGCGCAAGCACGGGCAGCGGACCTTCTCGCTCGCCACGCACGCCACCCGGGGGCTGGAGAAGGCCGGCGGCACCCTGCTTCCGGCGGCTCCCGGCACCGAGACCGAGTGGCTGGACGCGCTCGCGAGCGGCACCGGCCTGGAGGACGGCGGCGCGCTCGCCGCCGAGGCGCTGCGGGCCGAGGGTGCGGTGATCGTCGTCGGCGAGCGGCTGGCGTCGGTGGCCGGCGGGCTCACCGCCGCCGTCCGCACCGCCGCCGCGACCGGCGCCCGGCTGGTGTGGATCCCGCGCCGGGCCGGGGAGCGCGGCGCGATCGAGGCGGGCGCGCTGCCGTCGCTGCTGCCGGGCGGGCGCCCGGCCACCGACCCGCGCGCGCGGGACGAGGTCGCCGCCCTGTGGGGCGTCGCCGGTCTCCCGCACCGCTACGGCCGTGACACCGGCCAGATCGTGGAGGCCGCCGCCACCGGAGAGCTCCAGGCCCTGCTGGTGGCGGGTGTGGAGGTCGCCGACCTGCCCGACCCGGCACGCGCGCGTGCGGCGCTCGACGAAGTGGGCTTCCTGGTCTCGCTGGAACTGCGGCCGAGCGAGATCACGCGCAAGGCCGACGTCGTCCTGCCCGTCGCCGCGGTCGCCGAGAAGGCCGGCACCTTCCTCAACTGGGAAGGCCGGATCCGCTTCTTCGAGGCCGCGCTCAAGCCGGACCATCTGACCCGCCGCTCCGCGCCCACCGACGCGCGCGTGCTGCAGATGCTCGCCGACGCCATGGACGTCCACCTCGGGCTGCCGGACCTGCGCACCGTGCGCGGCGAGATCGACCGGCTCGGCGCCTGGGGCGGCCCGCGGGCCGGTGAGCCCCTGGAGACCGCGGCCGCGCTGCCGCGGCCCGCCGTCGGAGAAGCCGTCCTCGCGGGGCACCGGCTGCTGCTCGACCAGGGCCTCCTCCAGCAGGGCGACGAGGCACTCGCCGGCACCCGGCACGCGGCACGCGCGCGGGTGTCGGCCCCGACGGCCGCCGAGGCGGGCGTCAAGGACGGCGACCTGCTCGCGGTGACCGGCCCCCAGGGGGTCGTGGAACTCCCGCTCCAGATCAGCGACATGCCCGACCGGGTGGTGTGGCTGCCGCTGAACTCCACCGGCGGCGGCGTCGCCTCCGACACCGGGGCGCGGCTCGGCTCCCTCGTCCGCATCGGCCCGGCGACGCTCGCCGGCGAGGCCCCCAAGGAGGTGGAGGCATGAGCCCGTACCTCGCCGCAGAAGACCTCTCCATGTTCGGTACCGACCCGTGGTGGCTGGTCGTCATCAAGGCGGTGTTCTGCTTCGCCTTCCTGATGGTGACCGTGCTGATCTCCATCGTCATGGAGCGCAAGGTCGTCGCCTGGATGCAGTTGCGCATCGGCCCGAACCGGCACGGCCCCTGGGGCATGCTCCAGTCGCTCGCCGACGGCATCAAGCTGATGCTCAAGGAGGACGTGATCGTCAAGCGCGCGGACAAGGCGGTCTACGTCCTCGCGCCGGTCATCGCGGCCATCCCGGCCTTCATGGCGATCGCGGTGATCCCCTTCGGCCCGGCCGGGAACGAGATCTCGATCTTCGGCCAGCGCACCACGATGCAGCTCACCGACCTGCCGATCGCGATGCTCTACATCCTCGCGGTCGCCTCGGTCGGCATCTACGGCATCGTGCTGGCGGGCTGGAGCTCCGGCTCGACGTACCCGCTGCTGGGCGGCCTGCGCTCCTGCGCGCAGATGATCTCCTACGAGATCGCGATGGGCGCCGCCTTCGCCTCGGTCTTCCTCTACTCGGGATCGATGTCGACCTCGACGATCGTCGAGCAGCAGGCCGACCGCTGGTACATCGTGCTGCTGCCGGTCTCCTTCGTGCTCTACATCGTGACGATGGTCGGCGAGACCAACCGCGCCCCCTTCGACATGCCCGAGTCCGAGGGCGACCTGGTCGGCGGCTTCAACACCGAGTACTCGTCGATCAAGTTCGCGATGTTCATGCTCGCCGAGTACGTCAACATGGTGACCGTCTCGGCCGTCGCCACCACCCTGTTCCTCGGCGGCTGGCGGGCCCCCTGGCCGATCAGCACCTTCTGGGAGGGCGCCAACCACGGCTGGTGGCCGCTCCTGTGGTTCACCGTCAAGGTGCAGCTGCTGCTGTTCATGTTCATCTGGATCCGCGGCACCCTTCCGCGCGTCCGCTACGACCAGCTGATGAAGCTCGGCTGGAAGGTCCTCATCCCGGTCTCCCTGGTGTGGCTGATGCTCGTCGCGAGCGTCCGGGCCTTCCGGAACGAGGGCTACGACTTCGCCGACATCGCCCTCTACGTGGGCGGCGGTGTGCTCGCCCTGCTGCTGCTCTCCTTCGTCGCCGACATGTTCCGCGAGAAGGCCAAGAAGGCCGAACAGCCGGCCGACACCCCGGCCGCCTTCGACCCGATGGCGGGCGGATTCCCCGTACCGCCCCTGCCCGGACAGGAACTTCCGCCGGTCCCGCGCCGCGCGCGCCGGGAGCGGGAGCTGATTGTCAGTGGTGGGCCCGATACTCAGAGTGACGGATCTCTGGGCGGATCTACGGATGGAAAGGAGGCGTCCGATGGCTGAGGAACTCGAGCGCTCGAAGGCTGAGGAACCCAAGGACACCAAGCCCGGTTTCCAGAACCCCGTGGCCGGCTTCGGCGTGACCTTCAAGGCCATGTTCAAGAAGCGGCTGACCGAGCAGTACCCGGAGCAGCAGAAGACCACGGCTCCGCGCTTCCACGGCCGGCACCAGCTCAACCGCCATCCGGACGGCCTGGAGAAGTGCGTCGGCTGTGAACTGTGCGCCTGGGCCTGTCCCGCCGACGCCATCTACGTGGAGGGCGCGGACAACACCGACGAGGAGCGCTACTCGCCGGGCGAGCGGTACGGCCGCGTCTACCAGATCAACTACGCCCGCTGCATCCTGTGCGGCCTGTGCATCGAGGCCTGCCCCACCCGGGCGCTCACGATGACCAACGAGTTCGAGCTGGCCGACTCCAGCCGGGCCAACCTCATCTACACCAAGGAGCAGCTGCTCGCCGGTCTCGAGGAGGGCATGGTCGACACGCCCCACGCCATCTACCCGGGCACCGACGAACAGGACTACTACCGGGGCCTGGTGACGGAGGCCGCGCCCGGCACCGAGCGGCAGGTGGCCCACTCCAAGGGCGAGGTCGTCCAGGAGGCCGACTCGACCTTCGGCGGGACGGAACCCGCGTCGGAGGGAGTGATCGGCCGATGACCGCCCAGCTCGCCGCCTACTCCACCTCCACCGGAGAGGCCTTCCAGTTCTGGATCCTCGGCACCGTCGCGGTGATCGGCGCCCTGTGCACCATCCTCATGAGGAGGGCCGTGCACAGCGCGCTCTGCCTCGCCGGCACCATGATCATCCTGGCGGTGTTCTACCTCGCCAACGGCGCCTACTTCCTGGGCGTCGTCCAGATCGTCGTCTACACCGGCGCGATCATGATGCTGTTCCTGTTCGTCGTGATGCTCGTCGGCGTCACCGCGGCGGACTCCCTGAAGGAGACCATCAAGGGCCAGCGGTGGCTGGCCCTGCTGTGCGGGCTCGGCTTCGGCGTCCTGCTGATCGGCGGGATCGGCAACGCGTCCCTGACGGACTTCAACGGCATCGGCCAGGCCAACGCCGGTGGCAACGTGGAGGGTCTGGCCGCCCTCATCTTCACCAAGTACGTCTTCGCGTTCGAGATCACCGGAGCCCTGCTCATCACCGCAGCCGTCGGCGCCATGGTGCTCACGCACCGCGAGCGCACCGAGCGCGCCAAGACGCAGCGGGAGCTCGCCGAGCAGCGCGTCCGGTCGGGCAAGCAGCTGCCGCCCCTGCCGGCACCGGGTGTGTACGCCCGGCACAACGCGGTCGACATCGCGGGCCTGCTGCCCGACGGCTCCCCGTCCGACCTCACCGTCAGCAAGACCCTGCGCGAGCGCGGCCAGATCCGTGACGTGTCGCAGGAGGCGCTCAACGACCTCAAGGCCCTGGAGCAGCGGTCCGAGGAGCGTCTGGAGCGCAGGGCGGTCGGGCCGGCGAAGTTCCAGCCCGAGGAGGCGTCCAAGTGAACCCCGTCAACTACCTCTACCTCGCGGCCCTGTTGTTCACGATCGGCGCCACCGGCGTGCTGATCAGGCGCAACGCGATCGTCGTGTTCATGTGCATCGAGCTCATGCTCAACGCCTGCAACCTCGCGTTCGTCGCCTTCTCCCGGATGCACGGCAACCTCGACGGCCAGATCATTGCCTTCTTCACGATGGTCGTCGCCGCCGCCGAGGTCGTGGTCGGGCTCGCGATCATCGTGTCCCTGTTCCGTGCCCGCCACTCGGCCTCGGTCGACGACGCCAGCCTGATGAAGCTGTAAGGGGTCGGAAGAATCGTGGAGAACCTCATTGCGCTGCTGGTGGCGGCGCCCCTGCTCGGAGCGGCGGTCCTGCTGTGCGGCGGGCGGCGGCTGGACGCCGTCGGCCACTGGCTCGGCACCCTGCTCGCGGCCGTCTCCTTCGTGCTCGGCCTGGTGCTGTTCACCGACATGCTGGGCCAGGACGCCGAGAACCGGGTCCTGAGCCAGCACCTGTTCAGCTGGATCCCGGTCGAGGGCTTCCAGGCGGACGTCGCCTTCCAGCTCGACCAGCTGTCCATGACGTTCGTGCTGCTGATCACGGGCGTCGGATCGCTGATCCACCTGTACTCCGTCGGATACATGGAACACGACGAGCGGCGCCGCCGCTTCTTCGGCTATCTGAACCTGTTCCTCGCGGCGATGCTGATCCTCGTCCTCGCCGACAACTACCTGCTGCTGTACGTCGGCTGGGAGGGCGTCGGTCTCGCCTCCTACCTGCTGATCGGCTTCTGGCAGCACAAGCCCAGCGCCGCCACGGCCGCCAAGAAGGCCTTCCTGGTCAACCGCGTCGGCGACATGGGCCTGTCCATCGCGATCATGCTGATGTTCCTGTGGTTCGGCACCTTCGCCTTCGGGCCGGTGCTCGGCGGCCACGGGGAGGCCGGGCTCGCAGGCGCCGCCGGTGAGGACAAGCTGACCGCGATCGCGCTGATGCTGCTTCTCGCCGCCTGCGGCAAATCCGCCCAGGTGCCGCTCCAGTCCTGGCTCGGGGACGCGATGGAGGGCCCGACCCCGGTCTCGGCCCTCATCCACGCGGCGACCATGGTGACGGCGGGCGTCTACCTGATCGTCCGCTCCGCGGCCGTCTTCAACGGCGCCCCGGACGCGCAGCTGGTCGTCACCATCGTCGGTGCGGTCACGCTGCTGTTCGGTGCGATCGTCGGTTGCGCGAAGGACGACATCAAGAAGGCCCTGGCCGGTTCGACCATGTCGCAGATCGGCTACATGATCCTCGCCGCCGGCCTCGGCCCCATCGGCTACGTCTTCGCGATCATGCACCTGGTGACGCACGGCTTCTTCAAGGCCGGGCTGTTCCTCGGCGCCGGTTCGGTCATGCACGGCATGAACGACGAGGTCGACATGCGCCGCTACGGCGGCCTGCGGAAGTACATGCCGGTCACGTTCATCACCTTCGGCCTCGGCTACCTGGCCATCATCGGCTTCCCGGGGCTGTCAGGGTTCTTCTCCAAGGACAAGATCATCGAGGCGGCGTTCGCGAAGGGCGGCACCGAGGGCTGGATCCTCGGCGCCTGCGCCCTGCTCGGCGCGGCCATCACCGCGTTCTACATGACGCGCGTGATGCTGATGACGTTCTTCGGCGAGGAGCGCTGGCGCAACGCCCCGACGCCGTCCCCGGCCCGGCCCGGCGTGGAGCCCGCCGCCGAGACGCGCGGCGAGTACACCCCGCCGCACCCGCACGAGTCGCCCAAGATCATGACGATCCCGATGATCGTGCTGGCCGTCGGATCGGTGGCCGGAGGCGCGTTCTTCAGCATCGGCGACCGGTTCATGCACTGGCTGGAGCCGGTCACCGGACACAGCCACGGCAATCCGCCGATCAGCGCGGGCGTGGTCACCTCCGCGACCGTAGCCTGCATGATCATCGGCGTGGCCCTCGCCTGGGCCCAGTACGGCCGCCGCCCGGTCCCGGCCGTCGCCCCGCGCGGTTCGCTGCTCACCCGGGCCGCCCGGCGTGACCTGTTCCAGGACGACTTCAACCACGTCGTCCTGGTCCGCGGCGGCGAGCACCTCACGCGGTCCCTGGTCTACGTCGACCACACCCTGGTCGACGGCGTCGTCAACGGCACGGCGGCCTCGGTCGGCGGCCTCTCCGGGCGGATGCGCAGGCTGCAGAACGGCTTCGCCCGCTCCTACGCGGTCTCGATGTTCGGCGGCGCGGCGGTCATCGTCGCCGCGACCCTGCTGATGAGGGCGGTCTGATACCGATGTCCTTTCCTCTGCTGACAGCGACAGCGGCGCTCCCGGCCGTCGGGGCGATCGCCACGGCCGCCGTACCGGCCGCGAAGCGCACCGCCGCCAAGTGGCTGGCGCTGCTCTTCTCCCTCGCCACGCTCGTCCTGGCGATCGTCGTCCTGGTGCGCTTCGACCCGGACGGCGACCGCTACCAGCTCACCGAGTCCCACGCCTGGATCGCCGACTTCGGCGTCCGCTACGAACTGGGCGTGGACGGCATCGGGGTGGCGCTCATCGCGCTCACGGCGCTGCTCATCCCGTTCATCATCCTGGCGGGCTGGCACGACGCCGACCCTCTGGAGACCGGCAGCAGCCGGTGGCGGCCGACGCAGGGCTTCTTCGCCCTGATCCTGGCCGTCGAGGCGATGGTGATCCTCTCCTTCGAGGCCACCGACGTCTTCCTCTTCTACATCTTCTTCGAAGCCATGCTGATCCCGATGTACTTCCTCATCGGCGGCTTCGGGGACCGTGCCCACGAGCACGGCGAGAAGGTGGCGGCGACCCAACGGTCGTACGCGGCCGTCAAGTTCCTCCTCTACAACCTGGTCGGCGGTCTGATCATGCTGGCCGCGGTGATCGGCCTGTACGTGGTCGCCGGGAACTTCTCGCTCCAGGAGATCGCCGAAGCCCGCGCCAACGGCACGCTCGACATGGCGACCAACACCGAACGCTGGCTGTTCCTCGGCTTCTTCTTCGCCTTCGCGGTGAAGGCGCCGCTGTGGCCGCTGCACACCTGGCTGCCCAACGCCATGCAGGAGTCGACGGCCCCGGTCGCCGTGCTCATCACGGCGGTCGTCGACAAGGTCGGCACCTTCGCGATGCTCCGCTTCTGCCTCCAGCTCTTCCCGGAGGCCAGCAAGTGGGCGACGCCCGCGATCCTCGTCCTCGCTCTGATCAGCATCATCTACGGGGCGCTGCTCGCGGTCGGCCAGCGGGACATCAAGCGGCTGGTGGCGTACGCGTCGATCTCCCACTTCGGCTTCATCATCATGGGCATCTTCGCGATGACCAGCCAGGGGCAGTCCGGCGCGACGCTTTACATGATCAACCACGGCATCTCGACGGCCGCGCTGATGCTGGTGGCGGGCTTCCTGATCTCCCGCCGCGGCTCGCGGCTGATCGCCGACTACGGCGGTGTGCAGAAAGTCGCCCCGGTGCTCGCCGGCACGTTCCTGATCGGCAGCCTCGCGACGCTGTCGCTGCCGGGGCTGGCGCCGTTCGTCAGTGAGTTCCTGGTCCTGGTCGGCACGTTCACGCGCTATCCGGTGATCGGCATCATCGCCACCTTCGGCATCGTCCTCGCCGCGCTCTACACCCTCGTCCTCTACCAGCGGACGATGACGGGCCCGGTGAAACCGGCGGTCTCCGCGATGCCGGACCTCCGGGTCCGTGAGCTCGTGGTCGTCGCCCCGCTGGTCGTCCTGCTGATCTTCCTGGGCGTCTACCCGAAGCCCGTCACGCAGATCATCGATCCGGCGGTCAAGCAGACCATGTCCGACGTCCATAAGAAGGACCCCCAGCCCGAGGTGGAGGCGGCCAAGTGAGCGCAACAGCCGTCCACAGCCTGTGGACAAACGCGGCCGACCCGATCGCCAAGATCGACGCGCCGAAGATCGAATACGGGCAGCTCGCCCCCACTCTGATCATCATCGGCGCGGCGATCGTCGGGATCCTGATCGAGGCGTTCGTCCCGCGGAAGTCCCGCTACTACGCCCAGATGTTCGTGTCCGTCGTCGCCCTCGCCGCCGCCTTCGCCGCGGTCGTGGCGCTCGCGGCCGACGGGTACGGCACGACCAAGGCACGCATCGCGGCGATGGGCGCGATCGCCGTCGACGGCCCCGCCCTGTTCCTGCAGGGCACGATCCTGCTGGCGGCCCTCGTGGGCCTGTTCACCTTCGCCGAGCGGCGCCTCGATCCGGAGACGCACGGCAACCGCGTCGACTCCTTCGCCGCCCAGGCCGCGTCCGTGCCCGGCAGCGAGAGCGAGAAGGCCGCGGTCAAGGCCGGGTTCACCACCACCGAGGTGTTCCCGCTGCTGATGTTCGCCGTCGCCGGCATGCTGATCTTCCCGGCGGCCAACGACCTGCTGACGCTGTTCGTGGCGCTGGAGGTCCTCTCCCTGCCGCTGTACCTGCTGTGCGCGCTGGCCCGCCGCAAGCGGCTCATGTCGCAGGAGGCCGCGGTCAAGTACTTCCTGCTGGGCGCCTTCGCCTCCGCGTTCACCCTGTTCGGCATCGCCATGCTGTACGGCTACGCGGGCTCGATGTCGTACGCCACGATCGCGCAGGTCGTCGACGGCACCGTGCAGGACGTCAACCCGGCGCTCGCCGACACCATGGGCAACGACACGCTGCTGCTGATCGGCGCCGCGCTGCTGGTCATGGGGCTGCTGTTCAAGGTGGGCGCGGTGCCGTTCCACATGTGGACGCCGGACGTGTACCAGGGCGCTCCGACTCCGGTGACCGGCTTCATGGCGGCGGCGACGAAGGTGGCGGCGTTCGGCGCCCTGCTGCGGCTGCTGTACGTCGTGCTGCCGGGTCTGCGCTGGGACTGGCGACCGGTGATGTGGGCCGTGGCCATCGTCACGATGCTGGGCGGTGCGATCGTCGCCATCACGCAGACGGACATCAAGCGGCTGCTGGCGTACTCGTCGATCGCGCACGCCGGGTTCATCCTCGCGGGTGTCATCGCGACCACGCCCGACGGTGTCTCGTCGGTGCTGTTCTACCTGGCGGCGTACTCGTTCGTGACGATCGGCGCCTTCGCGGTGGTCACCCTCGTCCGCGACGCGGGCGGTGAGGCGACGCACCTGTCCAAGTGGGCCGGGCTCGGGCGCAGGTCCCCGCTGGTGGCGGCGGTGTTCGCGGTGTTCCTGCTGGCCTTCGCCGGCATTCCGCTGACGTCCGGCTTCGCCGGGAAGTTCGCCGTGTTCAAGGCGGCGGCGGAGGGCGGGGCGGCACCGCTCGTCGTGATCGGTGTGATCTCGTCGGCGATCGCCGCGTTCTTCTACATCCGCGTCATCGTGCTGATGTTCTTCAGCGAGCCACGGCCGGAGGGCCCGACGGTGGCCGTGCCGTCACCGCTGACGATGACGGCGATCGGAGTGGGCGTGGCGGTCACGGTGGTCCTCGGTGTGGCGCCGCAGTACTTCCTGGATCTGGCGGGGCAGGCGGGGGTCTTCGTGCGCTGACAGGCGTGACGCCCTGGGTGGGGCCCGGTCTCCTCGGGGCCGGGTCCCACGGCGTTCTCCGGCCGGCCCCGGCCCCCGGTCGTACGGATGTGTGGAGCGGTCTCCGTCGGGCGGGACCTGTGGACAACTCCGGGGCTGTCGGTGCGGGCGCCTATGGTGGACGCAGTGGTCGAGGGCGACGCACGGGGGACGCAACAATGGGCGCTACGGGCGGGACGGGTGTGATGACGGAACTGGACGCGGTGACCGGAGCCGGGGTGACCGGGGCCGGGGTCGGCGCGGGCAGTGGACCCGCCGGGCCCCTCGGCACCGACGCGAGCGAGGCGCTGGCCGCGCTGCACCGGGTTTTCGGGTACGAGGCCTTCCGCGGTGAGCAGGAAGCGGTCATCGAGCATGTGGTGGCGGGCGGCGACGCCGTCGTGCTCATGCCCACCGGTGGCGGCAAGTCGCTGTGCTACCAGATTCCGTCCCTGGTCAGGCCAGGTACGGGTGTGGTCGTCTCCCCGCTGATCGCCCTGATGCAGGACCAGGTGGACGCGCTGCGGGCGCTGGGCGTGCGGGCCGGGTTCATGAACTCCACGCAGGACTTCGACGAGCGGCGGATGGTCGAGGCCGAGTTCCTCGCCGGTGAGCTGGACCTGCTGTACCTGGCCCCGGAGCGGCTGCGGGTGGGGAGCACGCTCGATCTGCTCTCCCGCGGCAAGATCTCCCTCTTCGCGATCGACGAGGCGCACTGCGTCTCCCAGTGGGGCCACGACTTCCGGCCCGACTACCTGGCGCTGTCCCTGCTCGGTGAGCGCTGGCCGGACGTGCCGCGGATCGCGCTCACGGCGACGGCCACGCATGCGACGCACCAGGAGATCACCGAGCGGCTGAACATGCCGGCGGCCCGCCACTTCGTGGCGAGCTTCGACCGGCCCAACATCCAGTACCGGATCGTGCCCAAGGCCGACCCCAAGAAGCAGCTGCTGAGCTTCCTGCGCGAGGAGCACGCGGGCGACGCGGGCATCGTCTACTGCCTGTCGCGCAACTCCGTGGAGAAGACCGCAGAGTTCCTCAGCCGCAACGGCGTCGAGGCGGTGCCGTACCACGCGGGACTGGACGCGGGCACGCGCGCGGCCCACCAGTCCCGCTTCCTGCGCGAGGACGGACTGGTCGTGGTGGCGACCATCGCCTTCGGCATGGGTATCGACAAGCCGGACGTCCGCTTCGTCGCCCACCTCGACCTGCCCAAGTCGGTCGAGGGTTACTACCAGGAGACGGGCCGGGCCGGCCGGGACGGGCTGCCGTCGACGGCCTGGATGGCCTACGGACTGAACGACGTCATACAGCAGCGCAAGCTGATCCAGTCCGGTGAAGGCGACGAGGCCTTCCGGCGCCGGGCCCAGTCCCACCTGGACTCGATGCTGGCGCTGTGCGAGACGGCCCAGTGCCGCCGGGGCCAGCTCCTCGCCTACTTCGGCCAGGACCCGGACCCGTCCGGCTGCGGCAACTGCGACACGTGCCTGACCCCACCGGAGACCTGGGACGGCACCGTCGCGGCGCAGAAGGCCCTGTCGACGGTCGTCCGGCTGCAGCGGGAACGCGGGCAGAAGTTCGGCGCGGTGCAGATCATCGACATCCTGCTGGGGAAGCGGACCGGCAAGGTCATCCAGTTCGACCACGACCAGCTGTCCGTGTTCGGCATCGGCGAGGAGCTCACCGAAGGTGAATGGCGGGGCGTCATCAGGCAGTTGCTCGCCCAGGGGCTGCTCGCCGTGGAGGGCGAGTACGGCACGCTCGTGCTCACGGAGGCCAGCGGGGCGGTGCTGCGGCGGGAGCGGGAGGTGCCGCTGCGCAAGGAGCCGAAGAAGCCGGTGACCTCCCGGTCGGGGTCCTCGTCCTCCGGCTCCGGGCGGGGCGAGCGCAAGGGCAAGGCTGTCGTCGCCGAGCTGCCAGAGGAACTGCTGCCGGCCTTCGAGGCGCTGCGCGCCTGGCGAGCCGAGCAGGCCCGTGAGCAGGGCGTCCCGGCCTACGTGATCTTCCACGACGCCACACTGCGGGAGATCGCCACGGTGTGGCCGACGTCGGTGGGGGAGCTCGGCGGGATCAGCGGAGTCGGCGAGAAGAAGCTCACCACGTACGGGGAGGGTGTGCTGGAGGTGCTCGCGTCACTGGGCGGGCCGGCGGGCTCCGCCCCCGTGGGCGACTCGTCCCCGGCCCCGACAGCCTCCGGCCAGGCTCCGGCTCACACCCCCGGCCAGGACGCGGGCGAGCCGGACCACTGGCCGGAGATGGACGAGGAGCCGGAGCCCGCCGACTGGATATAGGGCCGGGCTCCGGCTGGGTCAGACGGCTTCGGAAGCCGGGCCGGTCACAGCGCCCGTCCCGCGTACGCCCTGACATCCGCGTCGGAGTCCGTCGTGGCCGTGGCGAGGGCCGCCCGGGCTTCCTCGGTGGCGCGGTGCCGGGTCAGTGACAGGACGGCGGCCTTGCGGACATCGGCGTTGGCGTCCGCCAGGGTCTTGGCGAGGGCCGGGACGGCCACGTCGGGGTCGGCGACGGACAGGGCCGTTGCGGCTCCGGCCCGTACCTGCCAGGCCTGCTCGGCTAGGGCGGCCACGGCGCGCGCGGTGAGGGGCGCCGGGCAGCCGGTGGTGCCGAGTGCTCCGTAGGCCGCGGCCCGCACCAGGGCATCGGGGTCGTCGAGGAGGCCGGTGAGGGCCGCTTCGATGGCGCCCGCGGCGGGATCGGCGGCAGGGGCGTCACCCGCGAGCCGTTCGGCACCCACCGTGGCCAGGCCCTTGGCGATCGCGACCCGGACCTCGCGGGAGGGGTCGGAGAGCGCCGCGCGGGCCAGTTCGCCTGCGGCGTCGACAGACACCAGGGCGCGTACGGCCTCGATGCGGACGGCGATGTCGGAGTCGGTGAGGGAGTCCGCGAACAGGGCGGCGTCGCCCAGGCGCAGGGCGCGCAGGACGTCCAGGGCCGCGGCACGCACCACCGGGTCCGGCTCGGCCAGGGCGGCGGCGAGACCGTCGCGCAGATCCGGTTCGGCCGGGAGCGTCTCGACCAGCTCGCGCAGTGACGCGGCGGCGGCGGCCCGCACCTCGGCGGCGTTGTCGCGCAGGGCGGCGGCGAGGGCCGTGCCCGTCCCCGGTGGGAGCGTCTCGGTGAGTACGGCGACGGCCTCGCGGCGGACAGCGGGCGCGGGATCCGTCACATACGGCTGGAGGGCAGCGAGTTCGGGCTCCTCCTCGGCGAGGGCGACGAGTTCGAGCAGGCGGGCGGAGGACTTCTCACCGGCAGGGGCGGTGACCGAAGTCTGCGGCGTCGGAGTGGGCTCCGGATCCGCCGTTCCCGCCGGGGCCGCGACCGGCGCCACGTCCCGCGAGCCCGCCATGGCCACATCCTCGGCGTGCACCTCGCCGAGGACACGAGACGGACCGCCGACGGGGTCGAAACCGTCGACGGGAACGAGATAGGGAGCCACGGGCCGTGCCGTGAACTCCATCGCACCGGAGGGGGACTTGTGCAGATCGAGGTGGTGGAACCAGGACGCGTCGTCACGCTGGGGGTGGTCGAGGCGCTCGTGGTAGAGGCCCCAGCGGGACTCGGTACGGGCCAGGGAGGAGCGGGCGGCCATCTCCGCGCAGTCCCGGATGAAAGTGACCTCGGCGCAGCGCATCAGCTCGTGCGCGGTGCGGGCACCCATCTCGGCGATGTCGGTGTGCATCCGCTCGAAGGCCTCCAGGGCCAGCGACAGCCGGGCACCCGACTTGGGCGGGGCCACGTAGTCGTTCACGAAGCGGCGCAGCTTGTACTCGACCTGGGGCTGCGGCGGACCGTCGGGGTTGCGCAGCGGGCGGTAGATCAGCTCGTGCGCCTCGCGGAGCTGCTCCGTGGGCAACTCGCCCGCGTAGGCCTGGTACTGCGAGGCGTCCGCGCCCGCCAGGTCACCGAAGACGAACGCGCCGATCATGTAGTTGTGCGGGACGCAGGCCAGGTCGCCGGCCGCGTACAGCCGCGGGACGGTCGTGCGGGCGTGGTCGTCCACGCGGACGCCGGAGGCGGAGTGGCCGCCGCACAGGCCGATCTCGGAGATGTGCATCTCGATGTCGTGGGTGCGGTAGTCGTGGCCGCGGCCGGAGTGGAAGGTGCCGCGGGTGGGGCGCTCGGTGGAGTGCAGGATCGTCTCCAGGGCCGAGACCGACTCCTCGGGGAGATGGCTCAGCTTCAGGTAGACGGGCCCCCGGTCGGACGCCACCTCGGCGGCGAACTCGGCCATCATCTGGCCCGACCAGTAGTCGGAGTCGACAAACCGTTCGCCGTGCCGGTTGACCTGGTAGCCGCCGAAGGGGTTGGCGACGTAGGCGCAGGCCGGGCCGTTGTAGTCCTTGATCAGTGGGTTGATCTGGAAGCACTCGATGCCGGTGAGCTCGGCGCCCGCGTGGTAGGCCATGGCGTAGCCGTCGCCCGCGTTGGTGGGGTTCTCGTACGTGCCGTAGAGGTAGCCGGAGGCGGGCAGGCCGAGGCGGCCGCAGGCGCCGGTCGCGAGGATCACCGCGCCCGCGCGGACCTGGACGAACTGCCCGGTGCGGGTGTTGAAACCGGCCGCTCCGACAGCCCGCCCGTCCGCCGTGAGGACCCGCACCGGCATGACCCGGTTCTCGATGCGGATCCTCTCCCGCATCTCGCGCCGCCGCAGCTGCCGGTACAGGACCTTCTTGACGTCCTTGCCCTCCGGCATCGGCAGCACGTAGGAGCCGGAGCGGTGCACCTGGCGGACGGAGTAGTCGCCGTGCTCGTCCTTCTCGAACTTCACGCCGTAGGACTCCAGCCGCTGCACCATGCCGAAGCCGCGGGTGGCGGTCTGGCGGACGGTGGACTGGTCGACGATGCCGTCGTTGGCGCGGGTGATCTCGGCGACGTAGTCATCGGGTTCGGCCCGGCCCGGGATGACCGCGTTGTTCACACCGTCCATGCCCATGGCGAGCGCGCCGGAGTGGCGGACGTGCGCTTTCTCCAGAAGCAGCACGTTCGCGCCGTGCTCGGCGGCGGTCAGGGCGGCCATGGTGCCCGCGGTGCCGCCGCCGATGACGAGGACGTCGCAGGTCAGTTCCTCGGCGTCGGCGAGGGACGGGACGGCCAGGGGGGCGTCCGCAGGGGGATTCACGGAGGTGGTCACCGGGCTGCCTTTCACGTACCGAGCGAGGTGAGGACGTCGCGCCGCAGGGCCACGCGCGCCGGGTCGTCGTGTGCGCCGCGGTCACGCGGGCGGGGGATGTCCCGGACGGCGACGAGGCCACCCGCGCCGAGCAGGGCCACGCGGTCGCCGAGGAACAAGGCCTCGTCCACGTCGTGGGTGACGAAGACGACGGTGGCGCCCGTGCCCTGGAGCACCTCCACCAGCAGGTCCTGCATCCCCGCGCGGGTCTGCGCGTCGAGCGCGCCGAACGGCTCGTCCATCAGGACGGCGCGCGGGCGTCCGGCCAGGGCGCGGGCCAGCTGGACACGCTGGCGCTGCCCGCCGGAGACCCGGTGCGGCAACTGCCGTGCCTGCGAGCCGAGCCCGACCCGCTCCAGCCAGGCCTGGGCCTGTTCCCGGCGCTCGGCGCGGGGCACGCCGCGGATGGCGAGGGGGAGTTCGACATTGGCGCGCAGGGTGCGCCAGGGGAGCAGGGCGTCCTCCTGGAAGACCAGGGCCCGGTCGGCCGAGGGGCCGGTCAGCGGCTGCCCGTCCTGGGCGATCTCGCCCGCGAGCGGCGACAGCAGGCCGGCCAGGGTGCGCAGCAGGGTCGACTTGCCGCAGCCCGAGGGGCCGACGACGGTGAGGATCTCGCCGGGGGCGATGTCCAGGTCGACCTTGTCCAGGGCGGTCGCGCCGGGGCGGCCGAGAGAGGCGCCGGTGAGGCTGAGGCGGGTGCCGCGCCCCGGGGCGGCGACGGCGGCGGTCTCGGACGAGGCGTTCCGGACGGTCTCGGACGAGGTGTCCGGGGCAGCCCCGGGCGGGGTGTTCGGGACGGTCTCAGACGAGGTGCTCATCGCGTGCCTCCTCGGATCGGGCCCTGCCGGGGACGGCGGCGGGGGCGGCCGGTGCCGGCTTCACGGACCGGTAGGGCCGGGGCGGCCGGGCACCGGGCACGTACGCGGTGCGGGGCAGCCAGCGGGTGAGGCGGCGGCCCAGGAGTTCCACGGCGGTGGAGGTGAGCCAGCCGAGCACGCCGATGGTGACCATGCCGACGAACACACCGGCGTAGTCGACGACGGTGTAGTCCTGCCAGGTGCGGTACCCGACGCCGTACTGGCCGGAGATCATCTCGGCGGAGATCACACAGATCCACGAGACGCCGATGCCGACGGACAGTCCGCCGAACACGCCGGGCAGTGCGCCCGGCAGGACGACCGAGCCGAGGATGCGCCACCGGCCGCCGCCCATGGTGCGTACGGCTTCCTCCCACACGGGGGTCAGGGCCCGCACCGCGTGCCGGGTGGAGACCAGGACCGGGAAGAAGGCGGCGGTGCAGGTGATGAAGACGATGCCCTGCTCGTTCGAGGGGAACAGCAGGATCGCGACGGGCACCAGGGCGATGGCCGGGATCGGGCGGATCACCTCCAGCACCGGGCCGAGCAGGTCCTCGGCGAGACGCGAGCGCGCCACGAGCACGCCCGTCGCCACACCGAGGACGGCGGCCAGCAGGAAGCCGGTGAGGATCCGGGTGAGGCTGTCGGTGAGGTCCGTCCAGTAGTCCGGCCCGGACACCCGGCCGGCGAAGGCCCGGCCCACGTCGGTGACCGTCGGGAACTGCGAGAAGCGCAGCCACAGGTCGACGTTCAGGCTGGTCAGCGCCTGCCACAGGCCGAGCGCGGCGGCCAGCGAGAGGACGCGGAGCACATACCGCCTCACGAGGCCCGCTCCAGAGCGTCGGCGTAGGAGACGACCCGCGCTCCGCCGTGCCCGGCGATGTACGCCTGCGCGGTGTCGGGCGCGACGAAGGGCAACAGCCTGTCGCCGTCGGCCACCCACACGGCCTTGTCGGCGAACCAGAGGGTCCCGGTGGTGGTGTCGGGGACGTAGGCGGCACGCAGGTCGTCACGGTGCCCGGCGACGTGACGCAGCAGCTTGGAGGGGGAGTCGAACGTGACGGTCTTGGAGGCGCCCTTGGGCCAGGCCTCGCTCGCGGCCGGTGCGGGCTTCGTGGCGAGATGCTCGGTGTACGCCGTCGTTCCGAGGGCCTTCTTCACGTACCGGTCGTCGACGAAGGAGTCGACGTCCACGTCGCCGGTGAGCTTCGCCGACTTGAGGATCGAGACGTCCTGCTTCAACGCGGAGACGAGCTGGGGCTTGATGGCCGGGTCGAAGGTGGCGATGCCGTGAGCACCGTTGTAGAGGTAGACGACCTCGGCGGGCAGGCCGGTCGCCTTCGCTACCTTCTCGGCGGCGTCCACCGGGTGCTCGTTCAGGTAGCCGGTCGCCTCCGCCTGGGCCTTCAGGAACGCCTCCAGCACGGCTGGCCGATCCTTCGCGAAGTCCTCGCGGGCGGTGACGCCGTGGAAGGTGGGCAGGTTCAGCCGGGCGCCGTCGTAGATCGCCTTGGCCTTGCCCTGGAAGGCGAGCAGGCCCGGCCAGGCGACGAACTGGGACAGGGCGTCCGTGCTGCCCGCCGCGAGGGCGGAAGCGCCGACGGAGGGCTGCTGGTTGAGCTTCTCGATGCCGCTGTTCGGATCGATGCCGGCGCGCTGCAGGGCCCGTACGAGGGTGCCGTCGGCGGCCGAGCCGACACTCGTGGAGACCTTCTTGCCCTTCAGATCCTTCAGAGAGGTCAGCTTGGAGTCCGGCGCGGTGACGATGGTGTTGAGGCCGCCCCGGAGGTTGTAGCCGGTGACCGACACCAGTCGGGTGGGGCTGTTGAGCTGCTTGCCGCGGGCCGCGTTGATGAGGAGCGGGAAGTCGCCCATCGAACCGATGTCGATCTTCCCGGCGGTCATCTGGGCGGTGATGGGGGCGCCGGTGGCGTAGTCCTGCCAGTTCACCTTGTAGTGGACGCCGTCGTGCAGGGAGTTCAGCTGCTTCTCGAAGGAGCCGAGGGAGCGGAGCAGGGTGCCCGCCGTGACGGTGTTGATCGTCCTGGACTGGTAGCCGACGGTCACGGTGACCGTGGAACCGCCGCCCGCTTCGGCGTCACCGCCGCAGGCGCTGAGCGGGAGCAGGAGGACGACTGCGGATATCGCGACGACTGTGCGCTTCATGATGGTTCGGGCCTCTCACCGGAGCAGATAGGGCATGTTGACCGTGACGGCTCCGGTGGGGCAGCGAGCCGCGCACGGGCCGCAGTACCAGCACTCGTCGACATGCATGTAGGCCTTGCCGTTGCGCTCGTCGATGGCGAGGGAGTCCAGCGGGCACATGTCCACGCAGAGCGTGCAGCCGTCGATGCACTTCGACTCGTCGATGGTCACGGGCACGTCGGCCCGCTGGGGCGCCAAGGGCATGGCTGTCTCCAGGGATGTGCGCGAGCGGGTTGGCTAGCGGTTCCGGTGCAGCAGGCCGCTCATGGTGATGCGGTCGCCGCGGAAACGGATGAACTCCAGGTCGACCGGGCGGCCGTCCGCGAGGTGGGTGAGGCGTTCCAGCATGAGGACGGCGGCACCGCGCGGGGCCTCCAGCACGGAGGCCGAGTGGCTGTCCGCGCTGACCGCTTCCAGGGTGATCTCGGCATGGCCGAGGCGCTGTCCGGTGACGGCTTCCAGGAGGCGGAAGACGTCGGTGTTCTCCAGATCGGCGCCGAGCAGGTCGGTGCCGATGTCGAGGGGGATGTAGGTGAGGTCGAGGGACAGGGGCAGTCCGCCGAGCCTGCGCAGGCGTTCGATGTAGAGGACGTCGGTGCCGGGCGCGAGCCCGAGGCGGTCGGCGACCGGCGTGGGTGCCGGGGTGGGGCCCATGGTGCGGACCTCGTTGGTGACCCGGCCGTGCTCACGGAGGGTTTCCGCGAGGCCCATCAGGCGGTCGAGGCCGTGGGGGTACTTGTGGGCCACGACCACGGTCCCGACACCGGGCTGACGCTCCACAAGACCCTCGGCCCGCAGCAGGTCGAGCGCCTCACGGACCGTGTTGCGGCTCGCGCCGTACTCGGTGGCGAAGGTCGACTCGTGCGGGAGGACCCCGTCGGGGAAGGCGCCGGTGAGCAGCAGCCGCCGGAGCAGGTCGGCCAGTTGCCGTGCCCGGTCGGCGCGCAGCCGTCGCCGCGCGCGGTGGGCGGCGACGGTGGTCGCGGCTCCCTGTCCGGCGTGGTCTCGGATGCGGTCACTGGGCATGGTTCGGACCATACCTATCCGATAGGAAAAGTGGTGTTGCGGGAATGTTGCGCCACCGGGAATGTGACCTGTTCGACGGGTGAGCTGGCCTTTTGGCCGGTCCCGGACCAGATCCGCCACCGGCCGCCCGAACGCTGCCGCGCCGACGGCCGACCGCCTCCGAGCCGGTGCCGCGCCGACGGCCGACCGCCTCCGAGCCGGTGCCGCGCAGACAGCTGGCTGCCTCTCGGCCGACGCCGCTCCGACAGCCGACCGCCTCCGAGCCGGTGCCGCTCCGACAGCCGACCGCCTCCGAGCCGGTGCCGCGCCGACAGCCGGCTGCCTCTCGGCCGACGCCGCTCCGACGATCGACCGCCCGAACGCCGCCGCGCCGACGGCTCGTCGCCCGCTCGGCCGGTGCCCCTACGACAGCGCCGTCAGGCCCGGCGCGAACGCGATCAGCAGGGGCAGCAGCGGTACGAGCGCGGCCGTCGTGGTGGTCAGGGCCCGGTGCCGGCGTCCCAGCCGGGGCGGCGGCTCCAGGAGCCGGTCGACCCGCTCACCCAGCAGGCGGTTGCTGGAGGCGCAGGACAACACACCCCGGTGCTGGTTGAGCTCGATCAGGGCCAGGGCCGTGGTCAGGTGGCCGCAGCGACGGGAGGCCGTGTCGTCGGCGGCGAGTTCGACCAGGCGGTGGGTCTGGTCGCAGAAGTGGGTGAACAGCGGGATGCGGGGGAAGCCGGTGGCCAGGGCGGTGGACAGGTGCAGCAGCCAGTCGTGGCGGGCCCGGGCGTGGCCCCGCTCATGGGTGAGGACCGCGTCGAGCTGGTGGCCGGTGAGGCGGTGCAGGGCGCCCGTGGTGACGATCAGCTGGGGCGGGTGGCCGGGCATCCACCAGGCGTCCGGGTACTCGTCCTCCAGGACCAGCAGCGGACCCCGCGCCGCGGGCAGGCCGGCCGGCAGATCGGGGGCGCGCTCGCGCAGATGGGCCCGGGCCTGGGCCCGGCGCCGGCGCGCCTCGACGAGTTCCCGCGCGAGCATCGCGGTCGTCCAGGCGGCGCCGCAGGCCAGCAGCAGGGTGAGGGCGGTGGCCCACGGCGGGGCGGCGGACAGGTCGTACGCGGCGGTCACCGCGGCCGGTGCCGGGGCGAAGAGCTGCGCGCGGACCGTGCCGAAGACGGCGGCGGCGCCCAGGGACAAGGCCGTCACGCACGCGAGCAGGACGGTGGCGACCAGGCACTGCCACACCCACAGCGCGACCACCGGTTCCCGCTCGGGCCAGGACGCCCGGGTCAGCGCACGGGGAACGGGGACGGCGGCCGTCACGGCGACGACGCTCAGCAGGAGCAGGCAGACGGTCATGGCCACGGGCTCCGGTTCCTCGTCACAAGAGGGGCGGCTACGGGTCGTGCGGGGAGAGCGGCCGCCGTGCGCACCGTGGCCACCACGAGCGTGGCGGACGTGCGGGCACACCGCCCCGCGCCCAGTATGACGGGCCGGGCGGTGTGCGTCAGGGTCCGGACGACAACCCAAGGGGCGGGAGGGGCGGCCGTCGGCCTGCTCCCGGCCGGGCCGCGTCAGCCCTGGATGACCCGCCCCGTCACCTCACCGAGCCCCACCCGCACACCGTCGGGTCCCGGGGCCCAGGCCGTGAGGGTCACCTCGTCGCCGTCCTCCAGGAACGTCCGCTTGCCGTCGGGGAGTTCGAGCGGATCGCGGCCGTTCCAGGTCAGCTCCAGCAGGGAGCCGCGTTCCCGTTCCGCCGGGCCGCTGACCGTGCCGGAGCCGTAGAGGTCGCCGGTGCGCAGGGAGGCACCGTTGACGGTCATGTGGGCCAGCTGCTGGGCGGCCGTCCAGTACATGGTGGAGAAGGGCGGCTCGGAGATCACGTGGCCGTTGACGGCGACGCTGATCCGCAGGTCGTAGCCGCCGGGCTCCTCGTTGCTGTCGTCCAGGTACGGCAGCAGCTCGTGCGTCCGGGCCGGGGGCGCCACGAGGGCCTCCTCCAGGGCGTCCAGCGGGGTGACCCACGCCGACACCGACGTGGCGAAGGACTTGCCGAGGAACGGGCCGAGGGGCACGTACTCCCAGGCCTGGATGTCGCGCGCGGACCAGTCGTTGAGAAGGCACAGCCCGAACACGTGCTCGCGGAAGTCCCCGAGGGCCACCGGCGCGCCCATCCGGGAGGGCACGCCGACGACGAAGCCGACCTCGGCCTCGATGTCCAGGCGGACGGACGGCCCGAAGACGGGGGCGGCGTCGGCGGGGGCCTTGCGCTGCCCGGACGGCCGCGGGATCTCCGTGCCGGAGACGACGACCGTGCCGGAGCGGCCGTGGTAGCCGATGGGCAGGTGCTTCCAGTTGGGGGTGAGGGAGTCCTCGGCGTCGGGCCGGAACATCTGCCCGACGTTCCGGGCGTGGTTTTCGGAGGCGTAGAAGTCGACGTAGTCCGCGACCTCGAACGGCAGGTGCAGGGTCACCGACGACAGCGGGTGCAGCAGCGGTGCGACGGTCTCCCGGTGGGACGGCACGGTCACCCAGGCCGTCAGCGCCCGGCGCACGTCGGACCAGGCCGTGCGGCCGGCGGCCAGCAGCGGGTTGAGGGTGGGCTGCGCGAGCAGGGAGGCGTAGGGCGAGCCGAGCGCGTGGGCCGCCGCGCCCGCGTCCAGCACGTGGTCCCCGAGCCGGACGCCCACGGTCCGGTGGGACGAGCCGGGCAGGGAGAACACGCCGTACGGCAGGTTGTGCGGGCCGAAGGGGTCGCCCTCGGGGACATCGAAGGGGGGCATCGGGTGCTGCCTCGCTCTCGGGTGTGCCATGTCGTCGCCACGTATTCGTGGTCGTGCCACACGTTACGGGTGACACACCCGTCCTGGGCAGAGTCCGAGGAGACGGAGAGGGACGAACGGGGCAGGTGGGCCCGGGTGGGACCGGCCGGGGCGACTCCGGCGCGCCGGACGGGACGCCGCATTCGTACGTGCCGGAAGTTATCCACAGGACGCGACGCAATCTTGACGGAGCGGTGCGAACGGGGCGACTCTGGGCGGGTGCCGGAAGGCCTCGGGGAGGGGGCTTTCCCACGGCACATCTGGGGGGCGGATGGCCATAGGGGAGGCCGGTCCGGGTTCGGTGCGGCGTGGTGCACAGCCGAAGCGGCTGGAAGAGACCATGCGCGTCCGGCTCGGCCGGGAATGTGTGTACGTACCGTCGTGCCGTTTCGGGCTGTACGTGGCGCTGCGCCACTGGTGCCCGCCCGGCGGACGGGTGCTGATGTCGCCGGTCAACGACGACGTGATCTTCTTCGTCGTGCTCGCGGCCGGACTGCGCCCGGTGCAGGCGCCGTTGAACCCGCTGGACGCGTCCATCGACATCGATGCCGTGCCGGACGAGGTGTGGGGCTCGGTGTCGGCCGTGCTCACGACGAACCTGTACGGGAACCCGGACCCGGCGCCGCGCCTGAGGCAGAAGTGCGACGCCCTGGGCATCCCGCTGTTCGAGGACGGGGCACACGCGATCGGCAGCCGGGTGGGGGACCGGCCGGTGGGGGCGTGGGGCGAGGCCTCCGTGTTCAGCCTGTCCAAGCACGTCGGGGCCAAGGCCGGAGGCATGCTCTCGCTCGCCGACCCCGGCCTGCGGGAGGCGGTCGAGAAGACCTGCGAGGGACTGCTCGCGCCACGCCGGACCAGTGCCGAACTCGCCTACCTGGTCCGGCCGTACGCGGAGGCGGCGGTGCGCGGACTGCGGCTGCGGCGCGCCGCCTGGGCGGCGGTCCGGCTGCTCGGGCTGGCGGACCGCGAGGAGATCCGCATGCCGCTGCGCCCGGACGAACTCGCCCTCGCCGCACACGAGGCACCCGGGCTCGACGCCCACCACCCGTGGGTGCGTGTCGACATGCACGACTACCGCCTGGAGTCCGGCCGGCTGCGGCTGCGCCGCGTCGGGCGCAAACTCGACCGGCTGGACGAGGTGCTGGACGCCTGCCGGGCGGGCACGGAACTGCTGCTGTCCACGCCCTGGGCCAAGCCGCGCGACGGCCACGGGACGCAGCCGCTGTTCCGGGTCCCGCTGTTCGTGGCCGACCGGGACGCGGCGATCGCGGCGCTGGCGCGGCAGGGCGTCGTCGTCGGCTACCTCTACGACCCGCCCCTGGACGACTACGCCGGTACGGAGTTCACCGACCCCTCACCGGCCCCCGAGGCGGCCCGCTGGTTCGCACGGCACGCGCTGCCCGTGGACCCGCTGCGGGCGCGGACGGTCATCGAGGTGCTGGAGCGGTCCGGGGCGCAACCCGTCAGGGCGCCCGGAGAGCTGCCCGGGAACGAACCGACACCGGGAGGGCTGGGACGGTCCCGTGGCTGAGATCCAGGTCCACGAGCCCGCCGCCGCGCGCACCGATGGCGGCGGGCCGAAGCCTGCCGACGGCGACCACACCCACGACTCGCTGTTCAAGAACGCCTACTTCCTCATGCTCAGCACCGGCGTCTCCGCCGTACTGGGCCTGGGATTCTGGCTGGTGGCCGCCCGCTACTACACGGAGGAGGCCGTCGGCCAGGGCTCGGCCGCGATCGCCGCGATGCGGCTGCTCGCCAGCATCACGGCGACGACGATGATCGGCGCCGTCGTCCGCTTCGTCCCGCGCGCGGGACGGGAGACCGGCCGGCTCGTGTGGGGCACGTACGTGGCCAGTTCGCTGGTCGTGGCGCTCGCCGCCGCCGTCTTCCTGCTCACGCTCGACGCCTGGGGAGCGTCCTACGCACCCCTGGGCACGCCGGTGGCGGGGGCGGTGTTCGTCGCGGCGTGCGTGGCCTGGGCGCTGCTCACCCTCCAGGACGGAGTGCTCACCGGGCTGCGCAAGGCGGAGTGGGTGCCCGCCGGCAACGCGGTGTTCTCGGTCGGCAAGCTGGTCCTCCTGGGCGTCTTCGCCGGCACGCTGCCCGTCCTCGGCATCTTCGTCTCGTGGGCGGTGGCGATCGCCTTCTCCACCCTGCCGCTGGGCTGGCTGATCTTCCGCCGGCTCATCCCGCGCCAGGCGGAGGCCGACCGCGACAAAGAACCCCCGAAGATCCGGGACATGGGCCGCTTCCTCGCCGGGGACTCGCTGGGCGCCCTGTTCAGCCTGGCGATGATCAACCTGCTGCCGGTGATGGTCGCGGTCCGCTTCAGCGCCGCCGAGAACGGCTACTTCTACGTGGCCTACACCGTCGGCGGCACGATGGAGTTCATGGCCATCAACATGGCCTCGTCGCTCACCGCACACGCCTCGCACGACCCGCGCCGGCTCGCTGACGGCGTCCGGGGCGCCCTGCGGCGCATGACGCTGCTGCTGGTCCCGGTCGTGGCGGTGCTGGTCGTCTTCGCCCCGCAGATCCTCACGCCGTTCAGCCCCGACTACGCCGAGCACGGCTCGACCGTGCTGCGGCTGCTCGCCCTCGGCGCCCTGCCACGGGTCGTGGTGGAGCTGTACATCGGCGTGCTGCGCGTGCAGGGGCGCACCGGTGTGCTGGCCGCGCTCCAAGGGGCCATGTGCGCCCTGGTCCTGGGCAGCGCTGCCGTGCTGTTCACACCGTCGGGGATCGCCGGCGCCGGCTGGGCGGTGCTGCTGAGCATGACGCTGATCGCCGTGGTCTCCATGGCCGGGCTGCGCGCGGCCCTGCGCCCCCGCGAGGGCACCCCCGCCGTCCGCACGGCCGCCGCCGACACCGCCTACGGCACCCGCTGGGCGAAACTCAACGCCACCGCCGGATACGGCACGACCTGGGCCCGCCGGGCCGCCTACCAGCCCAAGGACGGCGACCAGGACACGGTCACGCTGTTCATCGGGCGCCCCGGCTACGAGCGTGAGGCGCTGCAGGCGGACACCCTGGCGCTGATCGTGCGGCCGGACGGACCGACCGGGGAGCCACCGCTCCACGAGCCCGGGGAACCGGACCCGCAGCCGTGGGAGCGCCGGCTGAGAGGCGCCCTGTGGAGCCTGCTCGGGGTCGCCGTCGTCTTCTTCTGCGCTCCGCTGCGGGACCTGCCGTGGCTCGACCGGGCATCCGAAGCGGCCCTGAGCGGGCGTCAGCTGCTGGCGGGTCTGCCCTTGCCGTCCCTCAGCGCGGGCGGCCTGCTGCTCGTGGTGTTCGTCGCCGCCGTCACGCTGAGCACCCGGCGCGACCCGTGGTTGCCCGGCACGGCACTGGGCGCCGTCCTGTGCGCCCTGTACGCCGCCCCGGTCGCCCTCGGACGGGAACCGCGGCCGGTGGACGGGGCGTTGTACGAGAAGACGGCCGGCTTCCTGGCGGACGCGGTGGGGCTCGAGGGGCCCGAGCCGTTGCTGCGCTGGGCGCCGCCGGTCTGCCAGTTGCTCTGCCTCGTGCCACTGGGGCTGCTGCTCGCGAGCGCGGGCGGCCGTCTGACGTGGCCGGGGCGCTGGGGGGTTCTGTATCTCGTCGCGGTCGGCGGCTGGGTGTGGCGCGATGCGCTCGCACCCCTCGCGCCACCCCTGCTCGTCGCCCTCCTGCTGCTCTGGCCGCTGCACCGCGCCGCGTCGGCGTGGTCGCGCTCCCGCACCACAGCCCCGACAGGTCCGACAGCCAACCGAACGGCCGGCGCATTACCGAACGGCCGGCCCCGCCACTGATCACACCCGAAGCCGAGACCGACCCGGGCCCGGGCCCGGACAGAGCCGACAGAGCCGAGCACAGCCGAAGAGAGCAACCGCCAGGGGGGAACCACCGTGCGTCCGCCAGTCACACCGAGGGAGAGATCCACGCCGGAACCGACACCCCCACGGGACGGCTCGAACACCCCCGCCGGCGGCCCCGAGACAGCCAGCCAGTCCTCCAGTCCGTCCACTTCGGAGTCGTCGAGCCCCGCCCATGAGCCCGTGACGGATCTGTCCGACCTGCCCCCCGTCTGGTCCGGGCGCCGCGCACCGGCCGGGCCCGCCGCATTGCTGCTCGTCGCGCTCGCGCTCTGGGCGTACGCCGTGCGGCACACCGATGTCTCGCGGCTCGACGACTACGGGCTGCTCAGCGCGCTGCACCCGGCCTTCTGGGCGGGACTGGCAGTGCTCACCACCGGCTTCTGGTTCACCGTCCGCGACCCGCGCCGCCCGGGCACCTGGTCGGCGGCGTACGTGCTCGGTCTGCTGGTGATGGAGCGGGCCACGCAGGCCGTGCTCTACCCGACCCCGCTGTACGCCTGGGCGTGGAAGCACGAAGCGGTCATCGACCACCTGCTGACGGCCGGCGGACTGCAGACGGCCGACCAGGTCGGCGACATGGCGGTGTACGACCAGTGGCCGGGCTTCTTCGCCGCCCAGGCCGCCCTGCAACGGCTGCTGGGCGTGGACTCGGCGGCGATGTTCATGGCCTGGTGGCCCCTGGTCTCCAGCCTGATGCTGCTGCTCCCGCTGCTGCTGATCTACCGCACCTTCACCGAGGACCGGCGGCTGATCTGGACCGCGGTCTGGCTCTTCTACGTCGCCAACTGGGTGGGGCAGGACTACTTCTCCCCCCAGTCCGTGGCGTACGCGCTGCACGTGGGTGTGCTCGCGGTGGTCCTGCGCCGCTTCGGCCGGTCCGCCGTGCGCCGCGGACAGCCTCGGCAGGCGGTGTGGACGGTGGTGCTCACCTTCCTGATCGTCACGATCGTCATCTCCCACCAGCTCACGCCGGGCATGCTGGTCGTCTGCCTGCTCGCCCTGTGCCTGAGCCGCCGCCATCGCGACTGGGTCCCGGTGGTGACGACCGTCGTGATCTTCCTGGCGTGGTGCCTCACGGCCGCGCTGCCCTTCCTGTCCGCGGCGCTGCCGGACATGATCCGCTCCATCGGCGACGTCGGCGCCAACGTCGAGACGGGGTACGGAGCCACCCCGACCGGCACCGGAGCGATCGCGACCTCCTGGGCGGCCCGGCTGCTGTCCGGTTCCGTGCTGCTGCTCGCGGTCGTCGGCGTGTGGCGCCAGCGGGTGCTGCGCCACCGCGCATGGCCCCTGCTGCTGATCGCGGCGGCCCCGCTGCCGATGTTCGCGGCGAGCAGCTACGGCAGCGAGATGATCTTCCGGGTGCTGCTGTTCATGCTGCCCGGCGCCGCGTTCTTCGCCGCCGCGGCGCTGCTGCCCAAGGTCCGCACCCTGGCCGCCGACGCCGCCGCGCAGGAAGCCGGCAGACGGCAGACCGCCGGCCCCGCCGAGCGCCGCCGGTGGGGCATCGCCACCTGGGTGCCGCTGGCCGCGCTGCTCGGCACCACCCTGGCGTTCGTCCCCGCCTACTCCGGCAAGGACCGGATCAACTACTTCCCACCGCAGGAAGTGGCCCTCGTACGGCAGCTCTTCGACCAGGCGCCCGACGGCTCACTGGTCGTGGCCGCCAACCGTAACTACCCCGACGCGTACGCCTCCTACGGGAGCGTCGACCACTACTGGTTCCTCGACGACGGCCGCAGCCACGTCGACCGGATCGTCAGGAGCCCCGCCGCCACCCTCGCGCGCGACATGGCCGGAGTGGAGCGGCCGGGCCGGGCCTACTTCCTGCTCACCCAGGGGCAGCTGGCCAACTCGGAGATGAACGGGCAGCTCGACAAGGCGCAACTGCGGCGCGTTCAGAGGTCCGTCGCCGCATCGCCGCGGTTCCGGCTCGTGGCGGAGAACAGCGCCGGATGGCTCTACGTGCTGAAGCAGTCAGGGGGAGCGGAGCGATGACACCGCAGGAACTCGTGGTCCGGATGCTGCCCCCGTTCGGCGGCTGGCTTGCGCTCGCCGCGCTCGCCCTGCCCGGAGGGTCGCCGCTGCGGGGCACCGCGGTCGTGCTGTTCCTTGCGGCGGGGCCGGGCGCCGCCATGGTCAGAGTCTGCGCCCCTGTCCTGGAGGCGCGGTCCGCCGAGGGGCCCGTGGAGCGCCGGGACCCGGACTTCGCGCGCCGCTCCGACCTGCTGGAGCGGCTGATGCTGACGCTGTTCCTGAGCATCGGCGCCGTGATGCTCGTCGCGACCGTGCTGATCGCCACGCACACCTTCAGCGCGCAGCGGGTGCTGCTGACGCTGACGCTGCTGACCACACTCGCCGCGTTCTGTCCGCCGCTGCGCGCCTCCCCGCCGCCGAGGACGACACCCAGGACACCGAAGGGTTCCGCTCAGTGAGGTTCAACCGTCCCGACCGTCCCTTTCGCCGCACACCGAGCACGACCGGAGGGCAGCACCGGAAAGACCCGCACCAGGCGCAGGCCGCCGGCCCGTTGGCGTCGAGCCGGCGCCGGCTGCTGTTCACGTCGGCCACGGTCGTCAGCGCGGTCCTGGTCGCCGTACTCGCCCTGCGGGACGCCTCGGGACCGCAGGAGCAGGGAGCGGCCGGTTCCGGGGCGGACTGCCGCCCGACGGCTCTTCTGGAGCCGCCCTGCGGCGCCTGGTTCGGGGCGTTCGTGCCGCACGAGCGCGACGACCTGCCGGAGAAGGTGCGCGCCTACGAGAAGCGAGTGGGCCGCGAGCTGGACATCGTGTACACGTACCACGACATGTCCCTGCCCTCGGGCGCCCGGCGGGAGGGGCAACTGCTCACCCCGGAGGAGCGGCGCGTCGGCGAGGACCACCTGCTGCTGCTCTCCTGGGAGAGCAAGTGGTGGGGCGGCACGGAGCGGCAGCAGCCGACCTGGAAGCAGATCGCATCGGGGGAGCTGGACGACAAGGTCATCGACGTCCAGGCCCGGCGCCTCAAGGACTACGGCAAGAAGGTGTTCCTCTCCTTCGACCTGGAGATGGACACCCGCACCCCTCAGAGCGGCACGCCCGCCGACTATGTGAAGGCCTACCGGCACATCCACGACCGGTTCCGCGCCCTGGGCGTGGACAACGTGGTGTGGACGTGGATCACCACCGGTTACCTCGACCACGCCGACGAGATCAAGCAGATGTACCCGGGCGACGACTACGTCGACTGGATCGGCTACAACCAGTACAACTACTACCGCTGTCACGACGCGGGCTGGCTCTCCTTCGCACAGACGCAGCACGCCACGCACGACTGGATCCGCGCGAACATCTCCGACGACAAGCCGTTGATGCTCTCCGAGTTCGGCACCGCCGCGGACGGGAACCGCCCTGAGCGGCAGGCCGAGTGGTACGCGCAGGTGCCGGGCGTGCTGAAGGGCCTGGACGGCGTCAAGGCCGCCCTCCAGTGGAACTACCGCGACCCCGGCCCGCACTGCAATCTGGCGGTGGCGAACGACACGGCCTGGCGGAGCCTGCGCAAGGCCGTCTCCGACCCGTACCTCAACCAGCCGCTCAGGTGACAGGGCTCGGGGTCACCCCGCGAACTCGGGCCCGTGCACGACCGCGCGGGCCCGCCGGTACCACCGCCACGCGATCGTCTTCGGCCCGTCCCGGTACGGCGCCACCCGTGCGCCCGCGCCGGCCAGCCAGGTCTCGACGTCGGCGACGGTGTGGGTGCGCCGGACGATGAGCCGGGCGATGCGGTACCGCTCGTCGCGGTCGGAGCTGAGCGCGTGCCGCACGGCGGTCGCCGTCTCGTAGCCCGCCCGCGCCGACATGGCCCGTACCCGGGGGCTGTTGTAGCCGTGCGGGTAGGCGAGGTGCCGGATCTCGTGCCCGAGGGCGTCCTCCAGCACGGCCTTGGACGTGCGCAGTTCGTACGCCAGGGCCTTGGCGGGCAGGGTGTCGAGCTGCGCGTGCGTCACGGTGTGGCTGCCGATCTCCATGCCGGAACGTTCCAGCTCCGCCGCGCCGGACAGGCTCATCATCGGCGCGGGCGGCAGCAGACTGCGGCCACCCGGGGCGATGGCGCCGGTGGTCAGATACGCGGTGGCGGGCAGCGCGCGTTCGGCCAGGGCCTCGGCGGTGGGGCCGGGCAGATCGGCGAAACCGTCGTCGAAGGTGAGCAGCACGGGCCGGGGCGGCAGCGGCGCCCGCCCGGCCAGGTGATCGGCGATCGCACTGATCGTGACGGGCGTGCGCCCGCTGCGGACCACGGCGTCGAGATGCGCGGCGAACTGCTTCGGTGTGACCGTGAACTCGGCGATCCAGTCCGGCGGATCGTCCATGACGGAGTGGTAGAGGAAGACGGGGACGGCGGGAGACCCTCCGGCCCGCGGCGGGGACACCGGCCCCTCGCCCTCCCGCGCACCCCGCTCCGCCCGGCCTTTGCCGTCCGTCCTCATCTCGCCCCCCGGGCGGTCTTCTCACGAGCGTTCGCGCGCAGCACCCGCCGCGCCTTCAGATAGCCGGCCGGCCCGTACAGCATCCCCCTGCGCTGCAGCCGAGACAGCCGCCGCGGCCACGGGTGCGTGCGCGCGTCGTGATCACCGGGCGTGCCGGTGCCGTCCGCCCCGTCCGTCGCGCGCACCGCCGTCAGCGCACGGGCGTGGGCGAGGCCGCGGGGCAGCCGCGCGAGGAACGCGGGCAGCAGCGCGGGCCGGTTCACGAGCACCGCGGTGAGGTAGGCGGTGAGCCCGGCGCCGTAGCCGTAGGCCTGGGTCTCCAGGTCCCGCCAGGTCTCCCGGTGGTGGTGCCACACCAGGGCGTACGGCGTGTAGCGCAGCCGGTGGCCCTGCGCCAGGACCCGCACGAAGCCGTAGAGGTCGTCACCGCCCCGGGCCGCGGTCCCGGCCCCGGTGGCCGGGTCGAAACCGCCGACGGAACGCAGCACCGCCGTGCGGAACGCCATGTTCGCGCCCGAGCCGAACCGCCCGGCCGTGAACGGGAACAGCGGCTCGTCGCCCGGCGGGTGCGCCGGGTCGTACGTCCTTGGAGTGAAGCCTTTGGCGAAACCGCCGTGGCTCTCCAGCAGCACCTGGGCCGGGGTGGTCAGCCGCGCGGGCAGGATCAGCCCGGTGCTGCACCCGAGCCCGGGGTCGGCGGCGAAGGGCGCGGTCAGCTCGGTCAGCCAGCGCGGATCGGCGACCACGTCGTCGTCCGTGAAGGCGACCACCTCGCCGCCGACGGCGTCCAGCCCGGCGTTGTGGGCGGCTGCGAGCCCCGGAACGGGCTCACAGACGTACCGCACGCGCTCGGCGTACTTCCGCTCGACCAGCTCCCGTGTCCCGCCGGTGACGGGCGCGTTGTCGACGACGACGATCTCGAACCGGGGGTGGTCCTGCGCCAGCAGCGAGTCCAGCGCCCGGGCCAGTTGGCCGGCCCGCTCCCGGGTCGCGACGACGACGGTCGTGAACGGCGGCTCCACGGGTCCGCCGAAGACGGCCGGCCCGCACTCCGCCCGCGCCCGCTGTGCCAGCACAGCCTTCGGATCCGCCCCCTCCGGCACCCGCCCGAGCAGCGTGCCCACGGGCCGGCCGCCTCTCCTGACCAGCACGAACACCTCTCCGTGCGTCACGGGCGGGCTCCCCGGACCGGGTCTGAGCACCGCCTCGTCACCGTCGAGGTCCAGCTCGGCGACCTGCACCGCCCCGATGTCCAGGAACCGCCGGATCTCCTCCTGCGCACGCACCGAACGGGCCATGCGCCCACCCCCCTCGTGTGTCAGGTACGGCGCAGCCGAGCCGCGCCCTTCAGCGTCCGCGCGGCCAGCGACGCGAGCTGCGGCCTGCTGCGGACGAAGCTGTGCGCACGACGCGCCGGTTCGCGGCTGAGCCAGTGCAGTGCCGCGCCCACCCCCGGACGGGTTACCGCACCCTCGTACACGGGCAGTTCGCCCGTCTTCAGTGCGTCCTTGTACTCGGCGGCGCCCCGCCCCAGGTCGAGCATGCCGATGCCGGCGGCGGCCGCCGCCTCCGCCATCCGCAGATGGAGCACCAGCCCCGGCGAGAACTTCGCGAACTCCGGGTCGTACGCCGGGAACCAGCAGGCCAGTACGGAGGCCGAGCGCAGTCCGAAGTGCGCGGCGACGGGTCGCTCACCGGCGTACAGCACGGACAGCGTGCCGCTGCACTCCGCGGCCCGGGTCCGGGCCAGCCGCCCGACGAGCCGGGTGATCCACTCCTGGGCGAACCGGTCCCGGCGGCCGGTCCTGCGGTACTGCGCGGACTTCCACTCCATGAGCGTGCGCAGCGCGGCCGGGGCGCGTTCGTCGAACACGAACCGCAGCTCACCGGCCTGCCGGCCCAGCTTGCGCTCCTTGGCCAGCGTGGTCTTCAGGAATTTCGGCGACTGCGCGCGCAGCACCGACTCGTACGTCTCGTAGCCCTTCTCCACGTCGATGACGTAGGTGGCGTACTCCTCGGCCGCGTACCGGACGAACAGCCGCTGCTCGGCCTCCAGATTGTCGAAGGCGAAGCTCGACAGGGAGCAGGCCTTCAGCAGTTCGCCCGTCCCGACGCCCAGGCCCGGCCGCAGGATCGCGCCCTGCGCGTCCGAGACGCCCAGCCCGATCGCCCGGCCCTGCCCCAACGGGCCCCGCTCATAGGGCAGGAAACCGGCCGGCTCCGGCCCCTCGTACACCACCGCGATCCGGGCTCCCGGCCTGACCAGGCCGACGGCTTCGGTGAACTCCGGCTCCATGAAAGGGTTGCGCGGTGCCTCCGAGGCGGCGCGCAGCGCCCGCCAGCGCTCCCTCTCTCCTTCGCCGAGCTCCCCGGGCCCGGCCACGCGAATGCGCCCACTGCTCAACCCGACCCCCCGATCAAGTCCCCCCTGGACACATGGAAGGTACCGCTCTGTGCGGCCCCACGGGTAGGTAGCGGAGCATGTTGTTGCCAATCGGTGCAGAGGCCTTCAACCGGGCAATCGGCGTCCTCCGTGCGATGAAACGAAGGGGCGCGCTGTCCGTATTCTCTGATCATGGCCGCACCCATCGCATATTCACTCATCGCCACCGATCTGGACGGGACGCTGCTGCGCGGCGACGACACCCTGTCCGACCGGTCCCTAGCCGTGCTCGCGCGGGTGGCGGACGCCGGTGCCCAGCACCTCGTGGTGACGGGCCGGCCGGCGCCGAGAGTGCGGCCGCTCCTGGACGACCTCGGCTGCACGGGGCTCGCGGTGTGCGGGCAGGGCGCGCAGGTGTACGACGCCGGCGCGGACCGGCTGCTGTGGTCCATCACCTTGGACCGGGAATTGGCGGAGACCGCCCTCGGCAAGATCGAGGCCGAGGTGGGGCAGGTGTACGCGGCGGTCGACCAGGACGGGGTCGACGGGCTCACGCTGATCGAGCCGGGCTATCTGATGCCGCACCCGACGCTGCCCGCGGTCCGGGTCGACCGGCGCGAGGACCTGTGGGGCGAGCCCATCAGCAAGGTGCTGCTGCGGCACCCCTACCTGACGGACGACGAGTTGGCGGCGACGGCGCGCTCGGTGGTCGGCTCACTGGCCACGGTGACGATGTCGGGGCCCGGCACGGTCGAGCTCCAGCCGTGCGGGATCACCAAGGCGACCGGTCTGGCGCTGGCCGCCGAGCATCTGGGGCTGCGGCCGACGGACACCATCGCCTTTGGTGACATGCCCAACGACATCCCGATGTTCGACTGGGCCGGCCACGGCGTCGCGATGGCCAACGCCCATCCCGAACTCAAGGCCGTGGCCGACGAGGTCACCCTGTCGAACGAGGACGACGGCATCGCCGTCGTCCTCGAGCGACTGCTGGGCGGGGCGCCTCAGTACGGGCCGTTGACGTTGTCGATCGAGCCGTAGCGGTCGGCCGCGTAGTTGCAGGCCGCCGTGATGTTGGCGACCGGGTCGTACGGGTCGAAGGAGGTGCCGGGCACGTGGTAGGCGGCGAACGTCGGGTCGATCACCTGGAGCAGGCCCTTGGACGGGGTGCCCGCGGCGGCGTTGGAGTCCCAGTTGTTGATCGCCTGGGGGTTGCCGGACGACTCGCGCATGATGTTGCGGTGGATGCCGTCGTAGGAGCCCGGGATCCCCTGCTGCGCCATGATGTCCAGCGACTCGCGGATCCACCCGTCGAGGTTGTTCGCGTAGGTCTTCGCGGACGCCTGGGTGGCCTGGGCGACACCGCCGGCGGGCTTCGCGGCAGGCTTGGCGGGGGCGGACGACTTCGTCGCCGTCTTCTTCGGGGCGTCCGCAGCCCTGGCGGTCTTCACCTTCAGCTTCAGACCCGGGTGGATCAGCTTCGGGTTGTCGCCGACGGCGGCGCGGTTGTCCTTGTAGAGCTGCTTCCAGCCGCCCGAGACGTCGAACTTGTCGGCGATGCGGGCGAGCGAGTCGCCCTTGACCACGGTGTACGTGTGGGACTTGGCGGGCTGGGCCGCCTGCTTCACGGACTGCGCGGCGGGGGCGCTCTGGGTCTCGGCGGCGCTCGCGTGCGTGGCCCCGAGGAGCGGGAGGGTGAGTGCGGCTCCACCGGTACCGACGGCGACGATGCCTCGGGTCAGCGGGTTGGTTCTGGGGCGACGGTGCTTGCCTCGTCCGGCCATGGCGATGTTCCTCTCCGGCGCCTGCGAGGTGAGCTGTCGGGTTCGGGCCGGGAGGTGCCCGGCCGTGTACGGCGCTGTGTGCCGTACACGGCTTCACCCCGAGCCGTGCCGCTGTGCGGACCGGCGACTTACCTGGGTCCCCCGCTCCTGCCACGCGTGAGTGAGTCGGTTCCTGTGGGGAGTCCGGGCGGCGGCAGGATTAGGCGTCCGCCGGACAGGGCCGGAACGTATGCGAGAGCACATGTCGGGAACAAGCGCCTCAATCACATATCGCGCGGTTGACCTTGGTCGGGGGAGTTTGCGTCACTTGATCCTTTGCGGGAGCCAAGGCTCAACTGGCTTTCGGGGAACGGCGGTACGGGCCGGCGCCGAGAAGGGGTGGAATGGGGGGAGAAGTGATTGACCTCACTGATCACAAGCCGGAAGGGCAATTTCCGCCAACAGGAATTCACCGACTCATCGCGGCAAATCGTGCATAGTTCACTACCACTGGGTAAGTCGATAAATATCTGTTCTTATAGGTTGATCGAAAACATAGCGGTCGTGATCGGATACCACCCGGCCTGTAACCATGGGCGCTGGCGGTGATCGAAACGTGACCGGATACGCTGACTGGAGTGAGAGCGGCGACCTATCGACAATCCGCGTAATCACCGGCAGACACAGCAGACAGGAGACCCCTCGTGACCGACGTCGGGCCGTTCGGGCTGAGCGTGCGGGACCAGGATCTGGAAGCCGACGTCCAGGCCGGGTTGGCGGCTGTCGAGGAAGGCTTGCTCGAGGCCACCAAGAGTGAGGTGCCCTTCATCACGGAGGCCGCCCAGCATCTGGTGCGGGCCGGCGGCAAGCGGTTCCGCCCGCTGCTCGTGATGCTCTCCGCCCAGTTCGGCGACCGCCACGCGCCCGGGATCGTGCCGTCGGCCGTCGTCGTGGAGCTGACCCACCTCGCCACGCTGTACCACGACGACGTCATGGACGAGGCCGCCGTGCGCCGCGGCGTCCCGAGCGCCAACACCCGCTGGGGCAACTCCGTCGCGGTCCTCACCGGCGACTTCCTCTTCGCCCGGGCCTCGCACATCCTGGCCGACCTCGGCCCGGAGGCCGTGCGGGTGCAGGCCGAGGCGTTCGAGCGCCTGGTGACCGGCCAGATCCTGGAGACGGCCGGACCGCAGGACGGCCGGGACCCCGTCGAGCACTACCTGGACGTGCTGGGCGGCAAGACCGGTTCGCTGATCGCCGTGTCGTGCCGGTTCGGCGCGATGATGTCCGGCGCCGAGGACACCGTCGTGGACGTGCTGACCCAGTACGGCGAGCGGCTCGGCGTCGCCTTCCAGCTCGCGGACGACGTCCTCGACATCGCGTCCGACTCCCACGAGTCCGGCAAGACCCCCGGCACCGACCTGCGCGAGGGCATCCCCACCCTGCCGGTGCTGCGGCTGCGGGAGCGCGCGGCCCGGCTCGGGCTCGCCGAGGACCTCGCCCTGTGCGAGCTGCTCGACTCCGACCTCACCGACGACGCACGGCACACCGAGGCCCTGCGCCTGCTGCGTGCCCACCCGGCCCTGGAGCAGGCCCGGCGGGACACCGTCCGCTATGCCCAGGACGCCCGTTCGGCGCTGGCACCGCTGCCGGAATGCACCGCGAAGACGGCCCTCCTGGAGCTGTGCGACGCGGTGGTGCACCGGGCCGGCTAGCACGTCTCCCCCGTACGACCCCTACGGGTCGGGGGAGAAGTCGCCCCTCCGTGTCATACCCCAGCAGTACGCGCAGTTGAGCCCGGGGTCTGACGTATCTCCCTGGCCGATTTGGTCAGATGGTGAGCACGGAAAACACCACTCCTCACCTGTTCGGGTGAGAATGGCGGCTCAGGGACGAGTGCGTGCACGACACGGACAGCCGCCGCCGACCACGGAGGTAGGGCACACATGGCACCGTACGCATCCGACGACAGCACGACCGCCGGGGAGGTCGACGAGCAGCGCTCCGGGCGGCGCAAGGCCGCGCGGTACGTCGTCCCGGTCACGGTGGTGGGGGTGGCGGCCGCGACGATCGGGCTGGTGCCCGCCCTCGCCGACTCCGGCGACCCCGACCTCCCGAAGATCACCGCACAGCAGCTCATCGAGAAGATCGCGAAGTCGGACGTCCAGCAGCTGTCCGGCACGGTGAAGATCAGCACGGACCTCGGCCTGCCGAACCTCGGCGGCCTGGAGTCCAGCCTGCTGTCCGGCGCCGCGGGCCAGGGCGGGGAAGGCTCCTCCGCCGATCCGTCGGCCAAGCTCACCGAACTGGCCTCCGGCACGCACACCCTGCGCGTCGCCGTGGACGGCCCGGACCGGCAGAAGCTGTCGCTGCTGGAGAACGCCGCCGAGTACAGCGTCATCCACAACGGCAAGGACGTCTGGGGCTACGACAGCAAGTCCAACGAGGTCTACCACGGCATCTCCGCCGAGAGCCCGGAGCGCGGCAAGGACCAGCAGCCGCCGGCCACGCCGAAGGACTTCGCCCAGGAGGCCCTGAAGGCGGTCGACGACACGACGTCCGTGACCGTGGACGGCACCGCCCAGGTCGCCGGCCGGGACGCCTACAAGCTGGTCGTCCAGCCGAAGCAGTCCGGCTCGACGGTCGGCGCGATCACCGTGGCCGTGGACGCGAAGACCGGCATGCCGCTGAAGTTCACGCTGACCCCGGCCAGTGGCGGCGCCGCCGTCGTCGACGTCGGCTTCACGAAGGTCGACTTCGCCGGGCCGGCCGCCTCGACCTTCGACTTCACCCCGCCCAAGGGCGCGAAGGTCACCGAGGAGAAGGACACCCCCAAGAGCGAACACAAGGGCTTCGGCGAGGACTTCGGCAAGGGCGGTGCGAAGGACCACGCCCCCGGGGCCGGGGAGGGCGTCGGCAAGGGCCTCGGCGGCCCCGACGGGATGAAGACCATCGGCGAGGGGTGGAACGCCATCGCCACCTTCGACACCGGCGGCGAGGGCGTGCCCTCGGGCAAGGCCGGAGGCGAGTTCGGCGGCTTCCTCGACTCGCTCGGCGACAAGGTCCACGGCGAGTTCGGCTCGGGCACGGTCTTCTCGACCCGCCTGGTCAACGCCCTCGTCACCGACGACGGCAAGGTCTACGCGGGCCTGGTCACCAAGGACGCGCTCGTGAAGGCGGCCGACACCGGAAAGTGAGCCCCGTAGGCGTACGGGAGTTCAAGAGAACGAGGGAGCCGATGGGCGAGGTGTCCGCCACGGAACCGGAGCAGGGTGGGACCCGGGCCGGGACCGGCGACGAACCGGTCATCGCCACCCGCGCGCTCACCAAGCGCTACCGCGGCGGACAGCTCGCCGTCGACGGTCTCGACCTGACCGTCCCGGCGGGCAGCGTCTTCGGCTTCCTCGGGCCCAACGGCTCCGGCAAGACCACCACCATCCGCATGCTGATGGGTCTCATCGAACCCACCTCCGGCACGGCCCGGGTCCTGGGGCAGCCCATGCCCCGGGCCACCCGCGCCGTGCTGCCGCACGTCGGCGCCCTCATCGAGGGCCCGGCCCTCTACGGCTTCCTCTCCGGCCGCGACAACCTCGTCCGCTACGACAGCGCCGACCCGGCCGCCGATCCGCGCACCCGGCGCGCCCGGGTCGCCGCCGCACTGGACCGGGTGGGCCTGACGGCCGCCGCGGGCAAGAAGGCCAAGGCCTACTCGTTGGGCATGAAACAGCGCCTGGGCCTCGCGGCCGCGCTGCTCCAGCCGCGCCGGCTGCTCGTCCTCGACGAGCCGACCAACGGCCTCGACCCGCAGGGCATGCGTGAGATCCGCACCCTCGTACGGGAACTGGCCTCGGACGGCACGACCGTCTTCCTCTCCTCCCACCTCCTCGACGAGATCGAGCAGGTCTGCACGCACGCGGCCGTGATGACGCAAGGCCGGTTGATCACGCAGGGCCCGGTCGCCGAGCTGTCCGCCGGGGCGCGCGGCCGGCTGGCCGTGACCACGCCGGACACGGCGGAGGCGGCCCGGGTGCTGAAGGAGCAGGGCGTGGGTGACGTCGTCGTCACCGACGACCGGGTGATCGGCGAACCACCGGACCGCGACCTCGCCGAGGTGAACGCGGCGCTGGTGACGGCCGGGGTCCGGGTGCGCGGCTTCACGGTCCAACGGGCCTCACTGGAGGACGCGTTCGTGGCACTGACAGGGGAGGGCTTCGATGTCGCGGGCTGAGCCGAGCGCCGCTCAGGGGCGCGGGGAGCCGCGCGACCGGCCACCGACGCCCCGCACTCGCCGTACGGCCTTCCGTGCCACCCTGCTCCGCAACGAACTGCTCACCACGTTCCGCCGCTGGCGCACCTTGGCCCTGCTCGCGGTGCTGGCGGCCGTCCCCGTCCTCGTGGGCATCGCGGTGAGGATCGAGACCAGCGACGGCTCCCCGGCGGGCCCCGGAGGCGGGGGCGGGGGACCGGCCTTCATCTCGCAGATCACCAACAACGGCCTGTTCCTCGTCTTCACCGCCCTGGCCGCCACGCTGCCGTTCTTCCTGCCCATGGCGGTCGGGGTCGTCGCGGGCGACGCGATCGCCGGCGAGGCCGGCTCCGGCACGCTCCGCTACATCCTGGTCGCCCCGGCCGGCCGCAGCCGCCTGCTGCTCACCAAGTACGCGACGGTCGTCGTCTTCTGCCTGGCCGCCACGCTCGTGGTCGCCGTGTCCGCGCTGACGGTGGGCGCGTTGCTCTTCCCGCTCGGGGACCTGACGACCATCTCCGGCACCCGGATCGGCTTCGCCGAGGGCCTGGTCAGGGCCCTGCTGATCGCCCTGGCCGTCGCAGCCTCGCTGATCGGCGTCGCCGCGCTCGGCCTGTTCGTCTCGACGCTGACGGGCAGCGGCATCGCGGCGATGGCGACGACCGTCGGCCTGCTGATCACGGTCCAGATCCTCGACCAGATCCCGCAGCTGCACACCCTCCAGCCCTGCCTTTTCTCCCACTACTGGCTGTCCTTCGCCGACCTCATGCGCGAGCCGGTCTACTGGGACGACCTGACGAAGAACTTCGAGCTGCAGGCCCTGTACGCGGCGGTATTCGGGTCGGCGGCGTGGGCGCGCTTCACGACGAAGGACATCACCGCCTAGGCCGCGGGCCCGGCCCGGCGCTCAGTCCTCGTACAGGAACCTGGCCGGGGGCGCCTCCTGCGCGAAGAAGGTCTTGGCGCGGGTCAGGGCCGCGTCGTCGGTCAGCACGTCACCGGGCTTGCTGCCGTTGCCGAGCAGCACCCCGCCGAAGCGCATCCCCATGTACGCCGCCGAGTTGTGCAGCGTCCCGACGAGCGGGTCGGCGACCACCTCCTGCGTGTGCGCGAGGGCGGTGACGCCCCACAGGGTGCGGCCGGCCAGGGTCGCCTTGAAGTCCAGGCCCGGCGTGCGCAGCCAGCCCGACCAGTAGTCGAGGTAGCGCTTGGTCTGCGCGGAGACCGAGTACCAGTACAGGGGCGTGACGATCACGATGTCCGTCGCCGCGAGCGTGGCGTCGAGCAGCCGGGCCACGTTGCCCTCGGTCGGGCGGACGTGGTCGCTGTCGTGGCGCAGGTCCTCGAAGTCCGGCACCGGAACCGCGGTGAGGTCGAGCCACTCCTGCTCGACGTCCGGGGGCAGTTGTTCGGCGGCCCGGCGGGCCAGCAGCTCTGAGTTGCCCTCGGCGCGAGCGCTGCCCAGGACGAAAAGGAAACGGCGGGTCATGGGTGCCCCTCAAAGTCGGCGTACATCAATTACACGCGTGTGCATCATATGCGTACGCAAGTAAATGTGCCAGGGGTGCCCGTCGGCGCCAGGTGCGCCCGTCAGCTCGGTCGGTTCCTTCAGCGCCCGTCAGCCAGTTCCGGATGTGCCCGTCAGCCGCGCTCCGCCCTCCGCGCCACGGCCAGCAGCAGTGCCTCCCGCCCGTGCGGAGCCACCAGCTGCAGTCCGGCCGGGCAGCCATCGGTGCCGAAGCCCGCCGGCAGGCTCACCGCAGGGTGCCCGCTGAGGTTGAACGCCCAGGTGAGAGAGGTGGAGTAACGGTCCCCGGGCCCCGCGTGCCCGTGCGGGGCGGTCGGTGCCGTCGGGGTCAGCAACAGCTCGGCTTCGCCGAAGACCCCGGCGAGGTGCCGGTCGTTCTCCGCCCGGAGGCGCTCTGCCCCGGCCGGATCGGCGCCGGGGGTCCGCAGGGCGAGCCAGGCCGGCCCGGGGTCATCCAGCCGCAGCGGCACCCGCGGCCGTACGAGCCGTACGACCCCGGCCGCCACCAGCCGCTCCACGGCCGCCCACGCCAGCGCGACGGGCTCCGGGTCGGGTTCGGCGAATCCGAGGTCGGGGGACCAGACGGCGGTGACGGGCAGGGCCGCCTCCGGCCGCACCGGCTCCCCGGACACCACCGCCCACCACAGCCCGGCGTCCCCCGCCGAGCGGGCGAGCACCCCCGGAACGGCCAGCCCCGTACGATCGCCCGACGGCAGCCGCCCACCGGTCGACTTCAGACCCAGCACCCCGCACCACGCCGCCGGGATCCGCACCGACCCGGCTCCGTCACTGCCCGTCGCCAGCGGCACCAGCCCGGCCGCCACGGCCGCCGCCGCCCCGGCCGACGAACCGCCCGGCGTACGGTCGGCCCGCCACGGATTGACGGTCCGGTCCCGGGCCCCGAGCCCCCACGTCTGCCAGGGCGTCCCCGGCCCGGGCACGGACGTGGCCCCCACGGCCACACAGCCGGCCGCGAGCAGCGGTTCCGCCGCGCGCAGCCCGTGCCGCCCCTTCACCGCGATGGGCACACCCGCCAGCGGCAGGGACGGATCCGCGCCCCGCCGGTTGAGCCGCGTGTCCAGTTCACCCGCCCGCCGCAACGCCTCCTCGCCCCACACCTCGACGAACGCGCACAGGTGCGGATCGGCCCGCTCGACGCGGGCCAGGGCCGCCGCCACCGCGTCCGTCGCGCTCAGCTCCCGGGTCCGGACGGCCGCCGCGATCTCCCCCGCCGACATGGGCGCGGCCGACAGGGGCGGGGCCGTCAGCGTGCCGCTCCCGTCAACCTGGCCAGATCCTCCGTCTCACGTGGCGGGCGGCCCGGCTCACCGAGCCGCCAGGACGGCACCCACGGCACGCGGTACACGTCGATGACCGACTCCAGGGCTCTGACCCGCTGGGCGAGTGGGCGCGGCAGCCGGCCCGGGGCGTCCGCCACGAGGACGACGGCGTCCAGGTCGAGCCCCGGCGGGGCCTGGCCGCGCCGGAAGAGCTCCACCGCGCCGGCGACCGTGTCGAGTCCCGCCGTGTGGGTCCGCGCGACCAGCAGCACCGACGGGGGATCGCCGGGCCCGGGCCAGGAACGGCCGCTGTCATGGCCGCCGTAGACCGCGGCGAGGGTGGAGACGCCCGCGCCGCCGTGCGTGCCGACCCAGGAGAAACGCCGCGCCGTGGCATGGGCGTGCGCGGGCTCCGGCGGCCCCGGCTCCGGGGTGGTCACCGGGCCGCGCAGCCAGATCTCGGGCCCCTGTCGCATGCCTGTGTGCATGCCCCTCTCCTCCCTCGTACGTCCGGTCCTCATGCCCTCCCCGGCGACCGTGCCGGGGCCGACGGTCCTTGGGACCAGCCTGTGACACCGTGGTGACGTGAGAAACGGGGGCGAGCGGACACACTCGACAGTAGGTGTACGACGCCCAGTGAGGGGACGATGTCGCGACTCAGCCGCGAGAAGAAGCGGGAACAGAATCAGGCCGCGCACGCGGCGACCCCGGCGGCGCCGATCGACGTCCATGTCCCCGGGGCCGGCACGGACGTGGGCGGGGGAGCGGCCGGGGTGACCGACGGGGCCTCCGTCGGAGGGGTCCCGGTCTTCGCGGCCCCCGGTGAGGAGATCCAGCGGGCCGTCCTGAACCGCCTCCACCACATCGCCCTCGCCACCGGCCATCCCGTCCTCGCGACGATCCGCGACGAGCGCATCGGCTACGTCGTCCCGCTCCAGGTCGACCCGGACGGCTCCAGCCACTTCACGTCCGAGCCGATCGCCACGCCCCCACCCCGGCAGCAGCACCCCAGGGGCTCCGAAGCGACGACCGCGCAGGGGCCGCAGCAGGCCCGAGTCACGGAGGCCGCGTCCACACAGGGGCCGCAGCAGGCCCGAGCGACCGACACGGCGAGCGCGCAGGGGCCGCAGCAGGCCCGAGTCGCCGAGGCCGCGTCCACACAGGGGCCGCAGCAGGTTCCAGGCGCTGACATCGCGGCGCCGCCGTCCGAGCCGCCGCACCCGCCGGGCGACAGGGCCACGCACGTGCTGCGTCCCGTGCCCGAGCCCGGCCACGGCTCCGCCCCGACGTTCCGGTTGCGGACCGTGCCCGAGCCGCAGCCGCCCGCCGAACCCGTACCGACCTTCGAGCTGCGAGCCGTACCGGAGTCGGCGGAACCCGCGCCGCAGGACGCGCCCCCGGCCCCGGACGCGGCGACGCCGCCCGGCACCGTCGCTCCGCCCACCGGCGCCTTCGGCCCGCCCCCGCCCATGGACGCCAGGCCGCTCCCGGTCCCCGACGCCCGGCCGGCTCCGCGCCCCGCGCCGGTCCCGGAAGACGTCCTGATGGCCGCCGACCCCGACCCCAAGCCCACCCCTCCCCGGGGCTTCGACGCCGTCGCGGAGGCCGTGCTCGGGGACGAACCCCTCACCGCCCCGGGCGAGTCCAACGCGCCCGCGCTCCTCGCGGAGCCGGTCGGACGGATCAACGAAGCGGTGAAGGAGGGCAGGATCGAAGCGGCCGCCGCTCTGGCGGAACAGACCCTCGTGCAGGCGTCGGGGACGCTGGGGCCGGAGCACCCGGAGGTGCTCCGGCTGGGCGAACTCACCGCTTACATCGCCTACTTGGCCGGTGACCCGCTCCGCGCCTTCCGGCTGTCGCTCGACCTGGCAGGTGCCCATCGCCGCGCGGGCGACGCGGAGGCCGCGTACGGCAACGTGGAGAGCGCGGCCACCGCCTGGCGCGCCGTGCGCGACCCGGCGCTCGGGCTGGAGCTCGGGCGCGACCTGATCGGCCTGTGGACGGAACTCGCCGCCGAGGACGGCCCCGCCGCCGAGGAGGTCGAGCAGCTGGAGTCGGCCCGTGCCCGCATGGGCCGACTCACCGAACGCGCCCGCAAGCAGTAGCCGTGGGGCAGGGGGCTACTCCGACAGCCCCCACACCGCGTACGCGAGGGCGTCGCTGTTGCGGTTCAGGGCGGTGTCGTTGATGTTGGCGGTCGTGTCGCAGGAGGAGTGGTAGCAGCGGTCGAACGACTGCCCGGCCGTACCGCCCCACTTGGTCGCCTGCGCCGCCGTCTTCGTCCGGCTCGCCCCGGTGAACAGTCCGCCCACCGGCACACCCGCGCTCTTGAAGGGCGCGTGGTCGGAACGGCCGTCGCCCTCGGTCTCGATCTCGGTCGGGACGCCGATGCCGGCGAAGTAGTCCTTGAAGGTCTTCTCGATCGCCGGGTCGTCGTCGTAGACGAAGTAGCCGGGGTTCGGGGAGCCGATCATGTCGAAGTTCAGATAGGCGCTGATCCTCGAACGGTCGCCGGTGGCCAGCCGGTTGACGTAGTAGCGGGAGCCGACCAGGCCCAGCTCCTCCGCTCCCCACCAGGCGAACCGCAGGTGCTTGGTGGGCTTGTACTGCGCCCGGGACACGGCCAGGGCGGTCTCCAGGACGGCGGCGGAGCCCGAGCCGTTGTCGTTGATGCCGGGTCCGGAGGTGACGCTGTCGAGATGCGAGCCGGCCATCACGACCCGGTTCGCGTCGCCGCCCGGCCAGTCGGCGACGAGGTTGTAGCCGGTGCGGCTGGAGGCGGTGAACTGCTGGATCGTGGTGGTGTATCCGGCCGCGTCCAGCTTGGCCTTGATGTAGTCGAGGGAGGCCTTGTACCCGGCCCGGCCGTGCGCCCGGTTGCCGCCGTTGGCGGTGGCTATGGACTGCAGCTGGGACAGGTGGGTCTTGACGTTCGCCACGGGGATGTCCGGGGCGGCGGCGGATCTGGAGGGAGCGGATGACGCGGCGTCCGCCACGGCACCGCCGGTCAGGAGCATGGCGGTTGCCATGCCGCCTGCGGCGACGGCGCGCGCGGAAACGGAGAGCTTCATGTGGGGGCTCCGGATTCCGTCGGGCGGCCCGTGGGGTGTCCACGGGCCGCCCACAGTGAATGGGGTGCCTGGATGGTGAAGCTGGTACTGACTCTCCGTCAAGGTACGTATTCGGCCAGGGCGTTACGGAGCACCGACCTCCGCCGCGCGGGTCACTGCACGCAGAACTCGTTGCCCTCCGGGTCCGCCATCACGACCCACTCGCCGCCCTGTTCCTTCACCCGCCGCAGCGCACTGGCCCCGAGTCCCTCCAGTCGTGCGACCTCCTGGTCGCGCCGGCCCTCGCCCGGGTGCAGATCGAGATGCAGCCGGTTCTTGACCGACTTGGCCTCCGGCACCCGCTGGAACAGCAGCCGCCGCCCCAGCCCGGTGCCGCTCTCTTCCTCGAAGGGGTCCTCGGGGTGCCGTACGGCGACCAGGTCCCGGAAGGCGCGGCGGCCGTGGAAGTCGACCGTGGCCTCCTCGGGCAGGGCGCCGAAGCCGAGCAGCTTCCCGATGAGGGCGCTGTTGTCCTCGACCTCGTACCTCAGGGCGGCGGCCCAGAAGTCGGCCTGGGCGTGCGGGTCGTTCGCGTCGATGACGAGTTTCCAGTGCACGGGCGTGGGCGATGCGGGTGTCTGCGTCATGTCCCCACTTATAAGCCCTACCGCTTCGATCCCGGCGTCTTGTGCCGGCGCTGACGACGACGGGCGGCCCCGGCGCCCTCACCCGCCGGGAAGTGCTGCGCGAACCCTCCGGCCTGGTCGCCCGGGCCGGGCGACCACCCGCTCGTCGCCCGCCCTGCGCCCGCCGCGCTCCTACGGAGCCGTGGCCTCCGGGGCCTGGGCCGCACGGGTGTCGTACGCGGTCCGGGCCGCCGCGATCTCCTCCTGGTGCTGCTCCGTCCAGGTCACCAGGGACTGGATCGTGGCGTGCAGCGTCCTGCCGAGGGAGGTCAGCTCGTACTCGACCCGCGGCGGCACCACCGGGTGCACCGTCCGTTTCACCAGGCCGTCCCGCTCCAGCGAGCGCAGCGTCACGGTCAGCATCCGCTGGCTGACCCCGTCGATCTCCCGGCGCAGCTCCGTGAAGCGCAGCCGCCGGTTCTCCAGCAGCGCGATGACCAGCAGTGACCACTTGTCGGCGATCCGGTCGAGGATCTGCCGGACCTGGCAGTCCTCGCGGGTGTCCCACTGGAAGGGGTCGGCGTCGCCGTGGTCCACGGTGCCCCGGCAGTGACTCGGTGACTTCGAAGTGCCTTCTTCCATGTCCGTCGATGCTGCCGCAGGGTGAGCCTTGGTTACAAGAGGGAACTGACCCTCGCTTGCGTAACCGTCCCCGACCGGAGGAGTGTTGACTCATGGGCACCCGTGCCTGGGCGCTGCTGCTCGTTCTGTGCGGAACGATCTTCCTCGAAGGCATCGACGTCGCGATGATGGCGGTGGCGATCCCGGCCGTCCGCGCCGACCTGGGCCTGGCCACCGGCACCGCGGCCTGGGTGATGAGCGGCTACGTGCTCGGCTACGCCGGCTTCACCCTGCTGGGCGGGCGCGCCGCCGACCTCCTCGGACGGCGGCGGATGTTCCTGCTCTGGCTGACCGTCTTCCTCGCCTTCTCGGGGCTCGGCGGCCTCGCCACGGACGGCTGGATGCTGATCGTCGCCCGGTTCGTCACCGGTGTCGCCGCCGCCTTCATGACCCCGGCGGCGCTCTCCCTGATCACCACCACGTACGAGGAGGGCCCGCAGCGCAACAAGGCCGTGCTGGTCTTCGCCGGGACGGGCGCGGCCGGCTTCTCCCTCGGCCTGGTGATCGGCGGTCTGCTCACCGAGATCGGCTGGCGCTGGGTGTTCTTCGCGCCGGTGCTGCTGGCCGCCGCCCTGCTCGTCGTCGCCGGACGCCTGATCCCCCGGCAGGACGCCCCGCCGCGGCTCCGGCGCACCTTCGACCTCCCCGGAGCGATCACCGCCGCCGGGGCCATGCTGCTGGCCGCCTACACCGTCGTACGCCTGGAGCACGGCCTGCACCACTGGCCGCTCACCCTGGCCTCCGGTCTCGCGGCCGTCCTGCTGGCCGGCGCCTTCGTCGTGGTCGAACGCCGCTGCCCCGACCCGCTCGTCCGGCTCGGCCTGCTGCGCTGGAGCCCGGCCGTACGCGCCGACCTCGGGGCGCTGCTCTTCCTCGGCGCCTTCTTCGGCTTCCAGTTCGTCGTCACGCTCTACCTGCAGGAACTGCGCGGCTGGTCGTCCCTGCAGACGGCGGTGGCCCTGGTCGTCACGGGCATCGACGCCGTCCTCGCCCCGACGCTCACGCCCCGGCTGGTCACCCGCTTCGGCCACGCACGGGTGATCACCGGCGGTTTCCTGCTGGCCGTGGCCTCGTACGCGCTGTTCCTGCCGGTCGGCATGGAGTGGTCCTACGCCATGATGTTCCCGACCCTGCTGCTCAGCGGCCTCGCCTTTGCCCTGGCCTTCGGGCCGCTGACGATCGCGGCGACGGACGGGGTGGCGGAGTCGGAGCAGGGTCTGGCCGGCGGGCTGCTGACGACGGCGACGCAGTTCGGCTCCGCCATCGGCATCTCGGCGGTGACGGCGGTCTACGGCCTGGCGTCCACCGGGTCCGGCCCGGAGGCCACGCTCTCGGCGTTCCGCGCGGCACTGACCGTGCCGCTCGCCCTGGTGGTGCTGGGCACGCTGCTCTCACTGGTGAGTGTCCGGGAGGCCCGGCGTGCGGCACGCAACGCGTCCCAGGTGAGCAGCGTCAACGCCAGCCACACCAGCGCGAACCCGGCCCAGCGCTCCGGCGGCATCTCCTCGTGGAAGTAGAGGATGCCGAGCAGGAACTGGAAGACCGGCGTCAGGTACTGCAGCAGGCCGATGGTGGACAGGGGCACGCGGATGGCGGCCGCGCCGAAGCAGACCAGGGGGAGCGCGGTGACGATGCCGGCCGAGGCGAGCAGCGCCGCGTGCCCCGCGCCCTCGGTCGCGAAGGTGGAGTCGCCCCGCGCGGAGAGCCACATCAGGAAGCCGAGCGCGGGCAGGAACTGGATCGCGGTCTCGGCGGCCAGCGACTCGATGCCGCCGAGGCCCACCTTCTTCTTCACCAGCCCGTACGTGGCGAAGGAGAACGCGAGGCAGAGCGAGATCCACGGGGGCCGGCCGTACCCGACGGTCAGCACGACGACCGCCGCGCAGCCGGTCCCGACCGCCGCCCACTGCACCGGCCGCAGCCGTTCCTTGAGCAGCAGCACGCCCATCGCGATGGTGACCAGCGGGTTGATGAAGTACCCGAGTGAGGCCTCGACGACGTGCCCGGAGTTCACGGACCAGATGTACAGCCCCCAGTTGACGGTGATGACCGCCGCGGCGACCGTGATCAACACCAGCTTGCGGGGGTGCCGCAACAGCTCACCGGCCCAGGCCCAGCGGCGCAGCACCAGCAGCGCGGCGCCCACGAAGACCAGCGACCACACCATCCGGTGGGCCAGGATCTCCACCGCTCCGGCCGGCTTCAGCAGGGGCCAGAACAGGGGGACGAGCCCCCACATCCCGTAGGCCGCGAAGCCGTTCAGCAGTCCTATGTGCCGCTCACCCCTCGGCTTGCCGCTCACGTGTCCCTCCTTCGCGCCTGGCATGCGTCCGCGTTCACGACGGTAACGCCGGGCGCCCCCGGATGTCATGCCCGTATCGGCATACGGTCATGACATCCGGGGGCGGGAGCGCGGGAGGGGGCGTCAGCCCTTGAGCGCGGCGGCGATGGCCTCGGAGAACGGGGTGGTCGGGCGGCCGATCAGACGGGACAGGTCACCGGAGGAGACGACCAGCTCGCCCTTCTCGATGGAGACGTCCACACCCGCGAGGATCCGGGCGAACTGCTCGGGCAGGCCCGCGCCGGTCAGGATGCCCGCCAGGGCGTCGGGGGAGACGGCGTTGTAGGCGATCTCCTTGCCGGTCTGCCGGCTCAGCTCGGCCGCGTACTCGGCGAAGCTCCAGGGGGTGTCGCCGCCCAGTTCGTACGTCTTGTTCTCGTGCCCCTCGCCCGTCAGCACGGCCACGGCGGCGGCGGCATAGTCGGCGCGTGCGGCGGAGGAGACCTTGCCCTCGCCGGCCGCGGCGACGACCGCGTCGTGCTCCAGTACCGGGGCGAGGTTCTCGGTGTAGTTCTCGTGGTACCAGCCGTTGCGCAGCAGCGCGTAGGGCACGCCGGAGGCCAGCAGGATCTCCTCGGTGCCGCGGTGGTCGTCGGCCAGCGCGGCGGTCAGGGTGCCGGGGGCGCTGGTGTAGGCGAGCAGGGCGACACCGGCGGCCTCGGCGGCGTCGATGACGACCTTGTGCTGCTGCACGCGGCCCTTGTCGAACTCGTTGCCGGAGATCAGCAGCACCTTGTCACCGGCGGAGAAGAGGCCGTCGTACGAGGCGGGGTCGTTGTAGTCGGCGAGGGCGACCTTCACGCCGCGGTCCGCGAAGTCGGCGGCCTTCTCCGCGCTGCGCACGACCGCGGTGATCTGCCCGGCCGGGACCTTCTCCAGCAACTGCTCCACGACGTGACGGCCGAGGTGTCCGGTGGCTCCGGTGACGACGATGCTCATGGTGGGGTCTCTCCTTGTGGGGTGCGTTGCCACTAACGCTAGGGCATGCGCTAACTAATGGAAAGTACCCACTTTGAAGTAAGGTACTGGCATGGCAGTAAGTGGTTCGGTAAGTGACAACGAGGCCCTGTGCCCGTACCGGCTGGTCCTGGAGCACGTCACCAGCCGCTGGGGCGTGCTCGTCCTGACCGAGCTCCTGGACCGCCCCTACCGCTTCAGCGAACTGCGCCGCGCGATCAGCGCCTACGGAAGCCGGGGCGTCAGCGAGAAGATGCTGACCCAGACTCTCCAGACCCTGGAACGGGACGGTCTCGTCCATCGCGACGCCAAACCCGTCATCCCGCCCCGCGTCGACTACTCCCTCACCGACCTGGGCCGCGAGGCCGCCGAACAGGTCCGGGCCCTCGCGGCGTGGACGCACCGGCGCATGGACGACGTGGAGAAGGCGCGGCGGGCATACGACGAGGCCCGGGCCGCCTCCTAGCGGTCCCGGGCCTCGTGGGCGGACGGAAGGTCAGCCCACGACCGTCCAGGTGTCGCCGCCCGCCAGCAGCGCACCCAGGTCACCCTTGCCGTGCTGCTCGATCGCGGTGTCCAGCTGGTCGGCCATCTGCGTGTCGTAGACGGGCCGCTCGACGGAGCGCAGGACACCGATCGGCGTGTGATGCAGCGTGTCCGGGTCGGCGAGGCGGGACAGCGCGAACGCCGTGGTCGGGGACGGGGAGTGCGCGTCGTGGACGAGCACCCGGTCCTCGTTCTCCGGCGTCACCGCCACCACCTTCAGATCGCCGGTCAGCGGGTCCCTCACGACACCCTTGGCCAGGTCCGTGCCGAAGCGGATCGGCTTGCCGTGCTCCAGCCGGATCACGGCCTCCTCGGCCTGCTGCTTGTCCTTCAGGGCGTCGAAGGCGCCGTCGTTGAAGATGTTGCAGTTCTGGTAGATCTCGATCAGCGCCGTGCCCTGGTGGGCGGAGGCCTGGCGCAGTACCTCCGTCAGGTGCTTGCGGTCGGAGTCCACCGTCCGGGCCACGAAGGACGCCTCCGCGCCGAGCGCCAGCGACACCGGGTTGAACGGCGCGTCCAGCGAGCCCATCGGCGTCGACTTCGTGATCTTCCCGACCTCGGAGGTCGGCGAGTACTGGCCCTTGGTCAGACCGTAGATCCGGTTGTTGAACAGCAGGATCTTGAGGTTGACGTTGCGGCGCAGCGCGTGGATCAGATGGTTGCCGCCGATCGACAGCGCGTCGCCGTCACCGGTGACGACCCACACCGACAGGTCCCGGCGGGAGCTCGCCAGACCCGTGGCGATGGCCGGGGCGCGGCCGTGGATGGAGTGCATCCCGTACGTGTTCATGTAGTACGGGAAGCGTGAGGAGCAGCCGATGCCCGAGACGAAGACGATGTTCTCCTTCGCCAGCCCCAACTCCGGCATGAAGCCCTGCACCGCGGCGAGGATGGCGTAGTCACCGCAGCCGGGGCACCAGCGCACTTCCTGGTCGGACTTGAAGTCCTTCATCGACTGCCTGCCCTCGGCCTTGGGGACGAGGGAAAGCGCCTCGATGGTGCCCGTGCCGTGCGTGGACGTCTCAGCCATCGATGGCCTCCTTCAGAGCCGCGGCGAGCTGCTCCGCCTTGAACGGCATGCCGTTGACCTGGGTGTACGAGTGGGCGTCGACCAGGTACTTCGCCCGGATGAGCGTGGCGAGCTGCCCGAGGTTCATCTCGGGGATCACCACCTTGTCGTAACGCTCCAGCACGGAACCCAGATTCCGCGGGAAGGGGTTGAGATGGCGCAGGTGCGCCTGTGCGACGGACTCCCCGGCTCTGCGCAGCCGCCGCACCGCCGCCGTGATCGGCCCGTACGTCGAGCCCCAGCCCAGCACCAGCGTCCTGGCCCCGTCGGGGCCTCCCCTGCCCGAACGAAGTTGAGAGCTCGGGGAAGGGTCGTCCACCTCGACGTCCGGGACGTCGATGCCGTCGATCTTCGCCTGCCGGGTGCGCACCATGAAGTCGTGGTTGGCCGGGTCGTAGGAGATGTTGCCCGTGCCGTCCTGCTTCTCGATGCCGCCGATCCGGTGCTCCAGGCCCGGCGTGCCCGGGATCGCCCACGGGCGGGCCAGCGTCTGCGGGTCCCGCTTGTACGGCCAGAACACCTCGGAGCCGTCGTCGAGCGTGTGGTTCGGCCCCTGGGCGAACTGAACCCGCAGGTCCGGCAGCTCCTCGATGTCCGGGATCCGCCACGGCTCGGAGCCGTTGGCCAGATAGCCGTCGGACAGCAGGAACACCGGCGTGCGGTACGTCAGCGCGATCCGCGCCGCCTCCAGCGCGGCGTCGAAACAGTCCGCCGGGGTGCGCGGCGCGACCACCGGCACCGGCGCCTCGCCGTTGCGCCCGTACATCGCCTGGAGCAGGTCCGCCTGCTCGGTCTTGGTGGGCAGACCCGTCGACGGGCCGCCGCGCTGGATGTCCACGACCAGCAGCGGCAGCTCCAGGGAGACCGCGAGGCCGATCGTCTCCGACTTCAGCGCCACACCCGGACCGCTCGTCGTGGTCACGGCCAGCGAACCACCGAAGGCCGCGCCCAGCGCGGCCCCGATGCCTGCGATCTCGTCCTCCGCCTGGAAGGTCCGCACGCCGAAGTTCTTGTGTTTGCTCAGCTCGTGCAGGATGTCCGACGCCGGAGTGATCGGGTACGACCCCAGGTACAGCGGCAGATCCGCCTGCCGGCTCGCCGCGACCAGCCCGTACGACAGGGCGAGGTTGCCGGAGATGTTGCGGTAGACACCCGGCGGGAACGCCGTGGCCGCGGGGGCGACCTCGTAGGAGACGGCGAAGTCCTCCGTCGTCTCGCCGAAGTTCCAGCCGGCCCGGAACGCCGCGATGTTGGCCGCCGCGATGCCGGGCTTCTTCGCGAACTTCGACTTCAGGAACTTCTCCGTGCCCTCGGTGGGCCGGTGGTACATCCAGCTCAGCAGGCCCAGCGCGAACATGTTCTTGCTGCGCTCGGCCTCCTTGCGGCTGAGGTCGAACTCCTTGAGTGCCTCGACCGTGAGCGTGGTCAGCGGCACGGGGTGCAGGTGGTAGCCGTCCAGCGACCCGTCCTCCAGCGGGGACGTCTCGTAGCCGACCTTCTGCATCGCCCGCTTGGTGAACTCGTCCGTGTTGACGATCACCTCGGCGCCGCGCGGCAGGTCGCCGATGTTCGCCTTCAGCGCGGCCGGGTTCATCGCCACCAGCACGTTCGGCGCGTCACCGGGCGTGAGGATGTCGTGGTCGGCGAAGTGCAACTGGAAGGACGACACACCCGGCAGGGTTCCGGCGGGCGCCCGGATCTCGGCCGGGAAGTTCGGCAGCGTCGACAGGTCGTTGCCGAACGACGCGGTCTCCGAGGTGAAACGGTCACCGGTGAGCTGCATACCGTCACCCGAGTCCCCCGCGAACCTGATGATCACCCGGTCGAGACGGCGGACATCCTTCGCCCCCGCCGCTTTGCGCTGCTCTCCTACGACTGCTTCGTCGGCCTGCTCCGCTGGGCTACTGACCTGGCTGGTCACTGAACTGGACCTCCCTCGAGGACGCTGTCCGGGACAGGCCTTCCCGCAGGCCCTCCCAGGATCAACACTACGACCGCAAGGGCCGCCTTCTGCGGGTCATTCGCATCTTGGACACGACTTCGGTCTGACCATGCATCCGTCTTTGTCCGGGTTTCCGGGGTCGGCGATCGTGAACGTCAGGAGTTGAGATACGTCAGCACGGCCAGGACCCGGCGGTGATCGCCCTCGCTCGGGGACAGCCCCAGCTTCAGGAAGATGTTGCTGACATGCTTCTCGACCGCCCCGTCGCTGACCACGAGCTGCCGCGCGATCGCCGAGTTCGTCCGCCCCTCGGCCATCAGCCCCAGCACCTCCCGCTCCCGCGGGGTGAGCCCCGCCAGCACGTCCTGCTTGCGGCTGCGGCCCAGCAACTGCGCGACCACCTCCGGGTCGAGCGCCGTACCGCCCTCCGCAACCCGGACCACCGCGTCCACGAACTCCCGCACCTCGGCGACCCGGTCCTTCAGCAGGTAACCCACACCGCGGCTGGACCCCGCGAGCAGCTCCGTGGCGTAACGCTCCTCCACGTACTGCGACAGCACCAGCACTCCGAGGCCCGGGTGCGCCTTGCGCAGCTGCACCGCCGCCCGCACCCCCTCGTCGGTGTGCGTCGGCGGCATCCGCACGTCCGCCACGACCACGTCCGGCAGCTCGCCCTGCGCGTCGAACTCCGTGATGGTCTTGATCAGCGCCTCGCCGTCACCCACACCGGCGACCACGTCGTGTCCGCGGTCGGTCAGCAGCCGGGTCAGGCCCTCTCTGAGCAGCACTGAATCCTCGGCGATGACCACCCGCACCCTGTCCTCCACGATGTCCGGCCCCCCAGAGCCCGATGCCGCCCGTCCGCGGCCCACAACGGCCCCGCGCCCACCCGTGCGACGGGTCCAGCATTCCAGGGCCGGGGGGTGGATGGGGGGAGGAGCGGTTTCTTGCACGACGGAATCGGGAGGGGCCCTGCTTTTCTGGGGGCCTTGCTTCCTGTTCGACCGTGGCGGGTGGGCGAGGGCGGGGGGTCCAGGGGGCGGACCCCCAGGCGGGGTCACCGGGGCGGCGCCCCGGCGGAGCCCCCTGGCCGGAGGTCACCGCACATGCGCTCCCCGCCACGGCAACTCCGCGGTCACCCGCGTCGGCCCGCCCACCGGCGAGTCCACCACCAGAATCCCGTCCACCGCGCCGAGCCGATCCGCCAGCCCCGCAAGACCCGACCCCCGGGACACATCGGCCCCGCCCACGCCGTTGTCCACGACCAGCAGCATCAGCCGGTTCTCCGTCCGCCACACCTCCACGCCCGCCCACGTGGCCCGCGCGTGCTTGCTGACGTTCTGCAACAGCTCCGAGACCGTGAAGTACGCGATCCCCTCGATCGCCGGCGCCGGCCGCTCCGCCAGGTCCACCTCTACCTGAACCGGCACCGTGCACCGCGACGCCACCGCCGACAGCGCCGCGTCCAGCCCGCGGTCCGTCAGCACCGCCGGATGAATCCCCCGGGCCAGGTCCCGCAGCTCCTGCAACGCCGTCTTCACCTCGCCGTGCGCCTCGTCCACCATCCGCGCGGCAGCCCGCGGATCCTCCTGCAGCTTCTCCTTCGCCAGCCCCAGATCCATCGCCAGCGCCACCAGCCGGGCCTGCGCCCCGTCGTGCAGATCCCGCTCGATGCGCCGCAGGTCGGCCGCGGCCGTGTCGACCACGACCCCCCGGTCCGACTCCAGCTCCACCACCCGCGACGCCAGCCGCGACGGCCCGAGCAGCCCGTGCACCATCACCCGGTCCACCGTCGTCAGCGCCCGCACGATCCACGGCGTGGCGATCGTGAACAGCAGACCCACCAGCGCGGTCACCGTGATCTCGAAGGGGTTGCCGAGGTAGATCAGATGCGCCTCGTCGCCGTACAGCTGGATCCCGTCCTGACCGGCGTACACCGGGAACACCCAGAACCACAGCGGATACGTCAGCAGCCCCCAGCCGAGCGCCCACACGTTCACGGAGACGACGAACGAGAACACCGCCCACGGCAGATGCAGCACCGCGTACAGCAGGGCCCGCCACGAGGCGCCGCTCTTGAGGACGGCCCCCATCCACGCCATCGCGCCCGGCTTCTTCGTCCGCAGCGGCTCCGGCTCGGCCACCTCCAGACCCAGCAGCCCCCGCGCCCGCATCCGCTCCAGCGCCCCCAGGCCGCGGCACCCGGCGAGCCCCGCCGCCAGCACCGGTATGCCGAGGAACGTCACCAGCAGTCCCACCCCCAGCGACACCATCGTGACCGCGTAGGTGAACAGCAGGACGCCGACCGGCAGGCCGAGCAGCACATGGGCGAGTTCCCGCCAGGTGCGGAGCTCGACCGGCGCCCGCAGCGCGGCCGGCAGCCGGTGCCGCCGTTCGGTGCTCCCCGGGAACCCGGACCCGCTGTCGAACCCGTACCCCTGTCCGTACTCCGTGGCCATCGGCGTCGTCCTTCTCCTCGTCCCGCGGCTGTGCTCTCGTACCTCCACCCTGCTCCGCCGCAGGTCGGCGGACCATGGAGTCCGTCGGCGTCTTGCACGGGGGGTTTTCCCTACCCCGCGGCCCCCGACCGGTCACGCCACGGCAGCTCCGCCGTGACCGTCGTCGGGCCGCCCTCGGGCGACTCCAGGACGAACAGGCCGTCGACGGCGTCCAGCCGCTCCGCCAGGCCCTTCATCCCCGTACCGCCGTCGAGGCTCGCACCCCCACCCCCGTCGTCCCACACCTGAATGAGCAGCCGGGTGTTGGTCCGCCACACATCCACCGAGGCCGATCTCGCCCCGCTGTGCTTGCTGACGTTCTGCAGCAGCTCCGAGACGGTGAAGTACGCGATGCCTTCGATGGCCGCGGCCGGCCGCTCCGGCAGGTCGACCGACACCTTCACCGGGACCGTGCAGCGCGTGGCGACCGACGACAGTGCCGCGTCCAGACCGCGGTCGGTCAGAACCGCCGGATGGATGCCGCGCGCCAGATCCCGCAACTCCTGGAGCGCCAGCTTCACCTCGCCGTGCGCCTCCTCGACCATCGCGGCCGCCGCGTCGGGGTCCTCCATCACCTTCTCCTTGGCCAGGCCCAGCCCCATCGCCAGATTGACCAGCCGCGCCTGCGCCCCGTCGTGCAGATCCCGCTCGATGCGCCGCAGGTCGGCCGCGGCCGTGTCCACCACGACCCCCCGGTCCGACTCCAGCTCGGCGATCCGCCGCTCCAGCTCGTCGGAGGGCGACAGCAGCGCCCGCACCATGGCCCGGTCGGCGTTGGTCAGCCCCCGCGCGATGAACGGCAGCACCGGCCACAGCACGAACAACGACACCAGCGTGACCGTGAAGGTGAGCACACCCCAGGGCAGCCGGATGAACTCGTACAGCACCGTGCGCCAGCCCACCGGATCCTTCAGCTGCATCCACAGCCGCTGGACGAAGCTGCCCCCGCCGCGCAGCCGCAGCCGGCTCGGCTCCTCGATCCGCACCCCGAGCAGCGCCCGCGCCCGCGCCCGCTCCAGCCTGCCCAACTGCCGTGCGCCCGCGAGTCCGATCGCGAGCAGCGGGAACCCGACCACCGTGACGGTCAGCCCGAAACCGGTGGACAGCATCGTCACGACATAGGTGAAACCGAACAGCGCGACCGGAAGGTCGCTGAGCAGGTGTGCGATCTCCTTCCAGGTGTGCCGGTCATAGGCGAGCCGGGCCGGCGGCGGACGGTCGTCCGGCCCTGCGGCCGACCGGGCCTCCGTCGTGCCCGGGGACGGGATGTGTTGGGTCATGTGCGTCAGCGTGCCCGGCGGCGGGCCGCCGCGCCATGAGGGGGACCGCCACGATCGACTGAGGAAAACCCCACCCCCTTGTGCCGGGCGGTGACGGGCTGCTTACCCTGCCCTTATCAGGGCCTAGACTCCCGTGCGTACAGATCGTCGAACGGCTGCGTCCCCGTGAGCCGCAGCATCGTCGCAGGATCCAGTCCGAATTTTGAGGGAGCGAGGGACGGACGTGCCGGAACCGACCGTCGTCACCACGACCGTCGTCGCGGCGGACTACTTCCAGTCCTACTCGGTCGTCGGACTGCTCGCCGTGATCGGCGTGCTGTTCGTCGCCGTCGCCTTCGGGGCCGGCCGCCTGCTGCGGCCCGTGGTCCCCACCCCCGAGAAACTCCTGACGTACGAGTGCGGCGTGGACCCCGTCGGCGAGGGCTGGGCCCACACCCAGGTCCGCTACTACGTGTACGCCTTCCTCTACGTGATCTTCGCCGTCGACTCGATCTTCCTGTTCCCCTGGGCGACCGTCTTCGCCGCCCCCGGCTACGGCGCGACGACCCTGGCCGAGATGTTCATCTTCCTCGGCTTCCTGGCGGTCGGCCTGCTCTACGCCTACAAGAAGGGCGTCCTGGCATGGACGTGAACCCCGCGGTGTCCGAGCCTGTTCTGCTGCCGGAGCCCAAGCGGCTGGGCGCCCTGGCCCGCCTGGCCCCCGAGCCGATGAAGGTCGTCCTCAACTGGGGCCGCCGCTACTCCCTCTGGGTCTTCAACTTCGGCCTCGCCTGCTGCGCGATCGAGTTCATCGCCGCATCGATGGCCCGCCACGACTTCATCCGCCTCGGCGTCATCCCGTTCGCCCCGGGCCCCCGCCAGGCCGACCTGATGGTCGTCTCCGGCACGGTCACCGACAAGATGGCCCCGGCCGTGAAACGCCTCTACGAGCAGATGCCGGAACCGAAGTACGTCATCTCCTTCGGCGCCTGCAGCAACTGCGGCGGCCCCTACTGGGACTCCTACTCCGTCACCAAGGGCGTCGACCAGATCATCCCCGTCGACGTCTACGTCCCCGGCTGCCCGCCCCGCCCCGAGGCGCTGCTCCAGGGCATCCTCAAGCTCCAGGAGAAGATCGCCCGCGAGTCGCTGGGGGAGCGCTACGGCAGCGGTTCGGAGCGCCCCTCGGCCGCGGCGCTGCAGAGCGGACTGGTGCAGCCGCCCGCAGCGGGCCCGACCGCGGGGGAGGGCCGATGACCGCCGCCGGCTGGCTGCCCGCCGACGCCGAGGAGCTCTTCGGCGCGGACGCCACCGCCGAGGAGTCCTACGAGGTCCTGACGGTCGACGTCCCCCCGGCGGCCTGGATCACCGCCCTGGAGACCGCCCGCGACCGCCTCGGCTGCACCTACTTCGACTGGCTGAGCGCAGTCGACGAACCCGGCACCGGCTTCCGCGTCGCCGCTCACGTCGCCGCGCTCGCCCCTCTACGACGCCTCCTGCTGCGCACGACCATCCCGCACGAGGCCCCCACCCTGCCCTCGGCGATCGAGGTCTACGCGGGTGCCGCCTGGCACGAACGCGAGACGCACGAGATGTTCGGCATCACCTTCGAAGGCCACCCGGCGCTGGATCACCTGCTCCTGCCCGAGAACTTCGAAGGCCACCCCCTGCGCAAGGACTTCGTCCTGGCCGCCCGCGTCGCCAAGGCCTGGCCCGGCGCGAAGGAACCGGGCGAGTCGGAACACGGTGGCCCCAAGCGACGCCAGATGCTCCCGCCCGGCGTCCCCGACCCCAACGAATGGGGCCCCCTCAAGGGCCAACTCCCACCGGCCCCCGCCCGAGGCGCAGGCCGCGCAGCAGGCGAACGCCCGGCCCGAGGCGCCGCACGCCCAGCGGGAGAACGCCCCGTACGACGCACCCGCTCGGCGTCGGAGGGTTCGGCGAGTCAGTCCGCTGCCGGTGCGCAGCCCCCGACAGCCGGAGTGGACGGTCCGGCTGCTCCGCGTCGGGCCCGTTCGGCGTCGGAGGGTTCGGCGAGTCAGTCCGCTGCCGGTGCGCAGACCCCGACAGCCGGAGTGGACGGTCCGGCTGCTCCGCGTCGGGCCCGTTCG
>NZ_JBEZOK010000004.1:166572-166716 GCF_040706515.1 Streptomyces sp. NPDC047880 | reverse complement strand
ACGCGGCGTCGGAGGGTTCGGCGAGTCAGTCCGCTGCCGGTGCGCAGACCCCGACAGCCGGAGTGGACGGTCCGGCTGCTCCGCGTCGGGCCCGTTCGGCCTCGGAGGGTTCGGCGAGTCAGTCCGCTGCCGGTGCGCAGACCC